>DATJTG010000009.1:0-7404 GCA_035503555.1 Acidobacteriaceae bacterium | reverse complement strand
TAAGGTCATGCAAGCCTGGCGTATTCCATCCTTTGGCATCGACCATCTCGAGTTGGCGCCGCTGCCCGATCCGCAGCCGAAGCGCGGCGAAGTGCTCATTCGCGTGCACGCGGTTTCGCTGAATTTTCGCGATCTCATGGTCGTGCTCGGCCGCTACAACCCAAAGATGGTTCTGCCGCGCATTCCAGCATCCGATGGCGCCGGCGAAGTCATTGCGGTCGGCGAAGGCGTCACGCGCGTAAAGGCAGGGGATCGAGTCGCCGGCATCTTCATGCAGAACTGGATCGACGGCGAACCCGACGCCGCGAAGATTCGCGGAGCGCTCGGCGGCGACATCGACGGCATGCTGTCGCAGCTCGTCGTGCTGCGCGAAGACGGTGTCGTGCGCATCCCCGAACATCTTTCTTACGAAGAAGCCGCAACGCTGCCGTGCGCGGGCGTGACGGCGTGGAACGCGGTGGTGCGCGCAGGCCGCGTGAAGGCCGGCGATACGGTGCTGATCCAGGGAACCGGCGGCGTGTCGCTCTTCGCGCTGCAGTTTGCAAAGCTGATGGGCGCGCGTGTGCTCGGCACTTCCGGCAGCGATGAGAAGCTGGCGCGCGCGAAGAAACTCGGCCTCGATGCAGGCCTGAATTATCGCGCGCATCCTGACTGGGAGAAGTGGGTGATGGAGCAAACCGGCGGCCGCGGCGCGGATCTCGTGGTCGAAGTGGGCGGCGCGGGTACCTTCACGCGCTCGCTCCGCGCCGTGCGCATCGGCGGCGCCGTGGCCCAGATTGGGGTCCTCAGCCAGTCCTCCGAGAGCCTTGAGATCCCTCTTTTGCTCCATAAGCAGGTGCGGCTGACCGGAATCTACGTCGGTTCCCGGGCAGATTTCGACAGCATGAATTTGGCTGTTTCCCAGCATCGCCTCCAGCCCGTCGTCGATAAGACATTTGCCTTCCCTGACTTACCGGCCGCTCTGCGCCACATGGAGGCCGGCGCACACTTCGGGAAACTCGTAATCCGGGCTTTGTGACCAAAATTTCTCGAAATGTAAAGGCGACATTCTGCACAATTGAGCATCTGAAGAGTTGCGCACCGACACGATGAAGAAGGGAGGGCGTGTACTTCTTATGCGTACGTTAACTGCCTGGATTCGAGCGATTGTGAGTTTCTTTTCGGAGATCCTCTTCGGATGTAGCCATGGCCGCCTGACGCGTCCCTTTACCATCCACGAGGAGACCTACATGGTCTGCCTCGACTGCGGAAAGCAGGTCTACTATTCCGCGAAGGAAATGCGCCCGCTCACGAACTGGGAAGTTCGGCGCCTGAAGGCTGCCCGCGCGGGCGAAGTGAGAGTGGTGGTCCCCATTCCGGCTGGAGTGCCGCAGTTGCTGACGGCCACCGCCGAGCGCAAGACAAATATTGCGGCGTAAGCTCGAAAAAAAAGTCGACTTTGCCGGAAACAAGGAGCGCCAGCGTGCGCTCCTTTTGTTGTTTTTGCAGGACGGAGCCAGGATCGGAGCGAAACGAGCAGCCCCGTATCCCGCACCCGCATCCCCCAATGCGGGTGTCCGTCCAGGGAAAGCCCTTCCGGCTGGCGGTGAAAGGGGCACGATTTGCTGGTTTTCGCTCTAAGATAGAGTTCTGACTGGCTCCTCATGGCCCGTGGCGTTTTAACTCGTGCTGCCCTCGGTGTGCTCGCACTGGCCGTTGCCGGATGCGGCACCATGGCCGGCCCTGCCGCGAGCGGGAGTGCGGCTTTCTCTCTCTCGGCCTCTGCCGTCACGACCAATACCAACGGACAGATCGCTCTGCGCGCCGCATTGCCCTCCGGCCAGGCCGCGCCCGTGCGGTGGAGCATCGCTTCCGGAACCAATGCGCCGAGCCTCGGCGAAGGCCAGGTGGATGCGCAGGGCATCTACACCGCGCCGGGTTCGCTTTCCGCGAATGAAATTTCCGTGCGGGTGCAGGCATCCCTGGCCGGCGATCCCACCAGCACGGCCTTCGCCACCCTCCTCGTGCATCCCGGATTCGTTCAGCCGCTGCTGCCCCAAAATCTTGCCCTCACGCCAGGCGCTTCCGCCGAAGTCACGGCGCAGATCGCCGAAGTCAACGCGGGCCAGGTGCACTGGTTGCTCGAGTCGTCTCCCAGTGGCGGCGCCGCCGCAGCCGGTGTGCTGGGGACGCTGAGCGCCTCCGATTGCCAGCGCAGCGCCGAGCAGTACACCACCTGCACCGTCACCTACACCGCGCCGACGGCGACTCCCGTGCGCGACGTGTATGTGGTGGCCGCGGTCGATGGCAGCAGGATCACCTCGCCCTTGCACGTGATCGTGAACAACCGCGGCATCGTCAGCAATCCTGTCGCGAACCAGAGCATTCAGACGGGCATGGCATCGCTGGGCACCTCGGGCGGCAACGACGGCGATTTCGACACGTATGAAGACAAGGATGGCAACTCGTACGTGGCCGACTGCTGCGGTGGAACCCTCGGCGCCCTGGTCGAGGACGAGCAGAAAAACGAGTACATCCTGAGCAACAATCACGTGCTCGCCGAATCCGATCAGGCCCACGTGGGCGACACCATCGATCAGCCTGGACTCATGGATGGCGCCTGCACGCCGCTCTCGCGCCCTGGCTCGACCCTCCACCCGCTGGCCACGCTGAAGTATTTTGTGCCCCTGCAGTCTTCGCAGACGAACGTCGATGCGGCCCTGGCCACCGCGGCCCCGGGAGCCGTCGATCCCTCGGGCAGCATCCTGGAACTCGGCGCTCCTGGCTCATCCCAGGCGCTCGGAGCGGCTCCCCCGATGGCCGGGCGCGGCGAGACGCTCAACGCCGCCAACCTCGGCATGGATGTGGCCAAGAGCGGCCGCACCACGGGCCTCACCTGCTCCAGCATCGATGCCGTCGCGCTCACCGTGAAGGTGGACTACTACCGCGACTGCGCGGAGACCCAGCCTTACACGACGAAGACCTTCGTCAACCAAATCGGCATCGGAGGCTCCCACTTTACTGACAGCGGCGACTCCGGCGCGCTGGTGCTCGACGCCAGCAACGCCGAGGCCGTCGGCCTCTACTTTGCCGGCGGCACCGACGGCGACGGACACGGCCTCAGCGTCGTGAATCCGATCGGCGATGTTCTCAATGAGCTCGGCGCGCAATCCGGCACGCATCTGAGCCTGGTAGGCACGAATTCGCCCCATTCCATTGCCTGCCTGCGCTACGATCCCGCGGTGCCGGCCGATCCTCCGCACCTGACGGCCTCGGCGCAGCAACAGGCGCAGGCCGCAGCCGAAGGCGCGGGCGCAGCCCTGCATGGAGCCGGCATTCTGGGCGCGGCTCCGGGCAGCAGCCTTGATGCGCCGGGCAATCCCGCTGTCATCGTCTATGTCGATCGCGCCGACGCCGCCGTTCCTCAAACAATCGATGGCCTCCGCACCCAGGTCGTCGTCACCGACGCAGCTTCGATTGCGCGCGGAACGGCTCCGGCGATGCCGTCGCTCGAGCCTGGAATTCACCTGTCGCCCCAGGCCCTGGCCGGCGCCACCGCGGCAGAGCAGAGCGTTGCTCCGCGTCTCATGGCCGATCGCGCCATCTTCGGCGTGGGCGTTACGCAGAGCCTCGATAATCCCGCGGAAGCTGCGCTCCTCGTGCTCGTGGATATCGGCCGCAATCCGCAATCGATGCCCGCGACGATCGACGGCCTCCGCGTCCGCTATCTGCGCCTGCATCGCTTCCACACCACGCGCGCCCGCGATACGGAAGGCAGCCCGGCATCGGCCTGCTCGCTCAAAGGGCTGCATCCCGTGGAGAACTAAGCGCGCGCGACCGGCGCTTCGGCAAACTCAGCTCTCCAGAATCGCCGCAGCTTCCGCAGGTGCGGCTTCCGTGCGGAACTCGCCTTCCCATCGCGCCACGACGGCCGATGCAAGGCAGTTGCCCACCACGTTCACCACGGTGCGTCCCATGTCCATGAGCGCGTCGATGCCGAGAATGATCATCACCGGTTCGATCGGCAATCCAAACATCGACGCAGTCGCCAGCAGCAGCACCAGTCCCGCGCGCGGTACGCCCGCCACGCCTTTGCTGGTCAGCATCAGGGTGAAGAGCATCGCGGCCTGCTTGCCGACGCTCATCTGGATGCCCGCGGCCTGCGCCGTGAACACGGCGGCGAGCGAGAGATAGAGCGCCGATCCCGCGAGATTGAAGCTGTAGCCCGTGGGGATCACGAACGCGACGATGCTGCGCGGCACGCCGAAGGCTTCCATCTCCTCCATGGCGCGCGGCAGCGCGGCCTCGCTGGTGCTGGTGGCAAACGCAATGGTCGCCGGCTCGGCAATCGCTCGCAGAAACGCCCTCAGCGGCAGCCGCGCCAGCAGCAGCACGGGCAGCATTGCCAGCAGAGCAAACAGGATCAGCGCCACATACAGCGTGAGCAGCAGCTTGCCCAGGTTCACCATCACGCCGAGGCCCGAGCTGGCGACGGTGAACGCGAGCGCAGCGCCCACGCCAAAGGGCGCAGCCAGCATCACGATGTTGGTGAACGCGAACATCGTGTCGGTGAGCGATTCTGCCAGGCGCAACATCGGCGCGCGCTTCGCTTCGCTCAGGCGTCCCAGCGCCAGCCCGAAGAGGATGGCGAACACCACCACCTGGAGGATTTGATTCTCGGCCACCGCGCTGGCAATGTTTTCCGGAAAAACGTGCACAAGGAATTGCTGCCACGAGAGCGCAGCCTGCGGCGCGACGGGGGCGACGGCTCCTGCAGCATGCGCGGCGCTCAGGTTCAACCCCACGCCGGCCTTCGAGAAGTCGATGGCCGCGAGTCCGATGACCAGCGCCGCCGTCGTCAGCACTTCAAAATAGATCAGCGATTTCAGCCCGAGGCGTCCAACCGTCCGCGCGTTGGCGTGTCCCGCAATGCCGGTCACCAGCGTGCCCAGGATCAGCGGCGCGACGATCACACGAATCAGCCGCAAAAAGATGTCGCTGAAGACGCGGCACGCGATGGCCACGTGTGGCGCATCGAGCCCCAGTTCGATGCCCGCCAGCATCGACCAGAAAATCCATCCGGTGAGCGAACGCCGTCGCGCGGCCGACACCGCAAAGATCGCGATGGCGCAAAGACGCGCGCCCATCGCAACCGCATGCAATCCCGGCCAGAAGTGCCAAAGCGCCACGGCGGCCAGATACACCGCAGCACCCGCCGCGATCCATCCGCGCACGTCGGCCTTCCTTCCCTTCGCCGTTGCTGCGACTGCCGTCATCGAACTGCCAGCATACCGCGTTCCCTCGCAGCTCGGCCTGGCTGGTGAGCGTGTTTTATCCTGAGGTGCAGGGAATCGAGCCATGCGATTTGTTTCTGCCGTCGTCACACTCATTGCCGCATCGGTCTGCTGCGCCGCATCGCCTGCGCAGTTGCTGGGCCCAACAGCGCCGCAGCCGCCCTCGAACCAGGCCGGGAATCCGCTCACCAATCCCCAGGTGTCGCCGGGGATCGAGATGCTCTACCAGCTCGAAGCGCAGTTTGCCGCCGACACCGCCAAAGGCGGAGGGCCCGCATTTGCCTCCTGGTTTGCGCCCGATGCGGTGACCCTCGCGAATGGCAAGCCCGCACTCATCGGCCACGACGCCATTGCCGCGTCGGCCACGTGGACTCCCGCCAGCTATCAGCTCACGTGGAAGCCTGAAGGCGCGCGCATCGCCGAGAGCGGCGACATGGGCTACACCTGGGGCCATTACGACGGCGTCTCGAAAGACAGCGAAGGCAACGCGGTCAAAACCTCCGGCCGCTACATGACCCTCTGGAAGAAACAATCCGACGGCAAATGGAAAGTCGAAGTCGACGCGAGCAACGATGGCCCCGCCGCCGACTGCTGCAGCCTGCACTGAGGCACCGATCCGCGCGCGTACCCTTGCACCGCGGTTACCAGCGTTGGTTACTTGACTGACTCGGTACACCGGGCCATTCCTGACCCGATTGGGGCACGGTTCGACCTGGACTTCTTTGTGACAATCGAGCAGATGTCGACCGACGCTCTCGGTTCCGTTCGGGGTTCACGCGCTGGCAGGCCCGTCGCCGCTTTCGCCGCACAGCGCAGCGAAGCCGAGCGCCTGAAAGCCCTGCTCGAGTACGACATCCTCGACACGCCCCCCGATCCCGCATTCGACGAGATCGTTCGCGTGGCCGCCCAGGTGACGGGCGCGCCCTACGCGTACCTCGGATTTCTCGATGCCAACCGCCTCTGGTTCAAGTCCCGGGTCGGCATTTCCGCAGCCGAGCTGCCGCGCACGCAGACTGCCTGCCAGTTCACGATTCAGGATCCGGAGCCGCTGCTGATCTCCGACGCCGCCCATGACCCGCGCCTGCCAGGGACCGGCGTTCCCCTCGGCCGCAATCTCCACTGCCGCTCGTATCTGGGCGCGCCGCTGCTTTCGCGCGGCGGCGCCGTAGGTACGCTGGCGGTCCTCTCGCCGCAGCCGAATGCCTTTACTGAGGAGCACGCCTCGATCCTCGGTGTGATGGCCCGCCAGGTGGTCACGCGGCTCGAATACGCGATCCATGCCCGCGTGCAGGATCGCGCCATCCGCAGCCGCCAGAGGATCGAGCGCGCTCTCACCGTCGAGCGCAACTTCGTTTCCGCCGTGCTCGACACCATGAGCGCGCTGGTGTTCGTGCTCGACACCAGCGGCCGCATCGTGCGCTTCAACCGCGCCTGCGAGGAGATTTCCGGCTACAGCTTCGCCGAGCTCGCCGGCCGCGCCTTTCCCACAGAGCTGTTTTTGCCCGAGGAGCGCGGCCAGGCGCTCGAGTTGCTGCATCAGGCGCGCCAGGGCACGCTCCGCCGCCCGCGCGAGCTGCAGTGGCTGGCGCGCGACGGCAGCCGCCGCTCCATCGAGTGGACCACCACCACGCTCACCGACGGCCTGGGCGAAATTACCTTCATCGTCATGACCGGCGTCGACATCACCGAGCGCCGCCGCCTCGATCGTATGAAAGACGAGTTCATCTCCACCGTCAGCCACGAGCTGCGCACCCCGCTCACTTCGCTGCGCGCCGCGCTGGGTCTCATCGGCGGAGGCGTGCTGGAGTCGCGGCCCGAAAAATCGAAGCAGATGATGGATGTCGCGCTCGGCAACTGCGAGCGGCTCGTGCGTCTCGTGAACGACATTCTCGACTTCGAGCGCATGGGCGCGGGCCGCCTCACCCTGCAGTTCCAGGAAGCGAATGCGCCCGAGCTGCTGGAGCGCGCGACGGACTTGCTCCGTCCCACTGCGGATAAGCGTGAAATCAAGCTGCGGGTTGAGGGCCTGCCCATCCGCTTGTGGATCGATCAGGACAGAATTCTGCAGACGCTCAGCAACCTCGTCGGCAACGCGATCAAGTTTTCTCCGCCGGGCAGCGAGATCCTGCTG
>DATJTG010000008.1:0-83521 GCA_035503555.1 Acidobacteriaceae bacterium | reverse complement strand
CGGAATCCCGACGCGATCAGCCCCACTGGCTTCACCGGATTGCCATAGCCATTGTCGTCGAGCGTGTCGGTCGGGTTCAACGCGGCGCGCTGAAAGTGATACGGCCCAGGGCCATGCTTCCGCTGCTGCTGGCGCATCGTGTGCAGCACGAGACGCATGGCGTCGTGCCACTGCGCGTCGAAGGGCTGCGTCCCGCCCGCTCGTTTCCAATAGCCATGCGCCAGGCGGATGGGATAACACAGCGAGTCCAGTTCGTATTTCCGCTCGCCCACTCCCGGCTTCATATCCGTCCGGTCGTGGAGGCTCCAGTCGAGAGGCGGCGCGTTCAGATCGGCCATGAATGCGTTGGCGTAGGGATCGATGAGGATGTTGCGCGTCTGCCGCCGGATCAGGCCTTCCAGCATCGTTCGCAGCCGTCCGTCTTTTCTCGCCAGGTCGAGATACGGCCACACCTGCGCCGACGAATCGCGCTGCCACATGGCCGGGATGTCGCCGGTGATCACCACGGTGTCCGGCTTGCCTTCAAAGCTGCCGGCTTCGACCGTAGTGTCGAGCGTGTTGGGAAAGCAATTGGTAAAGAGCCGCGCCAGTTCCGGATCGCCGATGCGGGTGCGCACCTCCGCGATGTACTGCTCCACGGCTTCCGAGCGGAATTTCCGGTCCTCGGGCTTCGGGCGCTCGCGGTTCAACTCGGGCGCGGCCTTGTCGGCCGCCCGTACCGCGCGCGGCAAAAGCGTCGACGCCAGCGCTGCGCCTCCGGTGTGCAGCAGTTCTCTCCGCGAAAGCGCGTGGTTCTTCATGGCCTGACTATCCCCCGTCTTCGCAACAGATCGATTGTCGCAGGCTTCGTCTCACCCCACGCCCCTCGAAACGGCACCGGACAAACTTCCTTGCCCTGGTTCACAATAAAGTGGATGCCGATGACTGCTGTGACTCCATCCCTGCTTACGCTTCAGGCTTTCCATGAGGCCCAGGCCCGCATCCGCGGTGTTGCCGTGCATACGCCGCTGGTTCGCCTCGCCGTTCCCGGCCAGGATGCTGCCGTCTTCATCAAGGCGGAAGGCCTGCAGCCCATCGGAAGCTTCAAGCTGCGCGGCGCGTACAACAAGATCTCCCAGCTGACGCCGCAAGATCGTTCGCGCGGCGTCATCACATACTCGAGCGGAAACCACGCCCAGGGCGTCGCCTATGCGGCGCGGGCGGTCGGAGCGAAGGCGGTGATCGTGATGCCGTCGAATGCGCCCGCCGTGAAGAAGCGCGCCACCGCCGCGCTCGGCGCGGAGATCGTTGAGGTCGGCCCGGCGAGCTCCGACCGGTTGCGCAAAGCCGAAGAGCTGCAGGCGCAGCACGGCTACATCATGATTCCGCCCTACGACGACGATCAGATCATCGCGGGGCAGGGAACCTGCGGCCTCGAAATCCTCCAGGACCTCCCCGACGTCGATCTCGTCCTCGCGCCGGTTTCCGGCGGCGGCCTGCTCAGCGGCGTCGCCACGGCCATCAAGCTCTCCAACTCCGCGGTCCGTGTGATCGGGGTTGAACCGGAGCTGGCCGGTGACGCGCAGGAGAGCTTCCGCAGCGGGCAGCTCATCACCTGGCCCGCGGAAAAGACCACCCGGACGATGTGCGACGGCCTCCGCACGCAATCGCTTGGCGAGCGCAACTTCGAGCACATCCGCACGTACGTCGACGACATCATGACCGTGACCGAAGCCGAAATCCGCCAGGCCATGCGCACCCTGCTCTACGGCGCTCGCCTCACCCCGGAGCCCAGCGGAGCCGCGGCCGCTGCCGGCATCCTCGCTCACGCCATGGAACTGGCCCCGTTCCGCAAAGTCGTGGTCGTAATGAGCGGCGGCAACGTCGAGCCTGAAGTTCTCAAGTCGGTTCTCGCGGAGGATGCTGCGCAGAGCTGACGCGGGCGTTTCCTGCGAAGCTGTCGGTCCGCTCACTGCCAACCGCTGGCCGCTGTAACCTGCCAACAGTAACCTGTACCCTGTTTCGAACGTCCTACTCTCGTCATGCGCACGCTGAAGCTCACCACCGCCGCCATTCTGCTGGTCGCCACGGCCGCCTGGGCGCAAAAGCCTTTGCCGCCCGTCAAAATGCCAAAAAACGGCACCCTTGCCACGATCGTTCGCGACGCGGAGCTGTACGCGAATGCCGACGACAGCTCCGACCACATCGCCGACATCCAGCCCGGGCGGGAACTGGTGGTCGTAGAGCGCAGCGGCAAATGGCTGCGCGTCTTCGCCAACACCGACACGCCTGACACCCGCGAATCCGACCGCCCCGAATTCGGCAGCGAGAACGACGCCCAGCCCATCTCCGGGTGGATTCTCGACAAGGGCCTCGTCGACCTCAACACCCCGCGCGGCGATCAGATCCTCTTCGGCGCGGCCGACCAGGCCGAGCAGGAGGCCAGCGTTCCCAATCCGCCGCCGAATATGGCGCAGGAAGCGCGCCTGCTCTACCGCCGCGTGGTCGTCATGTATCCGCAGTCGCCGTTTGCGCCGGAAGCCATGTACCGCGCCGCCGACATTCGCTGGCAGATCCAGAAGGCCGATGCAGCCTCGCTGCCCTCGGCGCACGAGAAGGCCAACTACCTGCGCGAGCAAATGGACGAGGACGAGATGCGGGCAGTGATCAAGTACTTCGCGCGGACCCGATGGGCCGACCTGGCGGCCTTCGACCTGATCGACAACAAGCTGTGCGGCGACTGGCAGGGATCGGAGAAATGTCCCGAGCAGGAAGCCGGCTACTACCTGAAGTACGTCGACGAACACCCGGATTCGCCCAAGGCCGCTGAAGCCCTCTACGACGCCGCGTGGCGCGAGGCGGCAGCCGGCGATATGTGGCAGGCAGACGGCGACGGCAAGCGCGCCACCCAGGATCGCGATGCCGCCAGCGGCATCGTCGGTCGCATGGAGCAGAAGTATCCCGACTCGGCATTCACCGCCCGAGGCGCCAGCATGATCTTCAAGGTGCAGCAGGGCATTGCCGTCTACGGTAGCAGCCGCGAATAGCGATCAGACAAGAGCCAGTCCGGTGATTGCCCGCACCCTCCTCGGCGGCCTGATGCTGGCGCTGGGGGCGCGTCTGGGAGCGTAGCCCGCTCATGGCTCCTTGATCCCATAAATCTCGAGATCGTCTTTCGAGATCGGATGGTCGTACTCGCAGACGTCACCCTCTTCGGGGTGGAGCATGGCGTCCAAATCCCGCGTGCGCCGTTTCGCGATTTTCGCTGCGTAATGGCGGTGGCATGCTCCGGTTTGATCCGGATGAACCGCAACCAGCGCCGCCAGCATGGCATCGCGATAAGGAATCCAGGCGCGCTCTGCCTCGATCAGCGCCTTGCGGGCATACGAATCGTCGCCCAGCTTGGCCAGCAATTGCTGATAGGTGCCGTTGAGCTCCTTGTCGGCAGCCTCGGCATCAACCGCCGGACAGCTGCTCGTCGATGGCCTCATCCAATGGAGCTCTTCTTCATGGGCCTTCGTGTAGTCTTGGCGGTCGCGGCCAAAGCACATCGGCATGATGCTCCCATAGATCTGCGGATTGATCTGAGCCAGCGGATACAACGCTGCCATCTGGGCTTTGTGGAAGGCATCCCACTCTGTTTCTGCGGTACGGAGCAGCTTCTGCTCGTCGGGATGGGCGTCGAGCGCCGCCAGCACCGCCTTCCGCTCGTTCGCAAGCGCTGCATCTTCCCGTTGCGCCGCGTCGAATGCGCGCACGTCCAGCTCGCTTTGCGTCCCAGAGTCGTTGCAGCGCGGCATCTGACCAGCCGCACCAGAGCAAAGCCAGGTCGATGATGCTATAAAGATCGCCAAAATACTGATTCTTCTCACGTTCCCTCGATGAAAAGCCATCTTCCCACAGTTTTTCCATCAGTGGAGAAGTGGGTTCCTCCTTTGTGTTTTCGGTACAGGGAACTCCGCCGCACCCCCGCCGTTTGGGATAATAGACCTGCTCTGGGCACTTCGCCGCGCCTCCCGGCTCGCCGGGATCGCATCCAACGTGATTGCCCCAATGAAACCCGTCCGCCTGGTCCTGACGCCGACCCGGAACCGCCGTCTCAACGAGCTGGTGGGGCTGCTGGTGCTTGCTGCCGCGACCCTGCTCCTGCTGGCGCTCGTTTCGTATCGGCCCACCGATCCCTCGTTTGACACCATCGGCCCCGGCCCTGTCCGTAACTGGATCGGACCCTTCGGCGCGCACCTGAGCGACGCAATCCTGCAGATTGAAGGCCTCGCCTCGTATCTGCTGCCTCTGTTTCTGGGCGCTCTGGGTTGGGCCTGGATGCGCTCCCGCCCCGCGGGCTCACCCCTCGCCAAGCTGGTCGGCATCGCGCTTTGCCTGCTGTTTGCACCGGCGCTCTTCGGCCTGCTGCCCAATCACCCGCATTTCCCCTGGGGATTGCCGGTGGAAGGCGTGACCGGCCGCATCATCGCCGACGGCCTCGTGCACTTCCTCAATTTCCCCGGGGCCTGCATCGTAGCGTGCACGCTGGTTGCGGCCGCCATCTACCTTTCCACCACGTTCAGCTTCAACACGGCGCGGGAATGGATCGGCATCAAGTTCGCGTTTCTGCTGGCCTGGCGCGATCGCTGGAAGAACTGGCGCCACCGCCGCGCAATGAAGAGGGAACTGCGTGCCGCCGAGAAGGCCGACCGCCAGCGCGAGAAGGAGATCGCCAAAGCTCGCAAGGCCGCGGAGAAAGCTGCGAGGGCCCGCCGCGCCGAGCCTGCGCCGATCCCGGTGGGCGAAGCGACTTTCGCGGAAGACTCCGCCGAAGCTCCGCTGCGCCGCGGCGGCTTCGCGGAGACCAATGCCCCTGCGCAGCCTGAGCCCACGCCCACGCCGATGGGCCTGTGGGACCAGATGCCGCGTACCGTCGCCGAGGATCCGGTGGCGGAAGCGGCACCGCCGGATGAGCGGAAGCCCGCGCCTGCGGCGGCCGCCGCTGCACCGTTGCGCCCGGTGCTGGTGCCGAAGCGCGATGCTCCGCGCGAGTCGGCTCCCGAGCCGAAGCCGGAGCCCACTACTAGTATTTCCATCGGCGAGCGCGCCGACTCCGAACCGCGCAGCGTGACCGTCGTCTCCAAATCCGTCACTGGATTCCGGCTGCCGCCCTCCACGCTGCTGCATCGCAGCGACGATCCTTCGCCGGTGCGTGAAGATGAGCTGCGCGCATCCGCCCAGGTACTCGTGGAGAAATGCGCCGAGTTTGACGTGATGGGCCAGGTCGTCCAGATAAACCCCGGCCCGGTGGTAACGACGTTCGAATTCCGCCCCGACGCGGGCATCAAGTACAGCCGCGTGACTGGCCTTGCTGAAGATCTCTGCCTCGCAATGCGCGCGGAGAGCATCCTCATCGAGCGCATGGCGGGCAAAAGCACGGTCGGAATTCAGGTGCCGAATCCCGAGCGCGAGACCATCTGGCTTCGCGACGTGATCGAGAGCGAAAGCTTCGCCACCTCGCGCAGCAAGCTCACCCTGGCGATGGGCAAGGACATCAACGGCCGCATCATGATCGCTGACCTGGCCACGATGCCCCACGTGCTCATTGCCGGATCCACGGGCAGCGGCAAATCCGTGGCCATCAACGCCATGATCATGTCGGTGCTCTACAAGGCGACGCCGGAGCAGGTGCGGCTGATCCTCGTCGATCCCAAGCGCGTGGAACTGGGCATGTACGAGGGCATTCCGCACCTCTTCACGCCGATCATCTCCGAGCCCAAGCTCGCGGCCAACGCGCTGCGCAACGCGGTGCGCGAAATGGAGCGCCGCCTCAAGCTGCTGGCCTCGCGCTCGGTGCGCAACATCGAGCAGTACAACCGGCTCTTCGAGAACGCGACGCCGACGCTCTTCGACGACGGCCAGGAAGAGAACCCGCTGCCGTACATCATGATCATCATCGACGAGCTTGCCGATCTGATGATGCTCGACAAGGCCAACGTGGAAGAGTCGATTACGCGCCTGGCGCAGATGGCGCGCGCCGTCGGCATCCACTTGGTGCTCGCGACGCAGCGGCCTTCGGTCGATGTCATCACCGGACTCATCAAGGCCAACGTGCCCACGCGCATGTCGTTCCGCCTTGCGACAAAGGTCGACTCGCGCACGATTCTCGACTCCAACGGTGCCGAATCTCTGCTGGGGCGCGGCGACATGCTCTACCTGCCGCCGGGCACCTCGCGGCTGCACCGCGTCCACGCGCCCTTCGTCACCGAAAAAGAGATCGCGTCGGTTACAGATTTCTGGAAGAAGCAGGGCGAAGCCGAGTACGCGCAGGGATTCCTCGACGCGCCGAAAGACGCGGCGGACCGCGAACCGGGCATGGAGGGAGACGGCAGCGAAGAAGCCGACGACGATCTCTTCGAAGATGCCGTGCGGCTGGTGCTGGAATTCGGCAAGGCATCGACTTCGCTGCTGCAGCGGAGACTGCGCATCGGGTACGGCCGCGCCGCGCACCTGATCGACATGATGGAGCGCGACGGCATCGTCGGCCCCGCCGACGGTCCGAAGCCGCGCGAGATCCTGAAGCCGCCCGACTGGCTGAACGAAGTGGAGCCGACACTGCGTTAGGCGGGCGTTTGCGGCGTCGTGGTCTTCGCTGTCCTCAGCGCCACGCCGCCGAGGACAACAATCACCAGAATCAGTCCCGCCCACAGGAGGGCGGGATGCTTTTCCGTGAATGGCCGGTCATCCGGCCGCGGCCGGTATTCGGGATTGAGCCGCTCCGGTCCTAACTGCGCGAGCGAGGGGTTCTTCTCCGGCGCAAACAGCGTCGCGTAGTCGTATCGCGGGGCCGACAATGCCGCATCGCCGTAGACGAGCGAGTAACTCGCCACCGGCACCCGATCGAAGCACAACCTCCGTTCCGCCATCTCCAGCCGCACGTCTCGGATTGCCAGCGGGGGATCGTCGCCGTTTTCGATGGTCACAGTCCACGTCGTTGCCGCATCGGCGAAGTCTGCACCGGCGACGTCGATGGCGAGATTCTCCTCGTCGATCCGGTGGCCTGCCTGGACGCCATGCATGCGCAGCAAATTGCCTGTGGCCATGGCTGGCTGGGGCGGCTCCTCGTCTGTGCGGAGAGGAGCCGAGGAAACCGCATCCGTTCGAACCGTGACCTCGCGGCTAAAGTTCTTTGTGGCGTCGCCCACTACAAACTGGACCCGTTCCACGGGAACGTGCGCAGGCAGCGTGAATTGCGCGACCGTTTCGTGCCCTTTCTGCGCGATTTGCGGCGATTGTGCGACGACGGTCCAGGCCTGCTCACTTCGCGGCGACGCTTCGATCGACAGGCCGCCGACCTGTTCCGGCTTGATCGGTCCAATGATCATGAAGTGCAGGTAGCGAAAATCCGATGGCGGCAGATGGAGCACGGTGCTGCGCCCCAGTTTCTGGTCCTTCAGGTCGAAGATGGTGAAGGCGCCCAGCCGCGTCGCCATGCTGGTCTGGTCGTGGCTGCCCGTCACGGTCACCGTCGCGATGAAGTTTTCGCCACTTACGTCGAGGAGGATGTCGCTGTAGGCGCCCTCCGGCATCGTGGCGTCGAAGGTGGTTTGCCCCGCGACGGTGCCCAGATTCATCAGTGCCACGGCTTGCTTCCGGTCTTCGCGGCGCACGGACTGGCGCAGCACGTACGGCGTCTCCTGCCCCGTCGCGGGGTCTCCAAGATACAAGCGAAGATCAGGCAGGCCGGACGCTGCGTGCACGAAGACTCCGGCATCCAGAACCGCGCAGATCTGCGGGGTTGCCGCGCTTCCGCTCGGCACCGTCAAGGACCGCTCATAGCGGAAGTACTGGGGCTGTGGCGCGACGGAAGCGGCCAGAAGAAGGATGGCTCCTCCCAGGCGCGTCATGACAGAGGCTCCGCCTTGCGCAGGTTCAGCCAGTCCTTCTGATAGACGAAACTCACCGCCAGCAGCAGCGCGCCGAGGCCAAGGAAGCTGAGGATTCGATATCCCTGGCTGAGCTGGCTCACGTCCACAATGAAAACCTTGCCGATGGAAGCGGCCAGCAGCAGCAGCGCCTGCCAGCGCAGGAACGCAGAGCGGCGCCAGAATCCCAGCCCCAACAGAACCGCGCCGAAGACCATAAAGAATGCCGAGTATGTGAACTGCGCGTACATGCGGTAGTCGTGCAGCAGGTGCCAGTCTCCGCGGTACTGCAGGTACCACCAGAAGCTGTGAATCTCCCAGCCCACACTCAGCAGGATGATGGCACTGACGGCGAGCGCAGCCGCGATCGCCAGAACCGGCCATCCGATGACTGGAACGGAATCGTCATCGTCTTTTGGCGCCTGAACCGCAACCCAGGAGATGAAGGCGCAGACCCCGATGCCCACGCAATAAGTGGCGAATCGTTCGTTGAAGATGGGCGTCGTGGATGCGGCCGGATCCTGAACCACAAGCGCCACCAGCCCCATAGCCAGGCAGACGGTCGCCAGCACCCGCAACAGGCGTGAGTGGATCTGCCGCGCGACCCACACCAGCGCTCCGCCTTCCACGAGCCAGCCCACCGTCAGCCAGCGGCCATGAGCCTTGAGAGGAATGGCGATGGTGAGGAAGACGACGGCGGTTGCGAGGTGCAACGGCGCCAGCCGCGCAGGGCTCTCCCGCAGGATGCCTCTCTGCGGCAGACGCAAAAGGCCAAGGTAAAAGGCGGCGAAGGCGACGGCCACCCAGGGTTCGGCTGCCTGGCTTCGGGCATCTTCGAGCATCAGGTAATAAGCGAGGAATCCGAGGCCCGCATTGGCGACGGGTACCACCATCAGCGCCAGATTGTCCCAGGCGGACGGCGATGCGTCATTCCGCAGGCGCACCAGCCTCGGCGCCAGCGCGAAGATCAGGAAATAGCACGCGAGGAAGAACGCCGTCGTGCCGAATTCATCGTTGTTGTAATACTCTGCTGCCCAGAGCGAGACGTAGAGCGCCGTGCCCAGGAAGGCTCCGCAGAGCAGCCGCGACCAGGGCCGCAGCGCGACCAGCACCAGCACCGCCAGATCGAGCAGCAGCAGATAGGTGAAGAGCGCGACCTCGTGATTCTCGCCCGTTGAGAGGAGCGCCGGCGTACTGAGACCACCGACGATGGCGTAGAGAGCCAGCAGTTCCGCGTCCTGCACCCATGCGAGGAATCCATTGAACGCGGTCACCGCAATCATGGCCGCAAAGGCAACCGACGATGGGATCAGATGGTAGAGCGAAAAGCCCGCCCAAAGCGACAAGTACAGGATGCCCGTGCCGATGGCTTTCAGCGACCAGGAGAAGCCCACATAGCCGTGGGTGCGGAATCGCTCGGACCACGCGACGAGCGCGGCCCCCGCGGCCAGCCCGATCAGAACGCGCCCCGCGGGTCCAATCCAGTGGTTGTCGAAGGCCAGCTTCAGGAACCATGCCACTCCGATCAGTACGGCGAGGATGCCGATCCGATTGAACCACTGGGAGCCGATCCGCTTTTCGAGGGAGGGGCCGGTGCGGGGCTCCGCGACAATCGAGGCAAATCGTGGTACAGCGGCCTGGATGGACTCGGTTCGCGCGGCGGCCGGGGCGACATCCGCTGTCCGCGACGGATGGGGCGGCACAGCGCCTGGGATTTCCGGCTGGGGCGCGTCGGACAAAGAATTCGCTTCCGGGGCTTTCGGCAGCGCGGCGACCACGCTGCGATCCGTGAGCGTTCGCTCGATGCGCGTCACGCGTTGCCGGAGTTCCGCGAGCTGTTCTTCAACACTGCCTTGCGAGGTTGAATCCATGGCAGCCCAAATCTACACCCGGAGTTTCGGTCAATCCACAGTACCGCGGACACTCTGGCAAGTGTCCTGAGGGAGGTGGCCGAGGCCGCTCGCGATTCCCAAAGCGGCCGAAGCGAACCCGGGCCGGTGGCCCGTGCCAATCCGCGCCCGTCCCGACCTCCGCAACCCGGCGGAAAATATTGGCATCTTACGGTCGATTTATCCAGGATTCTGACATTTCCCCTCGGGAGCCGCTATGCATTCGCGACTTGTTTCCAGTGTTTTTTCGCGCGGCCTGATCGCCGCGACACTATTTTCGTTCGTTGCTCTCGCCCCTGGACTGTGGGCGCAGCAGTCCGCCGACGCGCACCTCGTGAGTCCCGCCCAGCTGCAGCAGCAGGTGCAGGCCTCATCGTCCGACCGCCAGAAGAACATCGACACGCTCACACAGTTTCTCTCCACGCCGACGGCCATCGGCAGGATGAAGTCCGAGCGCATCGACCCAGCACAGGTGAAGAACGCCATCCCGAACCTCTCCGACGACGAACTCGCCGACCTTTCCGGCCGCGCCACCAAAGCGCAGCAGGAGTTTGCCGCCGGCAACCTCAGCAACAACGACTTGCTGATCATCATCCTCGTTCTGGTCGTCGTCATTCTTATTGCCGTTATCCACTAGCCCCATCCACCGCTGGCTGGCAGCCGCATGGAAGCCCGTATGGGCTTCCGTGCGGTTGCTGTGTACAATCGTGGCCAGATGGAATTCGCGAGCACCGCCATGCCGTGCCGCATTCTCGTCATCGACGATGACCCCATCAGTCTGGCGATCGCCGCGGTGATGCTTGAGGCGGAAGGCTGCGCGGTGCTCCAGGCCGAAAGCGGCGAGCAGGCGCTCGAGCTTCTGCCCGGCAACACTCCTCCCGAATGCATTTTGGCCGATTTGCGCATGCCCGGCTTGTCCGGCCCGGAGCTCGCCACGCACCTGCGCTCCCGGGCTCCCGGCGCGCTGCTGCTGGCCATGAGCGCTTCCCCGCCGCCTGAGGTCGAAGGCTACCACGGCGTTCTGCAGAAACCGCTCTCTCCGGAGAGCCTGCGCGCCGCGATCGATCACGTCGCGGAGCATGCCACCGTCTGTGATGCCGTCGCCCCCGACGAACCTTCCCTGACCGGCGTATTGCTGGACGAGGGCATTTTTGGACGCCTTCGCCGAAGCATGTCCCCGCCCGCGCTTGCCGAAGTGGTCGGCGCCTTCCTCGAAGACACCGCCACCCGCATTGCCGATATGCGCTCCGCCGCCCCGGAAACCGTCTGCCGCCAGGCGCACACGGTGAAGGGCGGAGCCGCTATGCTGGGAGCGGCCCAGGTTTCCAAGGTGGCCTCCATCATCGAGACAGGTATTGACCAACCTGGTGAGCGATTGCGTAAACTCGATGAACTGGAATACTCATTGCGTGAAACAGAGGTTATCCTGAAGCAAAGGCTGAAGATATGACCACTCAGTCCAGGCCCACCAAGTCCGCCCCGTCTCGTCCCGCCAAAGCTGCTGCTCCGGCGATTCGCATTCTTCTTGCCGACGACCATCCCGTTGTGCGCATCGGAGTGCGCAATATGCTGCAATCCGACCGCGCCTTCGAAGTGGTCGGCGAATGCGGCGATGGCGACGAGGCCATTACCCAAACGCTCGAGCTGCTCCCCGACATCCTGCTGCTCGATCTCTATATGCCGCGGCTGCCCGGGCTGGAAGCGATGCGCGCCATTATGAGCGGCTCGCCCACAGTGAAGATCGTGCTGCTCACCAGCACCATCAGCACCCAGCAGATCATCGAAGCGCTGCAGATCGGCGCGCGCGGCATCGTCCTGAAAGATGCGCTGGCCGATCATCTGACCTCGGCCATCCGCGCCGTGGTTGGCGGTGACTACTGGATCGGCGGCAAGCGCGTGGTCAACCTCGTTGGCGCTCTGCACGAGCTGATGCAGAAGGCCGCCGTCCCTGACCGCAAGACCTTCGGCCTTACCCCGCGCGAGATGGAAGTCGTCGGCTGCATCGTCGAGGGCTGTTCCAACCGCGACATCGCCAAACAGTTCACCCTCAGCGAAGAAACGGTAAAGCGCCACCTCTCGAACATCTTCGACAAGACCGGCGTCTCCACCCGCCTGGAACTGGCCATGTTCGCCATTGCGCACCACCTCGTCAATCCGGAAAAATCCTAGCGTTGCGGTCCCGCAACCCCCGAAGAAAAAATAAAGGCTGGATCACGTAGATCCAGCCCTTTTGATCGGTCCGACCGGAAAACCAGGATTTCAGTGGGACTCGGCCACGGTCCGTGTCTGCCAGCGGCTGCGAATCGCAGCCCACGCGACCGCCTGATAAATCGCCGAAATTCCCACCAGCGCGTACACCACGCGGCTCATTGGAGAATAGTCGCCCAAAACGGTGGCCACCAGATCGAAGTGCATCGCTCCATAAGCGCCCCAGTTGACGCCTCCAACGATCAGTAAAATCGCGGTCACAACATCCATTGCTTTCATCGTGTCTCCTGTCTTCGTGCAACATTTGCCCAGGTAACTAATCCTGCGGCGGCATCAACACCGTGTCGATCACATGAATCACGCCGTTCGAGGCCGTTACATCGGCCTTCACCACCGTGGCGTCGTCCACCATCACGGTGCCATTCTTCACGCTGATCTTCAGGTCCGCGCCCTCCGCCGTCTTCGCGGATGTCATCTGCGTCACTTGCGCCGCCGTCACATCGCCGGGCACAACGTGATAAAGCAGAATCGCCCGCAACTTGCTCTTGTTCTCCGGTTTCAGCAGGGCATCCAGCGTGCCTGCCGGCAGTTTTGCGAAGGCAGCGTCCGTCGGTGCGAAGACCGTATAGGGGCCCTTGCCCTCCAGCGTCTTATCGAGCCCCGCTGCTTTCACGGCGGTTAACAGCGTCTTAAACGAACCCGCAGCGGCCGCGGTATGCACCAGATCCATCTGCGGAGCAGCCGTGGCCGACCCGGCCATCAGGGCCATCGCCAGCACTCCAATTGCTTTCAACATGGGGAAAACCTCCGGGAAGGGTGCTTATTTCGCCCGTTCCAGTCTTGACGGTAAAGCAAAAACAATTGATTGTGAGGAAAGGAAGGTTGCATCCTGCTCTTCGCTTACCTGGGGCGAAAACTCCTGGAGGTTTTTTTGAAGCAGAAGAAAATACCCGCAAAACGCGACGCCTACGATGCGATTGAGGAGGCGATCCGTCCCTACGCGATCGCAGAAAAGCTGCGCTCGCTGCGCCTGCGCCGCAGTATGGGCCTGGCCCAACTGGCCGCGCATACGGGCCTGTCCGCTGCCATGCTTTCCCGCCTTGAGAACGCCCGTCTCGTGCCCACGCTGCCCACACTCATCCGCATTGCCCTGGTCTTCAACGTGGGACTCGATTATTTCTTCGTCGATCCGCGTAAACGGCATGTGGTCGCGGTGGCACGGCGCGCAGAACGGAAGAAATTCCCCGCCGATCCCCGCAGCGGCGCGGTTGCGTGGCATTTCGAGAGCCTGGACTTCCGCGTCACCGAGCGCAAGCTCCAGGGATTTCTCGCCCACTTCCACCCGGCCGGAGAGTCAAAGCCGACGCCGCACTACCATCCCGGTGTAGAACTGCTGTACCTGATCGAAGGCGAACTGGAAATCACCATCGGCACAGAGTCGATCCGCCTGGCGGCCGGCGACAGCATTTACTTCGATTCTCTGCAGAAGCATGCCTACCGGAGCCTTGTTGCCGGGCCCTGTTCGGCCGTGGTCGTCACAACGGGTGGAAGCCCCTGATCGCCCGGTCGGTTGACGACCCACGCGGTTGCCGGTTCGCCATCCACGCCGCCGCCGAGGTCGCCCCGCCGAATCTCCCGTCAATCCTGGCAGCGCCGGCGAACATCCGGATTGCGATCCAGTGATTCCAATCACATCAGAGCCATAGACGGCCTGAATATCGTCTAAACTGCGTACGGTCTTTGATTCCTCCCCGGCCGTCCGCGGAAGGACAGGAGCAGAATGCAGCCCCAGGGAACCGAAACGCTCGAAACAGCAGCCCCCGCCTCAATCGCCTGGAATCGCAATCATCCATATCAGGCCACCGTGACCGAGAATCGGCTGCTTACCGGCGCCGGTTCGGAAAAAGAGACCCGGCACATCGAAATCGACCTGGGAGACTCGGGCATTCGCTATCTGCCCGGCGATTCCGCCGGCGTGCTGCCCACCAATCCCGCGCCCGCCGTCACCGAAGTGCTGCAGCGGCTGGAGTTCAGCGGTGACGAGCCGGTCAAGGATTTCTACGGCAACGCCATCGATCTGCGCGAGGCGCTTTCGAACTGGCTGATGATCGGCAAGCTGGGCATGTCCACCGTGCGCCAGTGGGCGACCATCAGCGGCCACTCCGAACTTGCGGAGCTGGTGCAGCCCGGCAACAAAGAGAAGCTCGACAAGTGGACCTGGGGGCGCGAATTCATCGACCTGCTGGACTTTGCCCCCGGCAAAATCGAGGATCCGCAGGTCCTCTTCAAGCTGCTGCCCCGCCTCGTTCCGCGGCTGTATTCCATCTCGTCGAGCCAGGCGCTGCATCCGGATTCGATTCACCTTTCGGTCCGCGTGGTGCAGTACGAAAGCTTCGGGCGCGAGCGCTTCGGCGTGTGCTCGGGACAGATCGGCGAACGGACGCCGCCCGGCGGCCAGTTGCCCATCTTTATCCACTCCAATCAGTTGTTTCGGATGCCCGCCGACCCGGATGTGCCCGTCATCATGATCGGACCGGGCACGGGCATCGCGCCCTTCCGAGCCTTCCTCGAGCACAAGCAGGCCGGAGTGGGGAACTGGCCGATGTGGCTCTTCTTCGGCGATCAGCGGGCGAAGCAGGATTTCCTCTACGAAGAGGAGCTGGTGGAATGGTCCAAAGACGGGACTCTGCAGCGGCTTGACACGGCCTTCTCGCGCGATCAGGCGTTCAAGGTCTACGTGCAGGACCGCATTCGGGAAAACTCTCTGGAGCTCTGGAGGTGGCTGGAGCGCGGAGCGTACTTCTACGTCTGCGGCGACTCGAAGCGCATGGCCCCCGACGTGGAAGCGGCGCTGCTGGGAGCCGTCGCCCAGCACAGCGGGCGCGGTGCGGAGTACGCCCAGGAGTTCCTGGCCGAGATGAAGAAGCAGAAGCGGTATCTGCGGGACGTGTACTGATCGGAATTGTGAGGCGAGACGCAGCTCCAAAGCCGCCTCGCCTGTCTTCTGGATCACCCACGTTGACGGCTTTTCCCGCATTGCACGCTGGTGAGAACAGACCCACTCCGCCTGGCTCCTGCATCACCAGGCTTGGAACGGAGACTTCCCGCACCCGCTGCCCTTCGCGGATGAGAACTCGGCTGTCCCCAGAAGCTGGGACGCGGGAACACGCGAACGCCTCAGTGATAGAGCCTGAAACTGACCTCGATTGCGATGCGGACGGCGACGGGGCGGCCGTCGCGATCGGTGGCTGGACGGAATCGATATTGGCTGACGGATCGTACCGCGTTCTCGTCGAGTCCGTATCCGATGCCGCGCTCCACGCGGATGTCGGTCGGCATGCCCTGCTCGTCGACCAGTGTTGAAAGCATCACCATACCCTCGATGTGCTTTTTTCGGGCCTCGTCGGAATACTCGGGGGTTCCGGCTTGCGTTGGGCGCGGAGGCGTGACACCCGAGGGCATGCGGAAGTCTTCTCCCAACCCAGCCCCGCGCCGCGGGCACGGCCCAAGGCGCGGAATGGCGGGCTGCACGTGGATAAACGGCACGCGCAGGCAGACCGCGACCGGAACGGGTTTGCCATCGATCCTGCCGGGCGCGAACTTCGATTGCTGCAGTGCGGCCATGGCGGCCGCTTCGAATCCGTCACCCTGACGTTCGAGGACGGTGAGCTGGGTGAGCGAACCGTCAGCCGCGATCACGGCGGAGAAGTGGACGATTCGCGGGCGGCTCAGATTGGCGCCGTCGGGAGCCGTGGCCATGGCGGGGCTGGTGAGGTAAGGCGCTTCGACGCCGGGACCGAGCGGGTAGGCGCCGTCCTGATTGGGAACTGGCGTCTGCGCATCGGGCTGGGGATGCGCGGGTGACTCCTGCGTGAACACAAAAGGTGAGCTGAGAAGCAACGAGAGAAGCAGGCATGCGCGGGATCGCATCGTTCACCTCGCGGATGGTGTGAATGTAGCAAAGCATTGGACTTGCGCGGGGAGGAAACGGCACAGGCTGGGAGCCGCAAAAGCGCCGTCCAACCGCTTGGGGATGCCAGTCGCTGCCAGGCGCAAGGGGTTCCACGCCAGGGCCGGTAGAATGGAGAAGACAACCTCAACCCTCCAGGAGAACCTTCACCCATGGCTACAGCCACCCTTGAACGCAACGCCGCCGCCCACAAAGTCGCCGACCTGAAGCTGGCTGACTGGGGGCGGAAAGAGATTTCGATTGCCGAGCATGAGATGCCGGGGCTGATGGCCATCCGGCGCAAGTACGCCGCAGAACAGCCGCTGAAGGGCGTGCGCGTCTCCGGCTCGCTGCACATGACGATCCAGACCGCGGTGCTGATCGAGACGCTGAAGGACCTGGGCGCCACCGTGCGCTGGGCGAGCTGCAATATCTTCTCCACACAGGATCACGCGGCGGCGGCCATCGCGGCGGCGGGGATTCCGGTGTTCGCGTGGAAGGGAGAGACGCTCGAGGAGTACTGGTGGTGCACGCTGCAGGCGCTGACCCACGAAGGAGGCACCGGTCCGCAGCTGATCGTCGACGACGGCGGCGACGCAACGCTGCTGATCCACAAAGGCTATGAGCTGGAAAACGGCGACACCTGGGTGGACACGCCGTCGGAGAGCGAAGAAGAAGCGGTCATCAAGAAGCTGCTGAAGGACGTCTACGCACAGGACAAGCAGCACTGGCACAGAGTCGTGAAGGACTGGCGCGGCGTGAGCGAGGAGACGACCACGGGCGTGCACCGGCTCTACAAGATGAAGGAGCAGGGTAAGCTGCTGGTTCCGGCGATCAACGTCAACGATTCAGTGACCAAGTCGAAGTTCGACAACCTGTACGGCTGCCGCGAATCGCTGGCCGACGGCATCAAGCGGGCCACCGACGTGATGATGGCGGGCAAAGTGGCTGTGATCTGCGGCTACGGCGACGTGGGCAAGGGCTCGGCGCACTCCCTGCGCGGCATGGGCGCGCGAGTGATCGTAACCGAGATCGATCCCATCAACGCGCTGCAGGCGGCGATGGAAGGCTTCGAGGTGACGACCATCGAGGACACGCTGGGACGCGGCGACATCTACGTAACCTGCACGGGCAACGTGGACATCATCACCTTCGAGCACATGAAGGCGATGAAGGATCAGGCGATTGTCTGCAACATCGGCCACTTTGACAACGAAATCCAGATGGACAAGCTGAACCAGGGGAAGGGCGTGAAGAAGACCAACATCAAGCCGCAGGTGGATCAGTACACGTTCGCGGCCGAAGGCGGAAAGCCGGAGCGCAGCATCTTTGTCCTCGCCGAAGGGCGGCTGGTGAATCTGGGTTGCGCAACGGGCCACCCGAGCTTCGTGATGAGCAACAGCTTCGCGAACCAGACGCTGGCGCAGCTCGATCTGTGGAAGAACAAGGACACCTACGCGGTGGACGTCTACACGCTGCCCAAGCATCTGGATGAGGAAGTGGCGCGGCTGCACCTTGAGAAGATCGGCGTGAAGCTGACGAAGCTGAGCCAGCGCCAGGCGGACTACATCGGCGTCGCGGTAGAGGGACCATACAAGAGCGAGCACTACAGGTACTAGCAGCCAGCGGTCAGCGGTCACAAAATTCGAAAAGGCGCAGCTTTGGCTGCGCCTTTTTGTTTGGATTGAGCTGTCAGTGGCTTGGCGACGGATTTGGCAGCGCGGCTTGCGGCGAACTTGCCGGCGGCTCGTCGATCCAGTAATTGGCGCGGGCGCGAATTTCGAGCTTCGAGTATTGCGGCAGGCGCACGACGATGGTGTGCAGTCCGGGGAGCGGCGCCGAGGGGTGGAAGCTGATGAGGTAGCGGTTGGGCACGTGGCTGCCCAGCTCGACGAGATCCCGCTCCATCGATTTGGGGTCGTGGAAGCGGTAGAACTCGCCACCGGTGATGTGCGCGACGGATTCCGGTACGTCGCGCTGGAGGCTGTTCATGCCCGCGATGGTCGCCATCTTCATGGCGCGCAGCGGCGGCGCGAGCAGGCTGAGGCAGTCGTAGAACTGCGACCAGGTCTGGCTGGAAGTGCGCTCGGGGTTGGCAGGGTCTTTGGCCATGCATCCATGCGCGGGGCCGGGCGTATTGGGCTGAAAGAACTTCGAGGACTGATCCTTCATGTCGGAGCGGGTACTTGAGAAGGTGAGAGCGTAGATGGCGGTGTTCGTATCGCTGATGGCGCGCAGGGCGTCTTCGACGCCGGTATAGCTGCCGCGGTCGAGCGATTCGCTGACGAGCAGGATGGCGCGGCGGTATTCCGACGGCTCGCGTTCGAGAAGATGGACCCCGAAGGCGAGGGCGTCGAGGGTCGCAGCGCCGGCGTCACCGGGCGGAAGGCCAAGAATGGCGCTGTCTGCCTGATCGAGCTCAGGGGTGAAATCGAGGACGAGGTGAGGCGTGGTATCGAAGGCGACCACCGCGACCTGATGTTGCACGGCGCCCACGACGGCGTCGAGCATGGAGTGGAGCGGGCGCTCGAGCTCCAGCTGGCGCGCGCCATCGCCGCCGGTTTCGATGATCACCACCAGGGCCAGCGGCTCGCCGCCATTGTCGTCGACGGTGATTTTCTGCGGAATGCCGTCGTCGGTGACGGCGAAATCCTTCGCGGTGAGGGTGAAGACCGGTTCGCCGGCCTTCGTGGTGACGAGTGTGGGCACGACGACCAGTGTGGTTTGCGTGGTGAAAGTGGGCGGTGCGGCCTGCTGCGTTTGCGCAGGCACGAGCGGGACCGAGGCCAGCGCCAGAGCAGCGAGAATGGGGCAGCGGACGCTCATCGGGGTGGGGGTACCCGCTGCCAATGTATCAGTGACCGTGCTCCTCGAGATACTTCTCGACTTCGAGTGCGGCCATGCAGCCGGTTCCGGCGGCGGTGATGGCCTGGCGGTAGCGGCGATCCTGCACGTCGCCGCAGGCATAGACACCGGGGACGCGCGTGAAGACGTTGTTGTGGGTCTTCACGTAGCCGTCCTCGTCGAGATCGAGCTGACCGGCGAACATGGCGGCGTTGGGGATGTGGCCGATGCCGAGGAATACGCCGGTGACGGGAAGAACGGAATCGACGCCGGTAGCGACATCGCAGACGCGCAGGCCGGTGACGGATTTTTCTTCGACTCCGAGGACCTCTTTCACCGTGGTATTGGTCATGAATTTGATCTTCGGGTGAGCGATGGCCCGATCGAGCATGATCCGCGAGGCCCGGAAGTGCTCGCGGCGGTGAATGACCGTGACTTTGGTGGCGAAACGCGTGAGGAAGAGGGCTTCTTCCATGGCGGAATCGCCGCCGCCGATCACGGCAATCTCGTGGCCGGAAAAGAAGAATCCGTCACAGGTGGCGCAGGAGCTGACGCCGTGGCCGATGAGGGCCTGCTCCGATGGCAGGCCAAGCCAGCGAGCCGAAGCTCCGCTGGCGATGATGAGCGTGCGCGCGTGAATGGTCTCGTTGCCGAAGTTGAGGACGAAGGGATGCTTTGTCAGGTCGGCGGTCACGAGGTGGCCGAGGCGGAATTCCGCGCCGAAACGCGACGCCTGCTTGCGCATGTTCTCGATCAGCTCGGGACCCTGGATGCCCTCGGGCCAGCCGGGGAAATTCTCGACCAGGGTAGTGATGGAGAGTTGGCCGCCTGGCTCATGTCCCTCAAAAACCAGCGGCTTGAGGTTGGCGCGGGCGGTGTAGATGGCTGCGGTGAGTCCGGCGCAGCCGGAGCCGAGGATTATAGTTTCGCGAATGTTGTCTGACATGGACGTGAACTTTCGATTGTACCTGCGGGAGCGCGCAGAGCGCTCCTCCAGGGTGACCCGAGGGCGAACCAAAGCGGCGGGAAATACTACACGCCGGGTTCCGAATCGGAACGGCGGTGATATGCGGTTCCGAAGTGAAAAGATGCGCGACGACCCAGGCTCGATTCTTTGCGCGGCCGAGTGCGTAGCGTGGCGGAATGAAATCCGAAGGGATTGTGGAATTTCGGAGGGGCAAGTCCGATGCGGATCGCGCCGAGATGCGAGGTCTGGGTGGTTCGGGCCGTTGCGCTGCTGGTGGCTTTGGCGCTGCTGATGATTTTCTGCGTGGAGACCGCCGTCGCGGGTGGGCCGCGGTGGGTGGCGGGATCGAGCTACTTCAGTTCTGCGGCCCTGGGGCAGCCGGTGGTCTGGGCCGGGGGGACCGTGGCGTACTACACCGACCAAAGCGCGCTCAGCGCGAAGGAGACTCAGGCGCAGGCTAACGCGATGGTGGCCACGGCGGCGGCTGTATGGAACGGCGTGAGCACCGCGGCGGTATCCATTGCGCGCGGCGGGAATCTGGCCGAAAACGTCGACAAGGCAGTGACAACTGGAGCGAGCGGGATTGTGCTGCCCGCGGATCTACAACCGTCAGCCACGGGGACGCCTGTGGGCGTGGTGTACGACCAGACTGGCGCCGTGATCAACGGGATCTATGGAGCAGGGGCGAACTCTCCGCTGAACTGCCAGAGCAACGGCGTAATTACGACGGTCGACAATCTGGCAGCGAACGGGACCATTGCTCATGCGCTGATCGTGGTAAACGGCCAATGCGCGACGACCCAGGCGCAACTGACGAATCTTCAGTACGAACTGGTGCGCGCGTTCGGCGTGGTGTTGGGGCTGGACTGGTCGCAGACCAACGAAGAAATGTTCATGGGAGACCAGATGACAAGCGATGGACTGGCAGGGTGGCCCATCATGCATCCGCTGGAGCGCCTGTGCGGGGCAAGCGGCGGGATCTGCATGCCAAACGGAACCACGCTGCGAACCGACGACATTGCGGCGCTAAACCGTCTCTATCCCGTGACCGCGGACAATATCGGTAATTTCACGGGCAAAACGCTGACCGCGCCGGCGACGATTTCGGTGCAGGGATCGGTGACCTTTGCGCGCGGCCAGGGAATGCAGGGCGTGAACGTAGTGCTGCGGCCGCTCGTCGGCGGCGTGCCGGCGCTTAGCTGCACGGCGACGGCGGTAACTGGCAGGAACTTTCCGGGAGACGCCGGAAATGCGATTACGGGATCGACGGACGCGCAAGGCAATCCACTGACACGTTTTGGAGTGAGCGATGCGACGCAGGAAGGTTTTTTCGATTTGAGCGGCGTGCCGCTGCCGCCGGGTATGACACAGTCGGATTATCAACTGACGTTTGAGGCGATCAATCCGCTGTACACGGGCAGCGAATCTGTCGGGCCGTACGCGACAGGGCAGGTGACGCCCTCGGGGACGATGCCGGTGATCACGCTGCCAGCGCTGAGTGCGGGATCAGTGGTGACGGAGTCGGTAGTGATCGAAGACTCGGCCGACGAAGCGCAGAGCGGGAATGACGGCTCAGAGATCGCAGCCGCGAACGTGCCGCCGAACGGGGAATGGTCGGGTCGAATGACGGGCTACGGACACTCCGGGTGGTTCGAGTGGTGGGCGCAGGCGGGGCGTGAGTTCACGGTTGAGGCGCAGGCGCTCGATGAGACGGGCGCCAACACGATGAACAAGGCACAGATGGTGATCGGCGCGTGGAATGGAACTGATGCCGTGGGCACATCGCCGGTGACGGCAACCGTGCAGCCATTCAATACGCAGGTGGTGGGGCTGACGGCGCTGCCGGTGATGATGGCGGCGGGCGCGGAGGTCCGTGTCGGCCTCGCGGATTGGCGGGGCGATGGGCGTCCGGACTATGCGTACCATGGTCGCGTTTTGTACGCGGACAGGGTGGCGCCGGCACATGTGCCGGCGGCCGGGGGAGCGATCACGATCGAGGGGATGGGCTTTCGTCCGTCGACGATGGTCGTGACCGTGAACGGCGTTGCCGCTCAGGTGACCAGCATGTCCCCGAATGTGATCACCGCCATTGCTCCGGCGTCGGGGGGCGTCACAGGCGACGTACCGCTGATGATTCAGGACATACAGACGCTGGGGATCACGGCGATCGATACGGGCTTCAGCTATGACGCGGGGAACAACGATGCGCTGACGGTGGTGGCGGCGCCGCCGAGCATCGCGCCGATGGGCGTACCGGAGACAATGACGGTGCGCGCAGAAGACGCGACGACACTGGCTCCCGCAGCGGGCGTGACTGTGACATTTACGGTGAGCCTCGGGACAGCCGTGCTGGGGTGCGGCCAGTCTGCGTGCAGCGTAACGACTGCGGGCGACGGGAGTGCGACGGTCCTGGTGGCGGCGAACTCGATCACCGCGGCACAGATTACCGCATCGCTGACGAACGGGGCGAGCGTGACGACGCAGATCACAGGCGCGGCGCCTCCGGCGATTGCGGCGGTCACGCCGAACCTGTACATCGCGATGGGTGCAACGGCGTTGTGGCCGGTGCAGGCGCTGGCGCTAGACGCATCGGGGGCCCCGGTTGCGGGACAGAGTGTGATGTGGTCGACGAGCGACGCGGGATTGACGCTGGCCTCGTCGCAGAGCGTGACCGGCCCCGACGGCCTCGCGAGTATTGCGGTGACGGCCGAGCCGTTCAATGCCAGCGTGGCGTCGACCGTGAATGCGTGCCTGGCTGGAACAAAGAGTTGCGCCACCTTCGCGGTGATTCCGGTGCAGCCTGCGACCGAGGAACTGGTGGCGTGGAGCGGGACAGCGCAGTATGTGGCCGCAGATCAGGCATTCGCGCCGGTGGTGCTGCACGTAACGGATGCGTTTGACGATCCGGTAGCGGGCGCGAACGTGACATTTGCCGAAGCCCTCTACGGGTGGACTGACCCCTGCTCGCAGCAGGGAAGCTGCCCGCCGGGTCCGTTGCTGGCGAAGCAAACCGCGCAGGCGACATCGGGGCTGGATGGATCCGTGACGCTATCACCGCTCGATGCAAACGGCGTGGCGGGACGGCTGCTGGTGATGGCGGTGACCGGAACTGACGCGACGCTGAGCTTCGAACTGGACGCGCTTCCGTAGAGCCCGGACCGCAGCCCATCGTCGAGCAGTGGCGGCGTGTGCGCTGCGATGCAGGGTTCCATTAGGATTGCGGAGAAGTCTGTTCACGCGAGGATATTCGTTTGCGAGAATCCGCACCTGCCAGTCGGCCCCGTTACTACCCCGACGCGAAAACGCCGATGCACTGCGACGGCATGAGCCTGGAGGCGCTCGCCCAGCGCTACGGCACGCCGCTGTACGTTTATTCCGCGCACCAAATTGCCGACCGCCTCGGATTGTTCCAGAACGCGTTTGCGGGCGTGCGGCATCTGGTGTGCTACGCGGTTAAGGCGAACTCTTCGCTCGCGATTCTGCAGCTGCTGGCGCGGCGCGGCGCGGGGTTCGACATTGTCTCCGGCGGCGAACTGGAGCGGGTGTTGGCGGTGGATCGCGCGGCGGCGGGCCGGGTCGTGTTCTCGGGCATTGGCAAGACCGCGGCAGAGATGGATCTGGCGCTGCGTGCGGAGATTCTGCTGTTCAATGTTGAGAGCGAGGGCGAGCTGGAATTGCTCGCCGAGCGGGCCGCAAAGCGGAAGAAACGGCCGCGGATCGCGCTGCGCGTGAATCCCGACGTTTTTGCGGAGACGCACCCGTACATCTCGACGGGGTTGCGCGAGCACAAGTTCGGCGTCGACATTCGCAAGGCGCGCGCTCTCTACCGCAAAGCGGGGAAGCAACTGGAGCCCGCCGGCGTAAGCGTGCACATCGGGTCGCAGATCCGCGCGGCGGAGCCGTTTGGCGCGGCGGCGCAGCGCGTGGCTAACCTGATCGGCCAGCTGCGGCGCGATGGACATGCGATTCGCTTTATGGATGCCGGCGGAGGGCTGGGCATCGAGTACCACGGCGAGCCCACGTTCGATGCCGCTGCCAGGGCGCGCGAGTATGCCGAGGCTCTGATTCCCGCAGCGGAGCGCGTGGGCGGACTGACGCTGCTGCTGGAGCCGGGGCGCTTTCTCGTGGCGCAGGCCGGAGTTCTGCTCGCGCGCGTGCTCTACGTGAAGAAGAACGGGACCAAGACGTTCGTAATTACGGATGCAGCGATGAACGATCTGATCCGGCCGGCGCTGTATCAGGCGTACCACGAGATCGTACCGGTGAAGCCTCCTCGCGGACGCCGCCGCATGACGGCGGATGTGGTGGGGCCGGTGTGCGAGACGGGGGATTTCTTTGCGCGCGATCGCGTGATGGCTCCGCTGAAGCCCGGCGAACTGGTGGCGCTGCTGGATGCCGGCGCGTACGGAATGTCGCTGGCGTCGAATTACAACTCGCGGCCGCGCGCGGCCGAAGTGCTGGTGGAGGGAACCCGGGCGCGGCTGATCCGTCGGCGCGAGACGATGGAAGATCTGCTGCACGCGGAGCGCGCCGCAACGCGCCTCTGATGGTATTTTGGTTTGTCTTCCGATTCACAGTTGAAGCATGGAGGCAATGGATGCGTACTCTTGCGAAGTTGGCGATGGCGGCGGTATGCCTGGGGTGCCTGATCTTCTCAACGGCGGCGCGCGCCGACAACCTGAAGGTGAAAACGAACAAGGGGAAGGTGCACGGCAAGCTGAGCACCGACGGGCAGGTGCGCGAGTTTCTGGGCGTTCCCTACGCGGCTCCACCGGTGGGACCGCTGCGCTGGAAGCCTCCCCAACCGTCGGCGAAGTGGAGCGGCGCGCGTGAGACGACTGACTTCGGGTATCGCTGCATCCAGACGAATCCGTTTCCCGACATGCATTATCGCGATCCCGGCGAGAACGAGGATTGCCTGTCGCTGAACATCTGGACGCCGGCGAAGAACAAGGGCGCGAAGCTGCCGGTAATGGTGTGGATCTACGGCGGCGGATTCGTTGCGGGAACCACTTCGGAGCCGCGGCAGGACGGCGAGCATCTGGCGCACAAGGGCGTGGTGGTGGTTTCGATGAATTACCGGCTCGGCGTCTTCGGTTTTTATGCGGGACAGGGGCTGGCTGAGGAATCGCAGCATCACGCCGCGGGGAATTACGGGCTGATGGACCAGACGGCGGCGATTGCCTGGGTAAAGAAGAACATCAAAAACTTCGGAGGCGATCCGGACAACATCACGATCTTCGGCGAATCGGCGGGATCGTTCAGCGTGAGCGCGCAAATCGCTTCGCCGCTGGCGCAGGGTTTGTTCCAGCATGCAATCGGGGAAAGCGGCGGGGCTTTCTCCGGACGCGGGCTGACGTTTAAGAGCCTGGCCGATCGCGAGAACGAGGATACAACGTGGGCGCAGTCCGTTTTCGGAACCTCGGATCTGGCCGCTCTGCGGGCGATGAACGCCGAGGACATTCTGGCGAAGCTGAAGGCGAAGACGGCGCCGGGCCGCGCCGGCAGCGGACCGGATGTGGATGGATATTTCCTGCCTGAGCCGGTGCCGCAGATTTACGCCGAAGGCAAGCAAGCGCATATTCCGGTGATCGGCGGATGGAATCGCGATGAGCCGAGTGCCCTGGTAGCGAATTATCCGAAGCCAGCGACGGTCGCCAGCTTCCAGGAGGCTGCCCGGAAGGCGTTCCCGAATAGCACTGCGGACTTCCTGAAGGTCTATCCCGATGCCACCGATGCGGAGGCCGTCCGCTCCACGATTGACTTTGCCGGAGACACATTTATCGCGTACGGCACCTGGGCGTGGCTGGAGGCGCAGGTAAAGACGGGCGGGCAACCGGTCTATCGCTATCACTTCGAACGGCCGTCGCCGGCGGACAAATATCATCCGGCGGGGTCGGGTGCGTTCCACTCCGATGAGATCGAGTACGTCTTCGGTACGCTCGATTCGCGCGTCGACGCGAAGTGGCAGCCTGAAGACTACAAACTGAGCGATCTGGTGGAGACGTACTGGACGAACTTCGCGAAGAGCGGGAACCCGAATGGCGGAGACGCGCCGCAATGGCCGCAGTACGACGCAAGTGACAACTGGCAGGTGATGCATCTGGATGTGGACGCGCACGCGGGGCCTGATCCCTACCGGGCGCGCTACGAGTTTCTGCAGACGGAGTGGTCGAAGCCGCAGCCGGAGAACTCAGCCCCCCAGTAGCCGCAGCAAACGATCGCGGTGCGGAGCGAGCACTTCGCGCAGGGGACCGGTCGCGGCGATGCGGCCGGCTTCGAGCACGATGACGTTCGCCGGCAGACGCCAGATTTCCGTGACGTCATGCGAGACATAGACGACGCGAAAGTCGAGTGCCAGCAGGCGCGCGAGGATATCGTGCGCGGAAGCGTCGTCAAGCGCGGCCAGCGGCTCATCGAGTAACAGGAGCGCGGGTTGGGGAGCCAGAGCGCGAGCCAGCGCGACGCGCTGGCGCTCTCCCCCGGAAAGCTGTGCGGGCTTGCGCTTGGCCAGGGCCTCGGCGCCAAAGCTTGAGAGCATTTCTGCCACGCGCGCGCCTCGTGTGGCTCGGTCGAGATGGCGGATGCCGAAGGCGACGTTTTGCTCCACTGTGAGGTGCGGAAACAGAGCGGCCTGCTGCGAGATGAATCCAATGGATCGGCGCCCGGGACGGACTGCAATCTTCCTTGCGGTGTCAAGAAGGGTGCGGCCATCGAGATCGATGCGGCCTGAATCCGGCGTGATGAGACCGGAGAGAATGCGCAGGACGGTGCTCTTGCCCGCCCCGGATGGCCCGAAAATGACGGTCCAGGGCTGCGCAAGAGAAAACGCGACCTCGAGCGTGAATCCGCCCTGGCGATGACGGAGCGCGACGTCAGGCATGCTGGTCCTCCCGCGCAGAGCGCCGCGCGTAGAGCAGCAAAAGCGCAATCATCGCGATCGCAAGCAGGAAAAGTGCCGTGCGGTTGGCCTCGGCGTAGCGGAAATCCTGCACCTGATCGTAGATGGCGATGGAGAGCGTGCGCGTGGCGCCAGGAATGTCGCCGCCGATCATGAGGACGACGCCGAATTCGCCCACCGTATGGGTGAAACAGAGCGCGGCAGCAGCGACGACGGAGCGAACCGAGAGGGGCAGAAGGATTTCCGCCAGGATACGGAGGCGGCCTGCTCCGAGCAGTCGTGCCTGATCGATGAGCGCAGCATCAACGGAGTGGAATCCGGCAACCAGCGGCTGCACGGCAAACGGCAGGCTATAGATGACCGAGCCGACGACGAGCCCTGAGAACGAAAACGCGAGCGGGTGTCCGATCAGATGCGCGGTGGCGCGTCCAAAGCCGGTGCGCGGGCCGAGCAGCACGAGCAGGTAGAAGCCGAGCACCGTGGGTGGGAGCAGAATCGGGAGCGTGGAGACGGCCTCGACGAAGGGACGCAAAGCGGAGCGCGTGGAGACAATCCAATGGGCGAGCGGGATTGCCAGCGCCAGCAACACCACGGTTGTAGTGGCTGCGAGACGAAGGGTGAGTGCGAGAGCCTCGAGGTCCATCAGGGCAGTACGGGCTCGAGTCCGCTGATGGCGAGGGTGTGCGAGATCTCCGGGCGGCGCAGGTAGTCGAGGAAGCGATGGGCTGCGGCGGATTGCGCGCCGCGCACGACGATCGCGCCCTGGAGGATCGGCGGGTAGTCGTCAGTAGGAACGCGAATGTAATGGCCATCCGCGCTGAGGCGCGGAGTGAGCGCGGAAGTAAGCGAGAGGAAGCCGACCTGGGCATTGCCGGAGTCGGCGTACTGCGCGGTCTGCGCGATGTTTTCGGCGACGACGAGTCGCGGCTTCACGACGGGGAGCAGTCCCGTGTGGTCGAGAACGGCCTGTGCGGCTCGGCCGTAGGGCGCGTGCTCGGGGTTCGCGATGGCAATGGTGCGCAGGTCGGGACTGCGCAGCGCATCGAGCGACAAGGCTTTGATGCCGGAGTCGTTGCGCGTCCACAGAACCAGCGTGCCGCGCGCATACGGGATGGGGCGCTCTTCCTCGGCCTTACCGGCGTCGATCACACGCTGGGGGAAGGAAAGATCGGCGGCCATAAACAGATCGAAGGGCGCGCCCTGGACGATTTGGGTGGCGAGGGTCGCGGAGGATTGGTAGGACGCGAGCACATGGATGCCGGTCTGTTGTTCGAAGCTTGCGAGAATGGGCGGCAGCACGGGCTGGAGATCGGCGGCAGCAGCGAGGCGCAGCGTTTGCTGCGCGAAGCTCATGGACGCGCTCAAAAGCAGGCCGAGAGAAATCAGAAGCGATGTGATGCGGCGATCAGACACGGAGCACCATAACCTCGGTGGATTTAATGAGAGCGGCGACGGTCTCGCCTTTTTTCAGGCGCAGTTCGCGCGCGGCATCCGCGGTAATGATGGAGGTGATGATCTGGCCGCCGATGGAAAGGCGCACCTGCGCCATAAGGCCCTCGATTTTGAGATCGACGATGCGGCCCACGAGTTGATTCCTCCCGCTGACCGTGCGCATCGACTGGCGGCGCGGCGGCTCGGGCCGTTTGGCTTTGTAAAGCAGCGCGTCCAGTTCGGCTTCGGGAATGCGGTAATGGCCACCAGGAGTTTTCACGGCCTTCAGTTTGCCGCGATAGATCCACTGCTTGATGGCGGGATAGGAGATGCCGAGGCGAAGCGCGGCTTCGCGCGGCGTGAGCAGCGATGCCATTAGGCGATTCTATACGAATTCATGCCGGATTTTGGCCGAAAATCGACGATCCGGGACGTGCGCCAACGAGTGTTAGGCTAAAAATTACCTCCTTCGCATGAATGAATCCGATCCATTGCGCTGCACCGGATGCTCGCGCACGATCGCGCAGAGCGAACTGAAGGGCAATTTTCGCTGCGCCGATTGCGGCGAGCTGTACGAGGTCGTGTATCCGGAGTGGCACGGGACGAAGCACGCGCGGCCCAACCCCAGCGCGCTGCGCTGGCTGTGGCGCGAGCGGCGCTGCGGCGCGGACCCCGTGGACCGCAGCGGGGTATGGCGCTTCCGTGAAATGCTGCCAATTCTCAAGTCGATGGAAAGCGCGGTCACGCTGGGCGAGGGGAACACGCCGCTCTACGAGATGCCACGTGCGGCCGAGCGCCTCGGAATCAGCGGCCTCCGCGCCAAGCATCAGGGCATGAATCCGACAGGCTCGTTCAAGGATACGGGCATGACAGCCGCGCTGAGCGTGGCGCGCGAGCAGGGGTTTACGTGGGTAGCCTGCGCATCGACGGGAAATACATCGGCCGCGATGGCCGCCTACGCCGCGCGCGCGGGCATGCGCAGCCTGGTACTGCTGCCCGAAGGCAAGATTGCCTGGGGCAAACTGGCGCAGGCGATGGACTACGGCGCGCTCACGCTGCAATTGCGCACTGATTTCGACGGCTGCGTGCGCGTTCTGTCCGAGGTCGTGGAGCGCGCGCCGGTCTACCTCCTGAACTCGGTCAATCCGTATCGCATTGAAGGGCAGAAAACCCCGGCGCTGGAGATGGCCGAGCAACTCGAGTGGGCAGTGCCCGATCACCTGATCGTGCCAGGTGGGAATCTGGCCAACAGCTCAGCGCTGGGCAAGGGCTTTCTCGAGATGCAACATCTGGGTCTGACCGCGCGGGTGCCGAAGATTTCCGTCATCCAGGCCGAGGGGGCCAATCCGCTGGTGCGGGCGATGCGCGAATTCGGCGGCGAGAAGCTCGAATCCGTGAAGGCGCACACGCGGGCCAGCGCCATTCGTATCGGGAACCCGGCATCGTGGCGCAAGGCGGTGCGCGTCATCGAGACAACGGGCGGATGGGTAGAGCAGGTATCCGAGGCAGAGATCGCCGTGGCGAAAGCGGAGATTGGCGCCGAAGGCATTGGCTGCGAGCCGGCGTCGGCGGTCACGCTGGCGGGCCTGAAGAAGTTCGTGGAGCAGGGAAAGATCGGCAGGGACGAGGCTGTCGTGCTGCTCCTGACCGGTCATACACTCAAAGATCCCGACTACACGATCCGCTACCATCGCGGCGAACTGCTGGCTCCGGAGGAAAGCGGCGGTCACGAAGCCGAGATGGACGCGACGCGGCGGAGCACCGTGGAACTGAACGCCTCTGCCGATGAAGTACTGCGCGAGCTGGAGCGCGCGGGCGCATGAGCCGCGTTCGGCTGCGGCTGCCGGCGACGTCGGCCAATCTGGGGCCGGGGTTCGATACGCTGGCTCTGGCGCTGCGGATGCACCTGGAAATCGAAGCGGAAGCTGCGGGAGCGTTTTCGATCGAAGCGTCGGGCCGCAATGCCGAAGCGTGCGCGACCACGAAGGACAACCTGCTGCTCGCCACCTATCGCACGGTCCTTGAGGCGCAGAGACGCGCGATCGTTCCTCTGCACATCCGAATGGAGAACGAGATTCCGCTGGGGATGGGTTGCGGATCCTCGGCTGCGGCGCGGCTCGCTGCGGTGGCGCTGGCATCGCACTTTGGCGGCCTTGCCTGGTCGCGCGAGAGGATTCTTGCCGAGGCGTGCCGGCTCGAAGGGCACCCAGACAACGCCGCGGCGTGCTGGCTGGGCGGATTCGTGGCGAGCGCGATGGACGGCGACGCGGTTGCGGCCGTGCGGTTCATGCTGCCACCGGAGTGGCGAGCGCTGCTGGTGATGCCGCAACGGCCGCTGGCGACGACCGCGTCGAGAGCTGTGCTTCCGGAAAGCTACGGGCGGCGCGACGTGATGGCCAATCTGCAGCGGGTAGGGCTGCTGACAGCGGCGATGGCGACGGCCCGCGCCGATTTGCTGGCGAATGCGATGCGCGATTGGGTGCACCAGCCGTATCGGGCGGAAGTCTGTCCCTTGCTGGGAAAGTTGTTGCCGCTGGCCGGGAGTCACGGCATCTCCGGCGTGGCTCTGAGCGGTGCGGGGCCGGCTGTGTTATTGCTTGCGGAATCAGCCGACTTGTTGGCGGAGGCTACTCGGGCGGTCCACGAGGCAACACAGGAAGCGGGGCCTGTGGAACTGCTTGCGTTTGAGCTGGAATCGGAGTCGGCGGAGTTCGAGGAAGTCGGATGAAGAGCGATTGGGTGGCCTCTCGAGCCGGCTGTCGAAAGAAGTTGAGCGGCTGCCGGTGACAACCGATGGGTCGATCTGAGATCTTCGAGGGAGGCTTTCGGTTACACGTTGGTAACACCGCAGGTAATCTCTCCCGTAACTTTCTGATGGGATTACCGCTAGTGACCGAAGATTGCTTGCCACCACGCCACGAAAAGACCTATGTTCGCATCCGTGGGCAGTTCTGGGGGAGGGCTGCTCCGGCGTCCGTGATTCTGGATAAGAATCCGGGCGCCTTAATTTTTGTGCCGAGAATTGACCGCCGCAGGGATTTCAGAAGACCTGGCTTCTGCGACGATTGCCTTCCAGCCGCATCTATATCATGGAAACAGTGAGACGGGCAGCGGGAGCCGGGTTCTTGAGCGCCGGTACACTGGACCGAGTAGACTGGAACCCAGGAGGGGTCATACAGATCATGGCAGCAGCGGGGATTATCGAAGTAAGCGACGCAACGTTTGAGCGGGAAGTTCTCCAGTCGGAAACCCCCGTACTGGTGGATTTCTGGGCGACGTGGTGCGGACCCTGCCGCGCGCTGGCGCCCACCGTGGATGAAGTGGCCACCGAGTACAGCGGTCGTCTGAAAGTGGCGAAAATGGACGTGGACCACAACCAGGCGACGCCGATGCGCTACGGGATCCGCGGTATTCCGGCGCTGCTGCTCTTCAAGGGCGGCAAAGTGGTCGATCAGATCGTTGGCTATGTGCCTAAGGAGACGATCGCGCGCAGCGTGTCAAAGGTCGTCGCCGCGCAGGCTGTCAGCCAGGCATAACCGGCGAAGAAATTTGCAGGATGGAAGGCCCGGAGCGATCCGGGCCTTCGTGTTTTTGCGCGGCGGCTGCGCGCTTGCTCGCCCGCACGGGGTTGAACTCGTACTATGGCAGAGGCAAAACATGGCAACCGCGCGCGAAAAAGTGGAGAGTCGGACTCCGGCGCAGGCGTACTCAGCGAAGGTTGCGGAGAACCGCGCAGCTTTGGTGGAAGCAACCAAGCGGGATCGCGTCCTGGGATACGCAAAACTGGCGATGCTGGTGACGATCTTCTTCGGAGCCATCCTTCTGGTGCGCACGCCCGGGCGGCTGCTGTGGCTGCTGATTCCTGCCACGGCGTTTGCGATTCTGTCTGCCATTCATGAGCGGGTCTTGCAGCGCGCAAGGCTGCTGAACCGCGTGCTGGCGTTCTATGAACGCGGGCTCGAAAGGCTGAATGACGCATGGGCCGGCAAGGGCGAGTCCGGCGACCGATTCCTCGACCCGGCGCATCCCTATGCGCGCGACCTGGACATTTTCGGCAAGGGATCGCTTTTCGAACTTCTGTGCATCGCGCGGACTCGAGCCGGCGAGGAGGCGCTGGCCCGGTGGCTGCTGGAAGCTGCGCCGTTGGATGTGATTCGTGCGCGGCAGACCGCTGTGGCGGAACTGCGGGAGCGCGTGCTGTTCCGCGAGCAGCTTTTTGCGGCGGGCGACAGCGTGCGGGCTGGGGTTCATCCCCAATGGCTGGCGAAGTGGGGCGAGACGGAGCCGGAGCTGGCGCCATCCCGGCTGCGGCCGCTGATGGCCATTCTGGGTTCTGCATGGCTGGTCATCTTCGTGGTATGGGTAGGCACGAGCCTGTGGATTCCGCTCGCGGCGCTGACGGCACTCAACTTCGCTGTCGAGCGTCTCAGCCGCCGCACGGCGCTGCCGTTTTTGCGCGAGACCGAGCATGCTGCGGTCGATCTGAAGATTCTCGCCGCCGTCCTGGAGGTGCTGGAACGAAGCGCGTTCGCTTCACCCTTGCTGTGTGAACTGCAATCGGGCTTGCGAACAAAGGGGCTCGCGCCTTCGGCTGCGATTCGAAAGCTGCAGCGGATCGTGGTGTTTATAGAGTCGCGGCGCAATCTGATCGTTCGCATCGCGAACCGGCCGACATTCTACGAGACGCAGGTCGCGATGGCTGCCGAAGCCTGGCGCCGGCGATACGGAACGTCCATCCGTGGATGGCTTGCGGTAGTCGGCGAGGTGGAGGCGCTGGTTGCGCTGTCGGCCTACGCATACGAGCATCCGGCGGCGATCTTCCCGGAGTTCGTGGAAGAGGGACCGTACTTCGAGGTGGAAGATTTCGCGCATCCCCTGCTGCCGGAGAGCCGCGCAGTGCGCAACGATCTGCGTCTCGACGCCGAACAGCGGCTGGTGGTGATCAGTGGGCCGAACATGGCGGGCAAGAGCACCTTTGTGCGCGGTGCAGGCATCAGCGTGGTGCTGGCACAGTGCGGTTCTGTGGTGCAGGCGCGGGGTCTGCGGATGTCGCCGCTGGCGCTGGGCGCATCGATCTGCGTGCTCGACTCGCTGCAGGGCGGGGTGTCGCGCTTCTACGCGGAGATCCAGCGACTGAAGCTGATCTCCGATCTGACGCGCGGTCCGAGGCATGTGATGTTTCTGCTGGACGAGTTGCTCTCTGGGACCAATTCCCACGACCGGCTGATCGGAACGCAATATCTGGTGCGGGCGCTGGTGGCGCAGGGCGCGGTGGGGCTCATTACGACGCACGATCTGGCGCTGACGAAGATTCCGGAGACGACGAGCGGCGCGGCGGTGAACTGCCACTTTGAGGACCACCTCGAAGATGGCCAGCTGAAGTTCGACTACCGGCTGAAACCGGGAGTGGTCCAGACGAGCAATGCGCTGAAGCTGATGCAGTCGATCGGGTTGGCGGTTGGGGAACAGGAATCAGCTCGACAGGAATGATCAATATTTGCGGAGCATACCCAGCACGCGTCCCTGAATGGCTACCTGCGCGGCCGGCACGAAGATCGGCTCCATTTCCGCGTTAGCCGGCTGCAGGCGAACCAAGGAGCCCTCGGGATAGTAACGCTTGAGCGTGGTTTCCGCGCCGCGGACCAGCGCAACGACAATTTCGCCGGAGCGGGCGGTGCTGGTTTTCTCGACAAGCACGAAGTCGCCGTCGACGATGTGCTCGTCGCGCATGGATTCCCCGCGCACCTGGAGGGCAAAGACTTCGCGATTGCCGACGATATCACCGAGCGAAATGCTCTCCGGCGTCTCGACCGCTTCAACGGGATAGCCGGCGGCGATGCGGCCCATGAGCGCCAGGCGCTCGATCGGGCGGCCTTTGCTGCGCGGCGGCAGCACGTCGATGGAGCGGCTGCGATTGTGCGCGCGGGCCAGCAGGCCTTTGTTCTGCAGGTTCGTGATGTGCTTGTGCACGGTGGCCAGCGAGCGGAGGTCGAGGCCGCGGGCGATTTCCTCGAACGACGGGGAGTAGCCGTTGCGCTGCACGAAGCCGGAGATGAAGTCGAGCACTTCCTTCTGCCGCCGGGTGATAGCCATGGGCGCATTATAGCGAATAAAAGGCGAATCATTGCAAATTTGTGGGAATTTCCTGTTTCCCCTTTTGGCACCTCATCGCAGGCGCTCCCGTTCTGAAATTGCACCCTGGATTTCTCTCATCGAAAAGCTGGCTTTCCGCCAAATCCAGCGAGAAGGTGGGGAAGGAGCTAGTAACCATGCGGATGCTGATCGCGGACGACGACCCGGCACTAGGCGCGTTTCTGGCGCGCGGCCTCGAGAAAGACGGCCATCAGATAACGCTGACCACGGATGGTGAAATGGCCATCGAGGCGGCGAAGCGGGATCTGCCGGAAATCGCACTGTTGGATTTGAATCTTCCGCGGCGCGACGGCACTGAGGTGCTGGAGTTCTTCCGCTCGCTGACGGAAGATGTGCCGGTTCTCATTCTCACCGCCCGGCAGGAGCCGGAGACGCGGCTGCGCTGCCTCGAGATGGGCGCCGACGACTTCATGCAGAAGCCCTTTTCTTTCGCCGAGCTGCGCGCGCGATGCAAGGTGCTCGAGCGCCGCCGCGCACCGGGCCTGGTACTGCGTCATGGTGATCTCGAGATGAACCGTGTGGAGCACACGGTCACGCGCGCCGGCGAGCCAGTGATGCTGACCAATAAGGAATTCGCGCTGCTCGAGTATTTGCTGTTGCATCGCGGGCGGGCTGTTTCGCGAGCGACGCTGCTCGAGAGTGTGTGGAACATGAGCCCGGATGTCGGCACGAATGTGGTGGATGTTTACGTGAACTACCTGCGGCGGAAGCTCCGCGACACCCCGCTGCATCGGGAATCAGCCGCTTCCGCGGACGATCACGCTGTCCCGGTCGAGCCGATCATTCGCACGGTGCGCGGGCAGGGATACTGCATTTGCCGGAGCGCGTGACGCAGGATCGATCGAAAGGAGAAGCCCATGGGTACTTTCGCACAACAACGACCCTCCGTCCCGGCCCGCACCGCGATCCTGACCAGCGCCGACGCTTCGTTCCGGCAGAGACTGCGCGACGCGCTGACGGATTTGCGCTGGCAGGTGCGCGAAGCTGCGGGAGGGGCAGAGACGCTGGCACAGCTCGACGAGCAGCCGGCGGAGGCGGTCGTGCTGGATTCCTGGCTGCCCGATCTGGAAATTCGCGAATTCGTCGACGAGTTCCGCCGGCTGCATGGGGGCGTCGATCTCCTCATGGCGGACGCTTCCTCAGACGCCGGCTCACCGGCGCGGAGTCCGCGCCGCAATGAACTTCTCCACGCGCTGCGGCGTGCGCAGGCGACCGATGGAGCGATCTGGAACGAAGCACCGGCCGAATCGGAGATGGCGCCGCCTCCGATCCGCACATCTTTCACCGCGGACACACCGATTGCGGCAACGACACAAGGTTCTCAACTGAGAGTCATGGTAAGCACCGGCCCCTTGCCCGAGTTTGTGGGCGGGGATGCCTGTCTGCTGGAGGTGAGCCGGAGGATTCGCCTGGTGGCGGCCCGTACGACGCCGGTGCTGATCGAGGGTCCGACAGGAAGCGGCAAGGAGTTGGTGGCGCGCGCGCTGCACCGGCTGAGCCCGCGGGCCGGGCACAGGATCGTGGCGCTGAACTGTGCCGCTATTCCTGAGGCGCTGCTCGAGGCGGAGCTGTTCGGGCACACGCGTGGTGCGTTTACCGGCGCCGTGCAGGGGCGAACCGGCAGGATCGAGGCGGCGCACGGAGGAACGCTCTTTCTGGATGAGATCGGCGAGATGCCGCTGGGGCTGCAGGCCAAGCTCCTGCGCTTTCTCGAAACCGGGGAGCTGCAGCGTGTGGGCGACAACGAGACGGTGCACGTGGATGTGCGCATTGTCGCTGCGACTCACCAGAGGCTGGCGAAGATGGCCGCGGACGGATCGTTCCGTTCCGATTTGTACTATCGCCTTGCGGTGTTCCTCATCCGGACCCCGGCGCTTGCCGGTCGGCCGGCGGACATCGCGGCGCTCACAGCCCATTTTCTCGAGGAACTGGCGCGCAAAAGCCCCGCGAAACGGCTGACGGCTGCTGCGATGGAGCGCCTGACCGCGCACGCATGGCCTGGGAATGTCCGGGAACTGAAACATGTGCTGGAGCGCGCGTGGATTCTGGCCGAAGATCGGCCGCGCATCGATGCCGGCGAGATTGAATATGACGATCCGGTGTAAGGATTCTCTAATTCGCTCGCGGTCCGGCCGGAGCGGTTCCTGCAAGAGAAGGACCGGAGACCGGGAATGCAGATCACAACACCGATGGGGGAGGCGCTGGGCAGATATCTGGACCTGTCGTCGCTCCAGCTGAAGCTGACGGCGCAAAACATGGCGAACGTGGACACGCCGGGATATCGGACCGTGGGATTCGATTTTGCGGCGGAGATGCAGCGATCGCTCGAAGGGGTGAGCACGTCGGGAAGCGGCGACTCAGGCGTGGCAGTGGGGCCGGTGGGCGGGCTGCTGGAGCGCCCGGACGGCAATGATGTCTCGATGGACCGCGAGGGAATGAAGATGGCCGAGGCGCAATTGCAGTTCCGCACCGGTGTGGAGTTGCTGAAGCACGAGTTCTCGCGGGTGTCGGACGCGATCCACGAAGACCAGAAGTGAGCGGTTGCCAGGGAGAAAGGAAGCTCCGAATGAACCTGTTCGGCGTGATGGAAGTCAGCGGGTCGGCGCTCGAAGCAGAGCGCATCCGGGCCGAGGTGGTGGCGGCCAACATGGCGAACGCAGAGACAACGCGCACGCCGGAAGGCGGGCCCTATCGCCGGCAGCATGTAGTGTTCACGTCACAGGCGCCGCAGACGAGCTTCGCGAGCCAGTTCCTGGGCCAGGCTGGCGGGCCGCCGGGCGATCCGCCAATCGGCGGCGTGCGGGTCACCTCAGTGGTGGCGGATCAGGGCGAGCCGCTGCGGCGCTTCGATCCCGGGCACCCTGACGCGGATAAGGACGGGTATGTGTCGTATCCCGATATCAATCCGCTGACGGAGATGGTGGACCTCATGGGGGCGACGCGAGCGTATGGGCTGAACAGTTCGGCGGTGCAGGCGGAAAAGGGCATGGTCTCGGCTTCGCTCGACATTCTGAAATAGGAGGCGCAGGCATGATGGCGATTCCGGGGATCGACGGAGTTCTGACAGCGGCGGTTGCGCCGGTGAACGGAGCCGCGGCAGGATCAGCGGCGCGCGCTCCGTTTGGCGATCTGCTCGAGAGCGCGGTGAACGGTGTCGATCAGTTGCAGCAGCAGGCGTCGAGTGCCGTGTCTGGCATGCTGGCAGGGAGTGGCGTGGACATTCATGACGCGATGATCGCAACGCAAAAGGCGGACATGGCTTTTGAACTGGCGCTGGCCGTGCGCAATAAGGCAGTCGCCGCCTATCAGACCGTAATGGGGATGCAGTTCTAGCGCCGGGACCGGCGGAAACGCGAACCGATGGCAGCCCACGACAAACCGCAGACGGCTCTGACGGTGCAGCAGCGCGCCGGCGCGCTGGCCACCGATGCGCTGGCGCGGTTTCGCGGTCTCGACAGCGCGCGGCGGACGCGCCTTGCCGGGATCGTGGCGCTGCTCGCGGCGTGTTTCGCGGGTCTGCTTTGGTATGCGACGCGCACCGACTGGCGGACGCTCTACGCGGGCCTCGACGTCGACGACGCGCGCGAGATGGCGCAGGAACTGACGACGGCAGGGATTCCCTTCGACGTATCGCCCGATGGCTCGGCGCTGCGCGTGCCGGCGGAGAACATGGATAAGGCGCGCCTGGCAACCACGGCAAAGGGCGGTCCGCGGAGCGGCCGCATGGGATTTGAGCTTTTCGACAAACCCAACTGGATGGGATCGGAATTCGACGAGAAGGTGAACTATCAGCGCGCGCTCGAGGGAGAACTCGAGCACACGATCGGAACCCTGGCCTCGGTCGAGTCGGCGCGCGTTCACCTGGTGCTGGCGCATGACTCGCTGTTCACCACCGAACAGCGCGACGCGAAGGCATCCGTGGTGCTGCGGCTGCGCCATCGCGCGATCCCCCCCGATGAAGCCGACGCAATCGAGAATCTGGTGGCGAGCGCGGTCGACGATCTGAAGCCCGAGAAAGTTGTGCTGGTGAACGCAGAGGGTGGCGGATTGCTGGGTCGGCAAAGCGGGGATGCGGCTGCGGTCTCGCATGAGCAGGAACTGGCAGCGAAGGTGGTGGAGACGCTGGAACCGGTCGCGGGGGCAGGGAATGTCCGGGCCTCGGTCAGTGTGGACTACGACGGGGTTGCGGCCGATGAAACCGACGAGAGCTACGATCCGGCTCAGGCGGTGACTCTTTCCATGCAGCGCACGGAACAGACGTCGGGGCAGCCCACTGCCTCGGGAATTCCCGGCACGGCCAGCAACGCGCCCAACGCGAAGCCGCCGCTGTATCCGGAGCAGAGCCAGACCTCGCAGAACCTGAAGGAGGAGAGCGATACGTACGGGGTTTCGAAAAAAGTGCGCCACACGGTGGAACCTGCGGGGCGGGTGCGCCGCCTGACGGCGGCGGTGGTCATCAACGCCCGCCGCGTGGTGAATGGGAAGCAGGTGAGCTGGAAACCGCGTTCCCCCGATGAGATGAAGCGGTTCGCCGATCTGGCTCAGTCGGCGATCGGCTTCGATGTGGCGCGCGGCGATCAGGTGAATGTGGAGGAGATGGCATTTGACGACAACGGAGGCGTGCCGCCGGAACCGCTCGGCCAGAGGATTCTGGGGATGGTCGGACAGTCGGAGTCGCTCCTGCGTTACGGAACGATTCTGACGGCTCTTCTGGTGTTTTTCTTCTTCGTGGCGCGCCCCGCTCTGCGAACTCTGGCGTTGCCTGCTGCGCGGCGCTCTCCGGAATCCGTTGCCGGGACGCCGGCCCCTGGCGGGACGCCCGCGGCGCCCCCGGAGCTGCCCGGGCATCTGACGCCCGAGCAGCAGGCCGCTGAGCAGAAGAAGTTGCGCGCGCAGACGGTCTTCGAGCAGGTTTCGGACCATCTGAAGCGCGAGCCGGCGCAGAGCACGCGGCTGCTGGAAAGCTGGATTCGCTCGGAGTGATGCGCAATGGCTTCGGTTCACCCCTCTCTCGAATCGCATACGCAGTCCCTTACGGGAGTGCGCAAGGCAGCCGTCTTCCTGGTAGCGGTAGGCGATGAGCTGGGAAAGAAGATCCTCCAGAACCTGACGGAAGCCGACGTGCAGCGGCTGACCGAAGAAATTGCTGAGCTTCGCAACATTCCGCCGGAGTTGTCGCTGCAGGTGGTGGAAGAGTTTCACGAAATGGTGGAGACGCAGCAGTACATGGTCCACGGCGGCCTCGATTACGCAACCAAGCTGCTGGTGGATACCTTCGGCAAGCAGCGCGCCGAGGATCTCCTGGCTCTGGTGCGGCGCGCGCAGGAGGCCAGCCAGAGCGACCTGTCCATGCTGCAGCGCGTCGACCCGCAGCAGCTCGGCAAATTTCTCGAAAGCGAGCATCCGCAGACGGTGGCGATCGTGCTGGCTCACCTCGATCCGCGCAAGGGGTCGGTGGTCATCGACAGCCTGAGCGAGGAGCGGCGCGTCGATGCGATCCGGCGGCTGGCGGCGATGCGGCAGTTTTCGCCGGAGATGGCGCAGCGGGTAGCGATGATTCTGCACCGCAGGCTCGAAAACATGGGAGACACGGGACGACGCTCGTATGCCGGATTCAAGGCTGTCGCCGATCTGCTCAACCGTATGGAATCGGAGCAGACGAAGAAAATCCTCGACGAGATCGAGGCAGCCGATGTGGCGACGGCGCTGAGCATTCGAAATCTGATGTTCACATTCGAGGATCTCGTCACGATTCCGCCGGCGAGCATGCGCGAGATCGTCTCGGCTGCCGACAAGCGCCAGCTGGCTCTGGCACTGCGCGGGGCGCATGAAGATTTGCGGGCGCACGTCTTCTCGGCGATGTCTTCGCGCGCGGCGGACATGCTCAGGGAAGACATGGAAGTGATGGGCCCGGTGCGCGGCCGCGAAGTCGCCGGGGCGCAGCATGAGGTTCTGGCGCTGGCGCGCAATCTCGAAGCCGAGGGCAAGGTGATTCTGAAACTGGAGCAGGGCGACGACTACGTGATGTAGGCGAGGAGAAGCATGCTGGGCAAGGCGGAAAACACGGTTCGGCCAATGCAGTATCCGATTTTGCCCGGGTCGCCGCTGGCAGCGGAAGACGGCCAGGGCGCGCGGGCCACAGACCTGGAAAAAACTCTTGCCGATCGCGAGCAGCAATTCGCTCGCCAGGCAGAGGCCGCGCGACGGGAGGCCTTCGAAAAAGGGCGGGAAGCCGCACGCAGTGAGCAGGTCGCATGGCGTCAGCAGTGCACCGCAGAACTGGCCGCGGCGCTGGAGACATTTCAAATCGAACGCGATCGCTACCTGGCCGCGGTGGAGCATGAGGTTGTGCGGCTGGCGCTGGCCATCGCAGAGCGAGTCCTGCACCGCGAAGCGCAGATGGACCCGCTGCTGTTGTCGGGGGCGGTGCGGGTCGCACTCGGGCAACTGGCCGAGTCTACCGAAGTGAAGCTGCGCGTGCCGGCGGCGCAGCGCGAGATGTGGGTGGAGATGCTGCGGCTGATGCCGGGCCTGCCGCTCCGTCCCGACGTGGTGGGAGACGCGGAGTTGCAGACGTTCGAGGCATCGCTCGAGGCCCGGCTGGGCACGGTCGATTTAGGTGTGCGGGCGCAGCTGGCGGAGATCGAGCGCGGCTTCTTCGATCTTCTCGAGGTGCGGCGCGAGGCGGGAAAGCAGGGCTAAGTGAATCTGCTGGAGACGTACTTCGCGCGATTGCGGCAGCGGCCGGCGCTGCGCTGGCGGGGACGCGTGCTCGAGGCCACCGGCCAAACCATCGAGTCGGAGGGGCCGCCCTGCTCGGTGGGCGAGTGCTGCGAGATTCGTGACGCGCGCGGAGCGGCGCACGCGGCCGAGGTGATCGGCTTCCGCGGAACCGGCGTTCTTTCGATGACTCTCGATGCTGCCGACGGAATTCGCTATGGCGATGCCGTGTGCGCGCTGGGCGCGATGCCATCGATCGAGGTGGGAGAAGGACTGATTGGCCGGGTGCTGAACGCGGTGGGCCAGGCTCTGGACGGAGGCCGCGCGCCGGCTGTCCATACCGCCGTGCCGCTGGATCGCCCCGCGCCTGCGCCACTCGAGCGCGAGCCCATCCGCGATGCGCTGGGCACGGGCATTCGCGCCATCGACGGCATGCTCAGCGTGGGGCGAGGGCAGAGGGTGGGCATCTTCGGTGGCTCCGGGGTGGGCAAGAGCACGCTGATTGGCATGATGACGCGCAACAGCGATGCTGAAGTGATCGTGGTAGGGCTGGTGGGCGAGCGCGGACGCGAGGTAGGGGAGTTCCTGGAAGAGAGCCTGGGACCGGAGGGGCGCAGGCGTGCGGTCGTCGTGGTGTCGACATCCGATCAGTCGCCGTTGCTGCGCATGCGGGCGGCGCTGGCGGCGACCAGCGTGGCCGAATACTTCGCCGGAACCGGCAAACACGTGCTGCTGGTTCTCGACTCGCTGACGCGCTTTGCCATGGCGGCGCGCGAAGTGGGCCTGGCGGCGGGCGAGCCTCCGACGACGCGTGGCTACACGCCGTCGGTCTTCAGCCGTTTGGCGAGGCTGGCCGAGCGCGCCGGCCACTTCAGAAACGGCAGCATCACCGCTTTCTACACGGTGCTGATGGAGGGCGACGACCTGCAGGATCCGCTGGTGGATGCGGCGCGCAGCTTTCTCGACGGCCACGTCGTGCTGGCGCGCGCGATGACCGGCGAAGGCTGGTATCCCCCGATCGATGTCATCGAATCGATCAGCCGGCTGATGCCTGCGGTTGTCAGCGACGAGCATGCGCAGGCCGCTGCGACCGTGCGACGAATGCTCTCAGCGTGGGCGCGCTCGGAGGACCTGGTGCGCATCGGGGCGTACAAGGCGGGAACCGACGAAATGCTGGATCGGGCCCTGCGCTTCCGGCCGGCGATCCGGCAGTATCTCACGCAGACCGCCCGCGAGCGCGAAACGTTTGCGAGCGCCCGCTCGCGTCTGGTGCAACTGGCGGCGGCGATCCAGGGGGGCGGCTCGCCATGAGACGCCAGCTCGATCGCCTGCTGCGCATCCGGCAATCTCTCGAGCACGTCGCACAGCTCGAGCTCCAGCGCAACGCGCAGGAAATCCGGCGGGTGGAACTGGCAGCGGAACGGCACGGGCGGCTCGCGCTTGCGGCGCGGTCGAACGCGCTGGCTTCGCTCGAAGCCGAGGATGTGCAGGCGCCGGAATGGCTGCTTGCCGCAGCAGACACCGAAATGCTGCGCTGGAAGCGCGCGCGGCTGGGGAAGTTGATTGCCACCCGCAGGCCTGCGCTGGAGGCACTGCGTGGGGAGATGCTGACGCGCCGGCTGGAGCGCAGGCAGGCGGAGACACTGATCACGGCCAATGAGACGGCTCGCGAGAAGAAGCAGCGTCGCCGCGAGCAGGACCTGGTCGACGACTGGTTCCGGAGCCGAGCCGTGCGCAATCGTTCTGAAACAGACTAAGACTCCTCTTACCTTTCGCTCCACCTTTCGGACTTGATCCTGCAGCAAATCCGAACAGGAGAAGCTGCAGTGCATGCTGGATCTGCATGGCTGATGAGCGGGGTGCGGGGAGAGGGCGGCGGCCTGCTCGCAGGATTAGCGTCGCATTCGGAGAAGACGCAGCAATCGACGGCCTTTGGGGAGTGGATGACTCGCGCAGCGGCATCCGCAGCCCCGCCTGCAGGCCCGAACGTCAAGGTCGCCCGGAACGGCGGAGTCCAAACCGCACCTGTCTGTCAAGCCGAGGACGACGCCGCAACCACCAAAAACATTGACGCAGCAGTCGCGGAGAGCAACGCTCCCGCCAGGGATCACTTGTTGCAACTGCCGGTGTCAGGAAATGCTTTTGTTCCAGCTATGGCACACCCTGCCGAACGTGCTGCGAACTCGCCAGGGACGATGCCGGCAGTTGATTCCGCGACGGTCCCTGACACCGGGAAGGCTGCGACGAAGACCGCGCCCAAGGCCGCGCCGAACGAAACGAAATCGGCTGCGAACCGTACGGTCCAGGCCCGGAAGAGCGCAATTTCCGCACGTGTTGCCGGCTCAAACCGTCACAGTGCATCGAGTCCTGCGACGACGCATGCAAATCCCGCTGCGAATCCGGAGACAGAACACGCTTCCACCGAAACCGGCCCCTCCCATGATGCCGGAGATGCGCACCCAAGCGGGGCGAGCCCGACAGTGGGTGCGGGAATGGGATCATTTCCTGCCGCGACAGGAGCAGAAGCCAACGCCCAAAAAGGAACCGGCCCGAGGCAAAGCAGTATCGCGGTTCCAGCGGCCGTCATCACGGGAGCGCCGATCGATCGCAGCGGTCCTGCTGCCAGAGCCTCCAGGGTCTCCATCGAATTCCAGAATGGTGATCCAGGGCCGGCGTTGACGACGAAATCTGCCGCATCTCAGGCGGCCAAAGTCTCGCCGCAGGTTCTGGCTGAGGAGGTTCGTGCGGTGGGCAACACACCCGCTTCGCCCGCAAGCGCAAGCCCCAGGTCGGTGCTGCCGATGGATCAGGCCGCGGGAGCCGGCAGGGCGAGCGTAACCGGTCCGGCGGGCGCCGGGGCGCCTATCCCCTGCGCGAGCTCGACGACGGGCACGCCGACGGTATCCACCAGTTCCCCGGGCGCTGTTTCTGCGGCGTTCACCCGCATGGATGCGGCAGCGCCACCGCAGGTCATCGAGAGCGCGCCGCAGCGGCTGAGCGTGGGCGTGCGCGACAGTGGTTTCGGCTGGGTGGAGATTAGCACCCATGCTGTCGCCGGTCAGGTTTCCGCCGTGGTGGCCGCCGGATCGAACGAGGCACACGCAATGCTGCAGGCCCATTTGCCGGAGTTGCGCGACTATCTCGCGAGCCAGCAGGTGCGCGTCGATCAGCTCACTTCGGAACGGTTCTCGTCGACGGGCGGCAATCGCGAATCCGCACAGCGGGAGCAGAACCCCGGTGGGTCGCAGAGTCAGGAAGCGAATCGGGGCGACCGCATGCCTCAGGGGACCGCGCATGGCGAGGGAGCTGAGGAGAGTTTGTCGTACATCAACGTCCGGGTGTAAGGCACGCGGGCCCGGAGAAAGGAAGTGTATGCAGATCTTTGCGAATTCGGTTGCTGCTGCGCCATTCGCTGCGCAGCAGCCGGCGGACTCAACGACGCAGTCGAGCACCGCAAATTCCGATTCAAATACAGCGACGATCACCGCCAACGATTTTCTGCAGCTGCTGGTGACGGAGATGCAAAATCAGGATCCAACGTCGACGACCGATCCCAACGAGTACATCAACCAGCTGGTGCAGGTGAACAGCCTCGAGCAGCTCATCTCCATCAATCAGGATCTGAGCCCGCTCGCTGAAGCGTCCGGAGACGCCGGATCCAGTGGCAGCGGATCCAGCGGAACCAGTGGCGTAGTCTCGGGCGTCCAGGCGCAGAGCCCCGTCGCGTCGGCTGCGGCCGGCGGTAATTTGAGCGCGACCGACACGGGCGGGCGCGCCTCCCGCATTGCGAGCGCGCTGAGCGTGGCCGCGAAAACGCTGTCTCCGGGCGCTGCTCAAAGCCCGATGAGCGGCGCGATCGAGTCACTCCGCAACCGCGTGGAGCAGGCCCACACCTTTGTCTCTAACCCGGCGCACTAGCTCCGGGCGGCCGAACTGAGGAGGATGAATGTCATCGTTTTCGATCCCACTGACCGGGCTGGAGGCTTCATCGACAGCCCTGAACACCATCGCCAACAACCTTTCCAACATGAACACCACGGCGTTCAAAAGCCAGAACGTCAGCTTTATCGACTTGTTTTACCAGGAGATCGGCAGCAACGGGGCCGGCGATCCGCTGCAGGTGGGCGCCGGCACGCAGGTCGGCTCGACCGAGACCGACTTCTCGCAGGGCAGCATCAATGAAACCGGCAATGCCACGGATGTTGCGCTGAATGGCAACGGTTTCTTCGTCGTCCAGAACGACGGGCAGACCGAATATACCCGCGACGGCAATTTCACTCTCAGTTCTTCCGGCGCGCTCACCACTCAGGGGGGCCAGCAGGTGATGGGGTATCCCGTGGTCAGCGGCGCGGTCGATACGAACGCTCCGCTGACGCCGATTCAGATTCCTGTGGGGCAGGTCGAACAGCCCGCGGCAACCACCACCATGTCGATGACCGCCAATCTCGATGCCGGCGCAACCGCAGGCACCGTGGTTCCGGCGCAGATTACGGTCTATGACTCTCTGGGTGTGAGCCATGTGGCGACGGTTGACTTTACTGCGCAGGGCGGAGGCGCCTGGAGCTACAGCATTTCCCTGCCTGCCGGCGACGCAACCGGCGGCACGAATCTGACAGGGACGCTGCAGTTCGATTCCAATGGCAATCTGACCGCGCCCGCCGCGAATGTCGGTGGCGTTCAATTCACAGGCTTGAGCGACGGGGCCAGCAACCTGAACATTACCTGGGACCTCTACGGCACGAATCATCAACCGACCATCACTCAGGTGTCATCGGCGTCGGCCGTATCGGCCACCAATCAGAACGGGTACGCCAGCGGCGAGTACAGCGGGTTCACCATCGACTCCGACGGCGTGGTGTCGGCAAAGTTCAGCAATGGGCAGACCACACCCGTGGGACAACTGGCGCTGGGCAGCATCACCAACGAGCAAGGCCTGACGATTACGGCAGGCAATAACTACGAAACCACTCTCGCGTCGGGCGCGGCCAGCATCGGCGTGGCCGGTTCCGCGGGACTTGGGACGATGCAGGATGAGGCGCTGGAGCAATCCAACGTCGACATCTCCACACAGTTCTCCGACTTGATTGTGGCGCAGCAGGCGTTTGAAGCCAGTTCCAAAGCCATCACCACGTTCGACACCGTCTCGCAGGAGACGATCAATATGATTCACTAGCCGGCGCTCGGCGCGGACCCGTCGAGCACCTGCTCGTAGAAGCGCTCGTAGAAGGGCAGAATCTTCGTCGAGCAGAAGCGGGTCTGCGCCACACGGCGCGCGGCCTCAGCCATCGCTTCATGCCGGCTGGGGTCGCGCAGCAGGTCAACCGTCGCGGCAGCCATGCCGTCTACGTCGCCGACGTCGAAAAGGCGGCCGGTAACGCCGTCATCGATTAGCTCGGGCACACCACCCACGCGTGTGGCAATGGCAGGCACGCGGCAGGCCATGCCCTCGAGTGCGGCAAGGCCAAAGGACTCCAGTTCGCTGGGCAGAATGAGGAGATCGGCCAGGGGGAGAATTTCAGAAACGCTGCCCTGTTTGCCGAGAAAATGCACGCGATCGGCGATGCCTTTGCGATGCGCCAGCCACTCGGCGGCCGAGCGATCGGGACCGTCGCCAATCATGAGCAGGCGGGCGGGCACCTCCTTCGCGACGCGAGCGAACACGCGCACCACGTCCGCAGTCCGCTTGACGGGCCGGAAATTCGACAGGTGAACGAGGATCTTCTCATCGGGTGCGGCATAGCGCGCGCGCCCGGCCGTGCGATCGGCATCGCCGAGCGGCGTGTAGACATCGCAGTTCACAAAGTTGGGAATGACCTCGATGGCGCGATCGGGATGAAACTCCTGAACGGTCTTCTCGCGCAGGTAGCTGGAAATAGCAGTAACGCCGTCGCTCTGGTCGATGCCGAAACGCGTGATGGCCAGATAGGAGTGATCCAGCCCAACCAGCGTAATGTCGGTTCCGTGCAGGGTGGTGATGAACGGGAGCCTGCGCCCCTGGCGTGCCAGCATCTCGCGCGCAAGATAGGCGGAGATGGAGTGCGGAATGGCGTAGTGCACATGCAGGAGATCGAGCTCGTAGTAAGCGGCTACCTCCGCCATGCGCGTGGCCAGCGCAAGATCGTAGGGCGGATATTCGAACAGCGGGTAATTCGATACCGGCACTTCGTGGAACTGGATATCCTGCTCGCGGCCGCGGAGCCGGAACGGTTGCGAGTACGCGATGAAATGGACCTGATGACCGGCGGCGGCCAATTCAATGCCCAGCTCGGTAGCGACGACGCCGCTGCCGCCGTAAGTCGGATAGCAGGTGATTCCAATCTTCATAAGTTGCTCGTGCTGAGAGTACTAGCCTTCAGATGCCGCGCGCCAGCGAACGATGCGAAATCCCCGGCCCGATGCGGGAAATCATCGCTCGTTCAGACTTCCGTCGCGATCTCAGCGCGGTCGGCAGGACGCAATGCGGTGGCAATGAGTGCGGCGAGCAGAAAGCCCGCGGAGGTGATGCAGAGGGCGGCGCCGAGGCCGGCACGCTCGGCGGCGCGGCCGATGGCCCATGGCGCGACGGCGCTCGCGAGCCGGCCGATGTTGTAGACGAAGCCCATGGCAGTGGCTCGCAGCGCGGTGGGGAACAACTCGCCTGCGATAACGACGAATCCACTGAAGTAACCGGTGCCGAAGAAGCCCACGAGCGGACCGATGATCAGCAGGGCGCGAGGATTGCTCACGAAAGCAAAAAGCGGCACAAGCGCGGCGGCGGCGACCAGGTAAGCGATGTAGGCATGCTTGCGATTCCACACATCGGCGATGAAGCCGAAGCTGATGTAGCCGAGAAACGTGCCGATCTGCATCACGATCGTCCACTCCGAGGTCATCAGAATCCCGAGGCCGCGCCCGCCCTCGGAGCGCGGTAGTGAGAGAAAGCGCGGAACCCAGGTGAAGAGTCCCCACCAGGCGAAGAGCGTCGCCGCGTTCATCGTGGAGCAGATGAGCGTGCCGGCGGCGAGCCGGCCGCGGAAGATCTGGCCGAGCGGGACGCGCGGCGCGCGTTCGCGGTGCCAGGCATCCGGTTCGTGCAGGCGGCGCTGCACCCAGAGCGCGATCAGCGCCGGCGCAACCCCGGCAAAGAAAACGGCGCGCCATCCGAAGCGCGGCAGGATCACGGCAACGACGGCGGCGCCCAGCGCGTAGCCGACAGCCCAGGAACTCTGCATCAGCGCGAGCGCTTTGCCCCGATGATGCGCAGGCCAGGTCTCCGCCACGAGAGCCGCGCCCGAAGCCCACTCGCCACCCATCCCCAGGCCCAGCAAGATGCGGCACAGCAACAGGGCGACGGCCGTATGCATGAGGCCGCACATCGCGGTTGCAATCGAATAGATCAGGATGCTGCCGGTGAGAGCGCGCACCCGTCCGGCGCGGTCGGCGAACCATCCGAAAGCGAGCCCGCCCACGGCGGCGCTGACCAGCGTGGCCGACATCATGGCCCCGCTGGTTGCGGCAGATAAATGCAGATCGCGCTGCACCGGTCCGAGCACCAGGGCGTAGAGCATCACGTCCATGCTGTCGAGCATCCAGCCCAGCGAGGCCGCAACCAGGGCGCGCTTCTGCTCGCGCGACGCCGCAGCCAGCCATCCGTAGACGGGGTTCAAGCGGAGGCACCGGGTGCATTACAGTTCAAATGGACGAGGAATGGTCGCATCCGTCCTACCACGATACGGGAAGCAGATACCTTGCGCACAGCGATTGATACCGGCGGCACCTTCACCGACTGCGTGTACTTTGATCAGGGACAACTGCGCGTTTTCAAGCTGTTTTCGACGCCCGCTGATCCGTCGCTCGCAGTGCTGGAAGCCGTTCGGCGTGTGGCCGCCGACGCGGCTGCCGGCGTGCGCCACGGCACAACGCTCGGCACCAATGCGATGCTGGAGCGCCGTGGTGCACGCGTGGCGTTCGTCACCACGGCTGGATTCGAAGACACCATCGCGATTGGCCGCCAGACCCGCGCCGAGCTCTACAACTGGTTCGCGCCGCTTCCCGAATGCCTGGTGCCGCGCGAACTGCGCTTTGGCGTACCGGAGCGCGTCAGCGCCGAAGGGGTGATTCTGCGGACTCCGAGCGATGAGCAGTTGCGCGATCTGATGCAAGCGGTGCGAGCCAGCGGCGCTGAAGCCGTGGCCATCTCGCTGCTCTTCTCCTTTGCGAATCCTGAAACGGAGCGGAGGCTGGAAGAGGCTCTGCACCCGCTGGGCATTCCCGTCTCGGCCTCCCACCGCATCCTGCCGGAGTTTCGCGAATACGAGCGCGCCTCGACGACGGTCGTCAACGCGTATCTGGCGCCGCGCATGGAAAAGTATCTTCTCGAACTGGAGCAGGGCGTAGAGGCTGGGCATCGCGGCAGCCGCGTGGACGTAATGCAGTCTTCAGGCGGGATCGTGTCGGCGCAGCTTGCTGCGCGCGAGCCGGTGCGGACGGTGCTCTCCGGGCCTGCCGGCGGCGTGATTGGCGCGACGCGGGTGGCCGAGTGGGCGGGCTTCGAGCGCATCATCGGACTCGACATGGGCGGCACGTCGACCGACGTGTTCCTGTCGGACGCGACGCGCGGTGGCGTGCGGCGCACGCGCGATGCCATCGTGGCCGGAGTGCCCGTGAGCGTGCCCATGCTGGAGATCCACACAGCAGGCGCGGGCGGCGGATCGATTGCGCGCTTCGATGCCGGAGGCATGCTGCGCGTGGGTCCGGAATCCGCCGGTGCCGATCCGGGGCCGATCTGTTTTGGCCGCGGCACATTGGCAACCGTGACGGATGCAAATCTGCTGCTGGGGCGCCTCGACGCGCAGAGCTTTTTGGGCGGAACTGTGCCGCTCGATCGCGAACGCGCGGAGCGGCTGCTGCGCGAGCAGAAAGGGCCGCTGACAACGACAAAAGACTTCGCTGCGGGCATTGTGCGCGTGGTGGAAACCGAGATGGATAAGGCCATTCGCGTGATTTCCGTCGAGCAGGGACACGATCCGCGCGACTTCACGCTGGTGGCCTTCGGCGGCGGAGGCCCGCTGCATGCCTGTTCGCTGGCGCGCGCGCTGAGGATTCCGACGGTTCTGGTTCCGGCCATGCCTGGCGCGCTTTCGGCGCTGGGGATTCTGCTGGCTGACGTGGTGCGCGATCACTCGCGCACGGTCATGCTGCCCGGCGAGGCCATCGGCACTCTGGATGCGGAGTTTGCCGCGCTGGAGGCCCAGGCGCGCGTCGAGCTCGACGGCGTGGCGGCGTGCTCGCTCGATCTTCGCTATCGTGGCCAGGGATACGAGTTGAACGTGGCGTGGGACCGCGAAACTCCGCAGCAGTCGATTGTGACTTTCCACCGCATGCACGAGCAGCGCTATGGATTCTGCGATCGCAGCAAGCCGTTGGAAATCGTGAACCTGCGCCTGCGGATGACGCAGCCCGCGCAGCCCTACACGCCGCCGCGGCGTGAGCCAGTTGCCGGCGACGGACGCGCTGCGCTCTGTGGCGAACGGCCCATCTGGTTCGACGGAGCATTTCTGGCTTCGCAGATTTATCGCCGCGACGGCCTCGTACCTGGCGATGCGATCGAGGGCCCCGCCATGGTCACCGAATACACGTCAGCCACGGTGCTTCCACCCGCATGCCGCGCGACCGTCGATGCGTACAGCAACCTCGTGATCGCCGTTGAAGAGGAGCGTGCATGAAAAAAACCAAAAGGATTGATGCTGTCGAACTGGCGATCTTCCGAAGTGCAGCCCACTCCATCGCCGAAGAAATGGGGGCGGCGCTGCGGCGTACGGCGCTCTCGCCGAACATCAAGGAGCGGCGCGATTATTCCTGCGCGCTTTTCGATGCCGAAGCACGCGTGATCGCTATGGGCGACCACATGCCGGTGCATCTTGGCTCCATGCCCATGAGCGTCGAATCCGCAGTTGGCGCAATCCGCTTCGAGCCCGGCGACATCGCGGTGCTTAACGATCCGTATGCAGGCGGCACGCACCTGCCGGACATCACGATGGTTCTGCCGGTCTTCCTTCCTGAGGTTGAAAAGCCGGCCTTCTACGTATCGAGCCGCGCGCATCACGCCGACGTGGGCGGGATGTTTGCGGGGTCAATGGGGCCGGCCCGCGAAATCTATCAGGAAGGGCTGCGCATTCCGCCGGTGCGCATTGTGCGCGGCGGCGCGATCGATCGCGAGATGCTCGACCTGCTGCTGCTGAACGTGCGCACGCCGCACGAGCGCGAAGGCGATCTTACTGCGCAGATCGGCTGCTGCCGGGTCGGAGAGCAGCGCATCCTCGATCTTGTGGGGCGGCTCGGGCCGGTAAAAATGCGCGCTTTGTGCGATGCGCTGCTTGACTACTCCGAACGCCTGGTGCGGGCGGAACTGCGCAAAATGCCGGCTGGAGAATTTACGGCGGAAGACTGGCTCGATGACGACGGCGTCGATTCGACGCCGATCAGAATCTGCGCGCGCATGACTACGGTTCCGGAAACCGCATCGCTCCGTATCGATTTCACCGGATCATCGCCCCAGGTACACGGCAGCGTGAATGCGGTTCGTGCCATCACGCTCTCCGCCTGCTTCTACGTGCTTCGGTGCCTTCTGGAGCGGGACGCCCCAGCGACCGCGGGCATTCTGCGCCCGCTAACGCTGATCACCGAACCGGGCAGCATCGTCGACGCCCGCTCGCCCGCTCCTGTAGCCGGCGGCAACGTGGAGACGTCGCAGCGCATTGTCGACGTGCTGCTGCGCGCGCTGGCGCGCGCCATTCCCGAGCGGGTCCTGGCGGGCAGTGCGGGCACCATGAGTAACCTGACGATCGGTGGCATCGATCCTCGCAGCGGCGAGGCCTTTACCTATTATGAAACGGCGGCCGGCGGCATGGGCGCGAGGCCGGGGCTCGACGGCATCAGCGGCGTGCAGACGCACATGACAAACTCGCTCAATACGCCGATTGAGGCGCTTGAGTATGCCTATCCGTTCCGGGTGCGGCGCTATGCGTATCGCAGAGGCTCGGGCGGCGAAGGAGAATTTCGCGGCGGTGACGGACTGGTGCGCGAGATCGAGCTGCTTGCCGACGCGCAGGTGACTTTGCTGGCAGAGCGGCGCAAGTTTCGCCCGTGGGGGCTGGCTGGAGGCGATGACGGCGCCGCCGGCCGAACGACGTTATTCGCGCACGACAATCGCGAAGGCCGCGAATTGCCGGGAAAATGCAGCCTGCACGCGCGTGCCGGCGATGCCATGCGCATCGAGACGCCTGGCGGCGGCGGTTGGGGATCCAAAGTCAACAAAAAAGACTAATCACTGTTACAAAACCGCAAACGGAACATGGCTTTCGTCAGCGCGCTCCGAAGACCTGACCTGGGTCGCCCTCTCTGATATAAGGTTGCTGCGGTTCGGAGGGAACTGGGATGCGGGATTGGATCAGGATTGCGACGACCGTTGCCGCAATGAGCGCCTTTGTGTGCGGTGCGTGGGCTCAGAATGCGTTGGCGAACACAGGAAAGCTTTCGACGCAGTGGGAAGAGCTGACCGCGGCGGATTTTGTTACGGCCATCCATCAGTCGCAGGGCGTCTGCCTGCTGCCCTTCGGCATCCTCGAGAAGCACGGGCCGCACATGCCAATCGGCACGGACCTGATCAACGCGCGCTGGGTGGCTCAGCACGCTGCTGGCGAAGAATACGCGGTGATCTTTCCCGCGTACTACTTCGGCCAGATTGACGAAGCACGCCACGAACCGGGCACCGTCGCCTACAGCCGGAATATGCAAATGGATCTGCTGCAGGAGACCACCGATGAGATGGCGCGCAATGGCTGCAAAAAGATCCTGATCGTGAATGGGCATGGAGGCAATCTCTCGTTTCTGCCGTACTTCGCACAAACGGAGTTGCAGCAGCAGCACGACTACGTGGTCTACGTCTATTGGTGGGACAATCGCAACGGCCCGGGCCGTCCGAAGCAGCAAACTACGACCGACATGCATGCGGGCGAGTCAGAGACGAGCCACACGCTGGTGTCGCGGCCCGATCTCGTGCATCTCGATCGCGCGAATCAGGAATCGGGCGCCGATCAGGCACGGCTGCACCTGCCTGGCGATGTCTACACGGGCATCTGGTGGTACGCGCGTTTCCCCAATCACTACTCGGGTGACGGCAGCAAAGCGAATCTCGCGCTCGGCGAATACGACATGAAGGCGTGGGTCAGCGATCTTGTTGGTGCCATCAAAGCAGTGAAGGCTGACGACGAGAGTTTGAAGCTGCAGAACGAGTTTTTCGAAGAAGCAAAACATCCGCTGGATACGCGGCAGTGATGTGAATTTGGCACTGAAACTGGTGCAAATTGAGAGCCTGAAAACATCGCGTAATTTGCACAAATCGTACGAGTTTTGCACACAAATTTAGGTGTTGCGCCGCAATGAATTCGTGGCATGATTCTTTGCAACGGAAGAGCAATCTTCCACGAGAAGAGAGCAAAACGCAGCCGTCAAGGAGATTCGAACCCGCGCTGCAGGAAGCACCGGGCAACCGGTGATTCAGGAGGAGCGGGGCCGATACCAGGGAGTCGAGGGAAACCGAGATTCACGAGGGTCGGACGGAGTTCAGGAAGTGCCGGGCAACCGGAACTTCACGAGCTTCGGATCGGGGAGCCGGACGCCGAGGGAAACTGAGGCGGACACGGAACCGAGCGGCGCCAGGGACGACGGGCAACCGAAGTCCAGGGATGCCGAACCGGAGAGGCGCGGGCAGCGGGCAACCGAGGTCCACGAGCAACCGGCAACGGCCCGCGGGCAGCAACGGGAAACCGGAGTTGCAGGCGGATCGACGAATCTAAGGTGGCGCCGGGCAACCGGAGTCGCCAGAGAGCGGAAACGAATTTCAGGAAGCGCCGGGCAACCGGAACTTCCGCGGAACGCCGGGTGACCGGAGTTCCGGGAAATCTGCGGGAAACCGGAGATTTCAACCGACGGCGGGAAGGCTCGCACAGGGGAACGGTGACGGAACGCGCACGGGGAGCGGGGGCGCAAGCTCTCAGGTCCCGCGCGACGGCGACACCGGGAAGCTGGGCTCGGGTAGCCGAATCCAGGTCTTCGAAAAGTTCGGATAGAAGGGGGCGAGATCCTGCAAGGGACCCCGCCCCCTTCGCTTTTACATTCGCAATTTCTCCAGGTTGCAACTCGGCCAGCTCTGCGTCGAGTTCCCGCCCGCCGCCGGTTACAGAGGTCGCGTGCGATTTCAGTCTCCGCAAGTGGTATCGTCCGCCATGGGCGAAGTGGACCTTGGCTCGTGCTGCGATACCCATGAATCTCGAGTTGAAGCGATGGGCGAGGATCGCCTCCGCGGAGACTTGCATGATTCGAAAACTGCGACGGTTGCGTGGAATCTGTCTGACCCTTCCCCTGGCGTCGGCTTGGCTCGCAGGTTCCATCGGAGCCCAGAACAACGAGGGCGCCACGCCGACGTCATCCGCCGCCGATTCCGTGCCGCGCGACGGCAGCCACGACTTCGACTTCGAGCTCGGCACCTGGAAGACGCATCTTCGAGTTCTTCGCCATCCTCTGTCGGGTTCCAGCGCCTGGGTTGAGTTCAACGGGACGAGCGTTGTGCATAGCATCTGGAATGGCCGCGCAAACATGGTCGAGTTGGAAGCCGACGGGCCCGCCGGACACATGGAAGCGCTGAATCTCCGGCTCTATAACCCGCTGTCGCACCAGTGGAGTTTGAATTTTGCAAGCAGCTCCAACGGCATCATGGGCGTGCCGACCGTAGGCCAGTTCTCCAATGGACGTGGTGAGTTTTACGATATGGAGCCCGTCAACGGACGCCAGGTGCTCGTCCGCAACACCTGGTCCGCCATTACCAACGATTCCTGCCATTTCGAGCAGGCATTTTCGCTGGACGGCGGCCAATCCTGGGAAGTGAACTGGATTGCCGACGATACGCGGGTGGAAGCTGGAACCGGCAAGGGGCGCTAGCTCGCGTTGTTTGCTGCCACGGCTACCGGCCGCAGTTGGTCATGCGCTGCACTCTCTACGCTCGCAGCAGAAAGTTCAGACTGGATCGGACGGCTGGAATTCAGAGGTGCGGAGTGCTTTGCCCGGGGGCAGGGCCCGGGCGAATCATCCATTCCCGTGTTCCACGGAATCGGCAGGACTCGGAAGCGAAGGCCGCGGCCCGCTCGAGCGCCTGAGGAAAGGTGAAATTTCGAACGGCAAACCAGCAGAATGCGCCGTGCAGAATATCGCCGGCCCCCATGGTGTCAACCACAGGGACCTCCGGCACAGGAGTGATGCCGGACTCGTATTCCGTCGCCCATCGAATCGGTTGGGAGCCAGCCGTGACCGCAACCTCTCCAATGCCGCGGCTCCTGAGAAATTCGACAACCAGTCCGGGACCCGTCTGCTCCGGGACCCGGAAATCGGCCGAGCAGACGGCTGTGTCCACCGATCCGAGGAGCGCGTCCATGCCGTCCTTCCAGCTGCCCCCATCCAGCACCACACGAATTCCCAACTGCTTCGCAGCGCCTGCCCACGCCTGGCACGCCGGCATGAAATGGCCGTCCACCATGAGGATCGAAGCCGAGGCTAGTTCTCCCGCATCGACCTCGACTGGCGGCAACCGTATCCCCAATGCATTGGCGGAAATGACGTTGCGCTGTCCCGCCACATTGATGGCCACGGCAGAGAGAACAGGAACCTCGCTGGAATCGGGATTGAGATCGATCAGCCGGATCTTGTATCGGTCGAGATCCTCTCGAATAAGATCGGCGAGCGGATGGCGTCCAAGGCCGGTAATCAGGGTTGGCTCTCCTCCTAGGTGACGAAATGTGATCGCTGCGTTGGTGGCCGGGCCGCCCACGATGACGCTCTGGCTCCTGGCCGTAATCTTGGAATCGCTGACAGGGAACTCATCCACTTCGTAGACGAGGTCAATCGTAGCGAGCCCGACGAAGATTCCTTTGCTCATGCTGCCCCCTGATTCTACGAGGTACGCGCAGCCCCGGGGGCTCGCACCCGCGACCGGAATTTCAGCTTCCCCTGAATTCCAGGGCGCATACGGTACAGCGCCCCCCCGACCAGGACGCGGTTGGGGTCATATCCCTCCGGCGCGAGCATAAGGCAGTTGTTCAGCGCGGCGGTGGTCACATAAATCTCTTCCAGATCCGGGCCACCGAAAACGAGAGACGATGTTTGCGAAGCAGGCAGCTCGACCTTTCGCTCACGCTTGCCATCGGGATCGTAACGGGTGACGCAGCCGCCGAACCAGTGTGCAATCCAGAGAAAACCTTCGGCATCGACGGTCAGCCCGTCGGGCATTCCCTCCGAGCGATCGACCCGCACGAAGACGCGCCGGTTGCTCAGAGCGCCGTCGTGGCGGCGCCAGTCGTACGCATAAATGCATCGCGCCACCATGTCGGTGAAATACAGCGTGCTGCAATCGGGAGAAAAGGCCAGCCCATTCGAAAAGCAAATGCCATCGTCGGCCACATGCACGCTGCCGTCGGTGTCGACGCGGAAGAGATAGCTGGGCGGCGAGGTCCCGTCCGGATTTAGATGGTAGGAGCCGGAGTAGACGCGGCCTTCAGGATCAGCGAGGCAATCATTGAGGCGACACTCCTGCCCTTCCGCGCTGCGCGCCAGCAGAAACGGCTTTTCGCCGGGATGCCACAGCCACGCGCCCTCGCTGCTGGTGGTGAGAAAGCCGCCGTGCTCCTGCAGGCAGAAGCCGTTGATCGTGAATCCCTCATCGACCAGCTCGCGCCGTTGTTCGTGCCAGCGATAGCGATAGAACTTTTTGCCGTCAATGTCGGTCCACCAGAGAGCCTGTTCGCGCTCATCCCAGTGCGGGCCTTCACCGCAGAGGTTGCCGTCATCGGCAATGACATCGATTTGTGGCCGCCCGACAGGAGTGCCCATTTTGCAGAAAACCTCGCTTTTCCTCAAAATGAATGCTTTCAAGTCTACCTCGCCCCCTGTTATATTGGCACCCGCAAGCCGAAGAAAAGGTCTTCAATGCGTCTTGAGAATCGCGTGGCTCTCGTCACCGGAGCCGCTATGGGAATTGGCAAGGCTGTCGCGCTCCTCTTCGCCCGCGAGGGCGCCCGCATCGTCGCTGCTGACGTCAACGACACCGCGGCAGAAACCGAGCGCGAGATTCGCGAAGCCGGCGGGGTGTCCCTCTTCGTGAAGACTGACATCAGCCACGAAGGCGACGTCGCAGCCTTGGTGAAGGCCGGTACCGACCGCTTCGGCACGATTGACGTGCTGCTCAACGTCGCCGGCATCGCACATGAATCCCCTGCGCACCTGCTCAAGCTGGAGGACTGGCACCGCATTCTCGACGTCAACCTCCTTGGCTCGTTTCTGTGCGCGAAACACGTGCTGCCGGGAATGCTGCAGACAAAACGTGGCTCGATCGTCAGCGTGTCCTCCGTGCAGGGGCTTTTCGGATTTCCCGGATATCCGCACTATGCCGCGAGCAAAGGCGGCATCATTGCCATGACGCGTCAGATGGCTCGGGAATATGCGGCGGCTGGCATTCGCGTGAACTGTATCGCCCCTGGCACCGTCGATACGCCGATGAACGCCGGCGTCCTGTCGCGGGTCGACAACCCTCAGGAATTGCGCGCCGCCTGGGACAAGATGCATCCGCTGGGCCGTATCGGCCAGCCCATTGACGTGGCCTATGCCGCGCTCTTCCTGGCCTGCGACGAAAGTTCCTGGGTTACGGGGCAGTGCCTCGCCATCGACGGAGGAGTCTCCTGTGCTGTGCTGTAGCAGGTTTCCCCTCCTCCGAATGGATTGGTTATGACTGAATTTCTCCCGCTCAATGACCTCGCTCGGCGTGTCCCCAACGGCGCGAGTCTCGGTATTGGCGGCGTGCATCTTTCGCGCTTGCCCATGGCTCTGATCCGCAAGGTGCTGGACGAGAAGAAGGGGGACTTTTTCTTCGTCAGCTGGGGCGGCGGCTTCGCTCTCGAACTTTTTCTCGAAGCGAAGGCTGTGCGCAAACTGGCCTTCTGCTTTTCCAGTCTCGACATCTTTGGCCTTGCGCCTTGCTTCCGCGAAGCGCTCGAAAAGGAAGAGGTCGAAATCGAGGAGTGGACTGCGCTGGCGATGATGCAGGCCCTGCACGCCGCGCATTTTCGCCTGCCGGAATTGCCCTTCCAGCCGCCCGCCGGGTCGGACATCATGCAAAACGGCGACTTCTGGAAGACGTCGCCGTCAGCATTCAGCGGCGACCCCGTTGGCCAGGCGCGCCGCCTCGACGTCGACTACCTGCTGCTCCACGCGCAGCGCGCTGATCGGGCCGGCAATATCGAAATTCAGGGCGCTCGCGGATTCGATCTGTGCCTGCTGGGCGCTGCGCAGAACGTGCTCGTGACGACCGAGGAGATCGTCGAGCCAGGAATTCTTGGCACTGCTCGGGGCGCGTTTATTCTGCCTCGCGAATTTATAACTGCCGTTGCGCATGTTCCCTGGGGAGCATGGCCCACAGCGTGCCTGCCCTACTACTCGACGGATTATCGCGAGTTGCTGCGCAGAGTGGGCGAGGAGCAGCAGCGCCGTCGCAGCGCGCAGCAAAGCGCTCCTTCAGCCGCTGCAGGCCCGAAAGAGGAACCGCAGCCGGACTCGCAGCGCAAGGCGTTTCTCGCTACAGCCGCGAGCGTTCGCACGGCCGATCTTACGCCGCCGCGGCTCGCGAAGCACCGCATTCCGGCCGCATCGGAATCCTGGACGATCGATGAACTGATGGCCGTCTGCCTCTCGCGCGAGTACGACAACCACAGCATCTGCTCGGTCGGCTCTGTCTCGCCCCTCGCCATGGTTTCGTATTTGCTGGCCAAGCGCACCCACGCGCCGAACCTGACGATCATTGCGCTGAACGGCGGCTTTATCGACATCGACTTCCATCCCATGTCCCTGACGGCCGCGGAGCCGCTCGAATTCGGAAGCGCGAAAGTGTTTTGGGGCGGCGACGAAACCTACCACTGGTACTACCAGCAGGGCCGAATCACGCACGAGGTTATTACGACAGCGCAATTGGACCGCCACGGCCGTACCAACAATGCCTGGATTGGCAGCGGCGAGAAGCGCGTGCGCCTGCCGGGGCAGGGAGGCATGGCCGATGTCGCCAATCTGCATCGCAATTTCACGCTCTATCTCGCACGCCACACGCGCGAACGCTTCGTCGAAGCAGTGGATTTCTGCACGGCCTCACGTGGCCTGCTCACCGATAAAGAACGCCGCCGTGCCGGCCTTCCGCCCGGTAAAGTCCGCGTGATCACGGAGCTGGGAATTTTCGAACTCGATCACTCTGATCGCGTATTCCATCTCGTCAACCTTCATCCCGGTGTCACGCTTGACGAGGTGCGCGATCGGACCGGTGGGGAAGTGCTGGTTTCCGAATCTCTCGCGGTGACTGCGCCGCCGACGCAGGAGCAACTCCGCCAGGTGCGCGAGGAGATCGACCCGTTCGGAATCCGCCGTCTGGAATTCGTTGCCAGCCGCGATCGGCTGTCGTTGATCGAGAGCATTCTGGACGCAGAGTCCGGAATGGTTCACGAATTGATGCCCAAAGGAGAAAGAAGTTGAGCGGACCGTTACAAGGGCTGCGCGTTGCAGATTTCAGCCAGCTGGTGCAGGGCCCCAATGCCACGCAAATGCTGGCCGATTATGGCGCGGAGATTCTGAAGATTGAGCCTCTGCACGGCGACTGGCAGCGCAACTGGTCGCTCGGCGATGCGTGGATCAACGGGGAGTCGGTTTCGTTTCTCGCCTTCAACCGCGGCAAACGCAGCCTCGCGCTCAATCTGAAAGATCCGCGGGGTAAGGATGCGGCGCTGCGGATCATCCGCTCCTGCGATGTTCTGCTTGAGAACTTCCGTCCCGGCGTGATGGATCGCCTCGGCCTGGGCTACGAATCGCTCGCGAAGATCCATCCGAAGCTCATCTATTGCGCAAGCTGTGGCTGGGGACAGGATGGCCCGTACCTCACGCGGCCTGGTCAGGATCTTCTGGCGCAAGCGGTCGCGGGCGTACTGAACCTGCAGGGCAAGGCGGACGATCCACCCTCGCCGGTGGGGATGGGCGTGGCCGACCTGACCGCATCGTTCCACATCGTGGGCGCGATCCTCGCTGCTCTGTACGAGCGCAACCGCACGGGCCTCGGCCAGCGCATCGACATCAATCTGCTCAACTCGATCCTCGGCCTTGCTACGCAGGAAGTTACGCTCTACCTCAACACCGGACATGTTCCGCAGCGCAGCGAAGCGGGCATTGGGCATCCTTGTGTCGGGGCCCCGATGGGTATCTACAAAACGAAAGACGGCTACATCGTCGTGGCCATGATGCCGATCGGTAAAATTGCGGAACTGGTCGGGGTCGCGGGCTACGAGGGCAACAATTCCCGCAACCTGATCGAGAATCGCGATGAAGTGAAACGCAGCCTCGAGCCTGGCTTCCTGAAGAAGACCACGTCTGAACTCATCGACATTTTCATGGAAGCCGATATCTGGGCCGCGCCGGTCAACACGTTCCCGCAAATCGAGCACGATCCCCAGGTGAAACACAACAGGAGCATCGTGAGCTTCGAGCATCCGAAGGTACCTCCGTTCCGTACCATCGGTCCGCCCGCACGCTTCAGCCGCACGCCTTGCGAGATCCGCCGCCCGCCGCTGCTTGGCGAGCACAGCCGCGCCATTCTTCAGGAGATGGGATTCGTGGATCAGGAGATCGATCAACTCCACAAGGACGGCGTGGTCGGCGTTCTCGAGGAAAAGGGTTGATCCGCCTCCGCGGCATGACGTGGCGGCACGACCGCGGTCTGGCTCCCATGCTTGCCACCGCGCACCAGTTCAGTCTCGAGCATCCCGGCGTCTCGATCGAGTGGGAGGCCCGCAGCCTGAGGGAATTTGGCGAGGCGCCAGTGGAACACCTCGCCAAACGCTACGATCTTGTCGTCCTCGATCATCCGTGGATGGCCGCTCTGTCCCAGTCAGGCTCATTCCTTCCTCTCGAGGAACACCTTCTCGCCGACTTCCTCGCGGACTTCTCCCGCGACAGCGCTGGGCCTTCGCACGCCAGCTACATTTTCGACGGCCACCAGTGGGCGCTGGCGATTGATGCCGCCGCGCAGGTTGCCGGATGTCGCGCCGACCTGCTCGATCGCGAGGGCGTACCGATGCCGAAAAGCTGGGAAGATGTCTTCGCCGTTGCGGCCGTTAGGCGCGGGTTTGTTTCGCTGCCGCTCTTTCCGCTGGACGCGTTCCTGGCGTTCTGCTCGATTTGTGCGAATGCCGGCGATGCACCGTTCACCGAGAGCTCAGGGGTGGTTCCGCGCTCAACGGGTGCGTATGCGCTGGACGTTCTGCGCCGCCTGCGCGGGGTCGCGTCGGAGAAGGCTCTGTCAGAAAATCCGATTGCGGTTTGGGAACGCATGAGTGCCACCGACGAAACCGCCTATTGCCCGCTCGCCTTCGGCTACTCCAACTATGCGCGCCCGGCATATCGCAGGCACCTTCTCTCGTTCGGGCTGATTCCTTCTGCGGGAGGCGGACCTGTGGGCGCCACGCTGGGAGGAGCAGGGCTGGCCATCTCGGTCCACTCCGCGCATCGTGAGGTCGCTCTTGCCTATGCGACGATGGTCGGGAGCCGCGACTGCCAGTGCACTCTTTATGTGGAGTCGGGCGGCCAGCCCGGCCGGCGCAGCGCGTGGGCCGGCGATCACGCGAACGCTATCACCAACGGCTACCTGCGTGCCACGCTGCCGGTGATCGAGACTGCGTGGCTGCGCCCGCGCCACGCCGGCTTTGCCGAATACCAGAACATAGGCGCCGCGATAATTGCGCGATTTTTGACGGGGGAAGCGTCGGACCGCGAAACCCTCGACGAACTCGACCGCTCCTGGCAGGGGCACGGCCGCACTTAATGCGAAACCGCAATTGCCAGGGGCTGTCCGTCCAAGGCGCGAACGATTCTTAAGACTTCACGGCAGGGAAGATCGTGACCCGCAGCTTGGTTGACCCGTAGGGAGCCAGCGTAATCGTTTCGACCGTTTCACTTACCTGCACATTCTTCGGATCCGGCAGGGGCGGCGTGAACTTCTGTTCCGGCTTCTCCGGATTGGCCTGCAACTCCCATCCGGCAATCTTTCGCGCCGGCACCTTGAGTTGCACGGGAGGCTTTTCCCACGGATCGAAGGCTTCCTCGATCATCCCTGGCTGCGCCTGAACCTGAACCGCGTGCTCCAGACTTGCTGCATCCACCGCCAGTCCATAGTTCCAGGCGCTGCTCGGCCGGGCTTCCCACGCCGGAAACTCTTCTGTGGAGTACTTCGGCTCGACTTTTGTCGTCCACTCGGCCTCGATGGGCAGCGAGTAGACGAGCGGGCCGCGTTCCACGCCGATCCCGTTCTGAGGCCAATGCGAAAGCGCCGTCTTCATCGGCAATGTGAGCGTGATCTGATCGCCGGGTTTGAAGGTTCGCTTCAGCACGACAAATCCGTCGCTGTTCCGATTCGAAGAAACTGGCGTTCCGTTGACGGCCACACGCGGAGCTTCGCACCACCCGGGAATTCGCAATGACAACGGAAAGGTCACGGGACTCTCCGCATTCACCTGCAGGCGAATTTCGTCGTCGAAGGGGTAATGCGTCGTCTGCACGATCTCGACAGGCGCGCGCTCGGCGCCGGCCAATGCATTCACGGTGGACGGGCCGTAGAGCACCGCAGCAAGGCCGTCGCCTTTCTTCATCCACATCCGGATGACATAATTCGGCAGAATCCGATGCACGTTGCCGCCGCAGCACGCCGTGCGCTTGCCCGGGTTCGGCTGGTATGCCATCATGCTCATGCCGTGCTCGGGGAAATTCGGCCAGTTGTGATCGGAATCCAGCGTCGCCAGAAACTGGTTCGGGCATGAAAGATACTGCAGCGCTTTCCAGTCGTTGCGCAGCGCTCCGGGCGCCGCGTTGAAGCAGGCGCGCTCAATGCGGTCGCCCCAATGTGCGTCGCCGGTCGCCATCAGGTAATACCCCCACGACCACGTATGGTCGGCGATGTCGCAGGTCTCGTGCGAATCGAGCGCCGTTGTCGTCGAGAACCACTCCGACGTCGATGGAATTCCATCGATCAGCATGTGAAAGTCGAAGATCCGCCGCTGTGCTGCGAGTCCGAATTGCAGGTATTCCGGCCTCCCGGTGTAGAGGTACAGAATCGCCGGCTGTTTCACCGTTTCGGCGTACGTCGCGCCGTGTGCATGGATGGGCGTATCGCCCATCACCCGGAGAAACCCGAGATCGGAGTTCTCCGGATCGTCCGCATACTTCTGATACTCGACCCACGTGTTCTCGGCGAGGGTCATCAAGCGCGGCTCACGGGTCTTGCTGTAGCACCAAAGCATGTCTTCGATGTTGTTGACGTTCCTCTTCGGTTTTCCATAGGAAGCGGTGTCGGTGAGATAGTGCCGCTGCATCAGCTCAGCAATCTGCGCGCTCGAGACGCCCGGCACTTTGGCCGACGCGTCCACCATGGCGGCGACGCTCCGGAAAAATACGACGTGCGGCCAGCGATGATAATCCCCGAGCGGGTCCTGAAACAGCTCTGGCCCAAGATATCCCTCCGAATCGGGATGCAAAAAGGTGTACGCGATGGGCCGCCTCGTCTTCTCGAGCAACTGCTCGTCGCGCAGCAGAATGGCCAGCCGTGTCGCCCCGTCGATCCAGTAGCCCTTTTGCTCCCACGGCCACCAGTCTTCGTCTTCCTGTTCCGGCAACCAGTAAGCGCCCTGCTGCTGCTCGCCCCAGAAATCCTGCGTGAAGGGCCAGGAAATCTCAGGGAGGTGCGAGCCCAGCTGCGCTGCCTGTTTCTGCAGCCATCCGCGCAGCCACCCATCGGGACGCACCGCGCCCGGCGGCAGAGGTGACAGCGCGCCGTGCCATGCCACAGCTTCCGATTCCGTCGCACCGATCAACTGCGCCGGAGCCAGAGTCAACGCCGACGTCACAGCCGCAAGCCGCATAAATTCGCGGCGATTCATGTCTCGATCCTGCTTTGCACCAATTGCCATACGATCCTCGCGCCTTTTTATACCCCGTCAGACGGCCAAAACGGCCGCGGCTGTCCGTTGCCGGATAGCCGTGTGTTCCGATTCGTGACGAAGAAGAGCAGCGCCAATGAACGGCGCATCCTCGCCCAGCGTCGAGCGGCAGATCCGCACTTCATTGGCCGCCATCTTATACGCTCGTTCTCGCACAAACTCAATTAATGGATCGAGCAGCAGCTCCGCGGGTGCATTGCTGATGCCGCCGCTCAGGCAGATCATCTCCACGCTGGTGAGGTTGATCAGATTCACGAGGCCCACGCCGATATACCGGAGTACGCGATCTGTCAGACGCCGCGCCTGCGCATTGCCTCTTTGGGCGAGACGATAAACGTCTGCGACGTCGATCTGCGGCTTGCCATCGAGCAGTTCGTGCAGGTGCGGAATCTCTTTCTCCGCCGTTCGCACAATCGCGAGTCCTCCGGCGTGAGCTTCCAGGCATCCATGACGTCCGCAATTGCACGGCTCTCCTTCCAGCTCGACGATCTGGTGGCCGAATTCGCCGGCGGTATTCAGCGCACCGTGAAAGATGCGGCCGTCGATCACCATGCCGCAGCCGATGCCTGTGCCCAGGGTCACGGCCGCCACTCCGCGCAAGCCGCGTGCCGAGCCGACGAGGTATTCGGCCCAGGCTGCGGCTCGCGTGTCCTGGGCAATCGAGATGGGAACGCCGAAGACGGGAAGAATCGCAGGAACGATCGGCACATTTCTCCAGAACAGATTAGGCGCATAGACGACCACGCCATGCTTTGAATCCGCCGTCCCAGGCACACCGATGCCGATGCTCGTCAGGTCCTCCGCGCGTAATGCAGCTTCGCGCAACAGACCCGAAATTTCACGCACGATCCCGGCGAGAATCGCGTTGCAACCGCGATTCGGATCGGTGGGAATCTTCTTCTGCCGCAGGATTTGGCCTTTGCCATCGACGATCCCGAATTTGATGTTCGTTCCGCCGATATCTACGCCGACGTTCAGTTCCTGAGCGCTCATGCATCACCCCTGAATCCGCGAAACGGCAGCATCGCGAGTCTCTTCATACCTGGAAATCTTCTTCACACGATCCCCATGCCGTCCGCCCTCGAATGCCGTCGTCAGCCAGATTTTGACGATCATCTTCGCCAGTTCAATCCCGACCACGCGCGCGCCCAGCGCCAGCATGTTGGTGTCGTTGTGTTCCCGCGACAGCTTTGCGGAATAAGGCTCGCTGCAAACGACGCAGCGAATACCCGGAACCTTATTGGCTGATATGGAAATGCCGACGCCCGTTCCGCAGAAAACCAGGCCTCTCTCGCATTCGCCGCGTGCCACGGCCTCGGCCACGCGAAAGCCGTAGTCGCAGTAGTCCACCCGTGCCGGCCCGCAGGTGCCAAAATCGCGCACTTCGTAACCGGAATCGGTCAGCCAGGCTCGAATGGCCTCTTTAAATTCGAATGCAGCGTGATCTGAACCGATGCCAACCACTCCAGCTCTCCCGTGCTACCGCAGCATCGATTCGACCAGCAGCAGCAGGCCGGCCAGGAAGAAGACGAACATCGCACCGATCATCAGCTGAACGCTCCTCGTCGCGCCCTTCGTTTCCTTCCACACGCAAACGCCCCAGATGGCGGCGATCATGGTGCCGCCCTGGCCGAGGCCGTAGGCAATTGCCGGGCTCGCGGTTTTCGAAGCGACAAAGTTTGAGGTCACTCCGATGCCGTTGATCACGCCTCCGAGCATGCCGATCAGGTGATACTTCCACGTCCCGCTGGCGAAGTAGTCGGAGTAGGTGACCTTCTCGCCCTTCACGGGATGCGCCATGAAATATGTGTTGATGACAAGGTTGGAAACCAGCGATCCGGCCGAATACACCACAACGGCCGCGTAGGGTCCGAACTTACCTGGTTCCAGATGCGTGAAGTCCATCGAGACCGAACGCTGTACCAGGAAGTAAAAGAGGCCCATCAGGATGCCGCCCGAAACCGCAAGCAGAATGCCTTTGCGGGTCTGTCCCGGCCCGGCGGCCTGGTCCTGGCAGGAGCGATACGCGAAGCCATCGAGAATAATGGCCAGCATGATCAGCGCAACGCCGCCGAAGATGAGCAGAGGATTGCCCTTCGGCTGAGCGATGTAGTTGACCAGGACGCCCTCGACCAGGGCAATGCCGATCGCGATTGGATACGCGACGGCCATCCCGGCGAGATCGAGCGCCGCCATGAAAAGAATGTTGGCGAGGTTAAAGACCACACCGCCCAGAATCGCCCAGGCGTAACTTGCAGCGCTTCCCTGGACGAGGTCGGCGACGAAGGATCTGCCCTCCGTGCCCATCGAGCCGAACGTCAGCGCCAGGATCAGCGGCAGGATCAGATAGCCGATGGCCTGATCCCAGTAGAAGAGTCCAAAACCGTAGGAGCGAGGCTCCATCTTGAGCGTGTTGGCCCACGAGCCCCAGCAAAACATCGTGAGCACGCACAGGGCCACAGCAAGCGGGTAAGAGTGAACGATGATCATGAAGCTTGTCCGAGCCTTTCCACCATTTGTCGAACTGCGTGTACCGCATCGGGGATGGAATAGTCCTTGTGAAACACACTGGACGTTCCGCCCACAAGCATGGTCGCGCCGGCCTCCACCATCGCCGGGATGTGCGCGAAACTCACATTGCCATCCACCTGAATTTCGACCGCCTGGTAGCCGGCCTCGTCCAGCATGTGCCGTGTGTCAGAGATTTTGCGCAGCATCGCGGGAATCAGCTTCTGACCCACGGCTCCGGGATTCACGGTCATGATGGTGGCGAAGTCGATGTCGTCAAGGATGTATTCTAGGCACTGCACCGGAGTGGCAGGGTTGAGCGCAATGCCCGCCCGGGCCCCGGCTTCGCGAATCTGTTGCAGCGCCTTTTGCGCGTGGGGCGTCGCCTCGTAGTGGATCGCGATGAATTGAGCGCCCGTCGCTGCTGCTCGGCCAATGTAGCGTTCCGGATCCTCGATCATCAGGTGGCAATCCAGCGGGAGGTCCGTGATGCGGCCGATAGTTTCCATCAGCGAGAAATCCAGGCAGAAGTTGCTGACGAAGCGTCCATCCATGATGTCGATGTGGAGCGAATCGATTCCGCAGGCGGTCAGTTCGCGCAGATCGTCCTCGAGCCGCGCCAGGTTCGCGCAGGCGACTGAGGCGCCGAGCTTCACTTTTCGGTCGATGCTTGCGACGGTCTGAGTCATGAAATGAAAGCTTTCAAGAAAGTTCGAGGCCAGCATATGTTTGCTCCCTCACCCTTGTCAAGATTCCCGTTTCTCTCCCCGGAAGTGCCCGGTCCTGTGATTGATTAACGGGCCACTCAGGCCGACGTTCGACTCGCGGAACTCCATTAACCACTCTGCTATGCTTGGCTGAAAGCATTCAGACTCAGCGCCGCTGAAGCGACGTTCTGCGCATTGCTGTATTCTGAGTCGCGCCTGGTATCGAATCGAGACGAATCATGGCGAACATGAAGAAGATCGCGGAACTCGCGGGAGTCTCTCTCGGGACTGTCTCCCATGTGCTCAACGGCACCGCCCGCGTTCGCGAACCGCTGCGCAAGCGCGTCATGGATGCCATCCACGCCACGGGCTATCAACCCAGCCAGTTGGCGCGCGGACTTCGCCGCGACAAGACGAATATTCTCGCCATGATCATTCCGGATATTCTCAATCCCTTTTTTCCTGGCGTGGTTCGCGGCGCCGAGGACGTTGCTTTTTCGAACGGCTATCGCCTTGTCCTCTGCAATACCGACAACGATCACGGCAAGGAGATGATGCACCTTAACGCTCTGCGCACCTATCTCCCTTCAGGGCTGATCGTCATTCCTTCCGATTTCAGCGATCTCAGCGCGCAGGCTGAATCGTGGCGTCGCGCTGGCGCCGCCGTTGTTTGCATCGATCGCCTTCCGCGCAACTGGAGCGGTGACAGCGTGACCATCAATAATGGAGCCGGCGCCTACGAGGCGGCTTCGTACCTCATCAATCTGGGGCACCGCGATATCGCCTGCATTACCGGGCCGCTGCACCTCACCAATTCTCAGGACCGTCTGAAGGGATTCAAGCGGGCTCTGCGCTCCGCCAAAATCGATGTCCTCCCCGGATTCCTGCAGGAGAGCTCCTTCGATCGCGCAGGCGGCTATGCCAAAACGAAACTTCTACTGCGCATGGTGCCGCGTCCCACGGCAATCCTTGCCTGCAACGATATGATCGCTCTCGGCGCCCTCCTTGCGATCCGTGAAGAAAAGCTCCATTGCCCTGAAGACATCTCCGTCGTCGGCTTCGATGGCCTCGATCTCACGGAAACGACCACCCCGCAGCTCTCTTCGGTCTATCAATCTCCATATCAGCTCGGGGCTGCCGCGGCACACCTTGCGCTGGATCGTGTCGCCGACAAAAACAGCCCCGTCCGCCACATTATTTTGAAAACTGAGCTGCGCGTACGTGAATCCGTTGCGCCTCCGAAAAGCTTGGCCGCCAGGAGCACGTCTGCTCAAACCACTGTCGCCGCCCCTCCCGCATTGGCCGCGACTTAGCTGCGGCCGCTCAGCGGGCCGGAGTTACCTCGATCCGCAGCGGCGTGATCGACTTCTTCTCCATCCAGATCACCAGGTCCGTCCCATCCAGGTGCCGGACGTGCCCCACGCGATATTCCTTGCCCCACCCTACCGGTTTGTCATCGATGCGTAGCTGCGCATTTCCGTCGCCCCAGTTTTTGATAACAAACGCAGGATCGAAGAGAGGCGATGTTTCGCTTGCCGCCAGGGTGAACTCCACCGATCCCGCTGCGGCATGCCCGTTTCTGCTCATCACCCACGCGCGCTGTGTCGGATCATAGCCTTCGCTGTGCAAGCCGTCGCCAGTGGTTCTGAGTTCCGGCGGTGCGATCCACGACCTCGCCAGGGGCAGAAGCTCCGCTGCGCTGCGGGTCGTCAGCCCGTCCATCAGGATCTTCGTTTCAGCATTTGCCTCGTTGCTGTACATCTTCCAGTAGAGGTGCGACAGCGAGCTGTGCGACGGGCGATCGTCTGTGACGCAGGGACGATCGCTTGAAGGAATCTGCGCTACCGGCCAGTGATTCCAGCATTCGAACGCGAAGTACGTGTCCTCGTTGCCGTAGATATCCGCGCTAGCATCCTGTCCAGGTGTGATCTGGAAGGGCTTCCACTCGGACTTCAAATTCACCAGCTGAATGTTTGGATGTTCCGGCCCCGAAAATCCCGCCGGGCCATTCGCCGGGCTGAATTCTCCGCTTGTCTTCGGGCGCCACGTGTAGGTCTTCGCATCGCCCTGCATGTTCTCGAGCGTCATCGCGTCCCAGTTGATGTCGTCTTCCGGCCGCATGCCCGGCTGGTGGAGGATGATCGTTTCCTGCCATTCGTGCGGCAGGCTTTTGTCGCCTTCGTGCAGAACCTGTTTGCGGATGGCAATGCCATCGGGATACACGGTCCAATACTCATCGATCCAGTGAAACCAGCCGGTATCCGGATCGGCGAAGGCTCCGTTGTATCTCTCCACTTCCGCATCCGCATACCGCCAGTGCACCACCGCGCGTGCATCCGTGCTTTCCAAAATGCTCACGTGCGAGTAGCGGCTCTGTTTGTCCGACATCGGCTCGCAGTCCCAGCCCGGCGCGCAGGCGTCCGTGCCCCAGGTTTCGACAAACTCGTCGGTGTACCACTTGTCGTTTTCCGTCACCCACGCCGGGATGTAGTTCGTTCCCTGCCAGAACACCAGCCGGATCGGCGACTCATCGAAGCGCACCACCACATCGGAATCCGGCCCCATGCGCCGAAGATGGTCCCACGTGTCCTGGTAGTGCAGTGTCGCGTATACGGCGCCGAACGGTCCCGGTCCCGGCGGCCCGGAGGGCATCTTCGGCCAGGGCAGTACTTCGCCGGCCGGAGCCTTCTCGGCGGCATATTCCTTCGCAATCTGCTCTGCGCTTGCGCCGTGATCGAGAATCTGCACCTCATCCAGAATCCCGTCGAGCGAGTACCAGGTGGGATAGTGCGGCTTCACCACAGCCTCAGGGAAGGGGAGGGTAGCCTCGCGCACCCGTCCAATCAGAATGTCCGTGTCTGCCGGCGTGAAGACCCCGTCCACCTCGAGTCGCCCGACTGGAACGCCGTCGAGGCATATCGTCAGCTTCCCCTTCTCGCCGCTCGTCTCATATGTCCCGGCGATATGCGCCCATTTCTTCAGGGTTAGTGTTTCTTTCGACACAAGCCGCTGCCATTGCCCGTTGATCGAAGCCTCCAGCGCGAAGTGGCCGAAGGCGTCGATTCCGAAGAAGTATCCCTCCTGGTGGTCCATCTCCTGATCCACCACCGGAACCCAATTCCAGGGATAAGTATTGAGGGCCACCCACGCCTCGACGGTGAATCCGCTCTGCCCGCGCATCTTGTTTTCCGGGACCTTCACGGTCATCCGCGTCGTGTTGCCATCGAATCGCAGCCCATCTCCGCTGACGCCAGGCACATAGCTCCAGGCGCCTCCAAGCGCAGCTTGCGCTCCATGCACACGATCGACTGGATGCGCTCCCTCCGCAGCGGCAAACGGAAATTGCAAATCGGGCGACGATTGGGCGTGCAGGGCGCACCAACAGCACAGGCCTGTCAGAAGGGAAAGGATTACGCGCTTCATCGGCAACGCTCCGGTTTGGGACGAGCTGAATTGAAACGATTTAGCAAAAGCGTCAGCCTCACACTAATTTCGCGCCCCAGCGGTGTCAAGAAGCTGCACTCGTCTTTAGTATTTCGCATTGGTAGATTCTCGTTGACAGAATCGCGAAACCGGCAGTACTGTTCTCGAAGGAGATTTGAAACCATTCAATTCGTGGCCTCGCGCAGCTCTTTGCCGTCTCGCGATCCTCTGTCCAACCTCGTACCAACGGATGAATTGACATGCTGAAAACACTCTCGGTCCTGCATACTCCCGAACTCCTCCACCTCCTGGCCTCCATGGGACATGGCGACGAGATCGCCGTTGTCGATGCGAACTTCCCTTCGGTCTCCAATGCGCAGCGTCTGATCCGTTTCGACAGCGCCGATCTGCCCACTGTTCTCGAGGCCTGCCTGCAGTTGCTCCCCCTCGATACCTTCGTGGAAGAGCCGGTCGCTCGCATGATGCAGGTCCACGCGCCCCAGGACATCCCTGAAGTCCAGAAGATCTGCCAGGTCGTCATCGATCGCGCCGAGGGCCGTCACGTCAAGGTGGCTTCCATTACTCGCGAGGCATTCTACGAGCGCGCCCGCAAGGCATTCGCCATCGTCGCCACCGGCGAGCTGCGACTCTACGGCTGCATCATCCTGAAAAAGGGTGTGATCTTTCCCGATTGATGGCCGCAGGTTCGCGGCAGGCAATGCGAACCGCTTTTCTTCCATGGTTGCTCGACGCCCGTCCAGGCAAAGAAGGACTCAGAAAGCGATGCGCAGGAAAACCGCCATTCTCTATCCATTGTTTGCGGCTGCGATAGCCGCCCCCGTTCTCGTCGCACAAACTGGCGACACTTATGTTTCTGCAAATTGGGAGAACGTCGAGCGAGTCTCGAATACCACGCCCACCACGCAGATTCTCGCCCACTCCTTTACCCTGCGCGACAATCCAATGCACGATCCGGAATTCGCCGCGCTGAAGGATCTGCACACGAACGACACCCGCCTGCAGCTCTGGTTCTCGGTTACGCGCCAGGCCGTTGCCGAGCTCAAAGCGCCGACCGCAACCGAGACCTTCTGGGATTTCACGTACATCGATCCCCTCGTCGAGGACTACTACAACAACACCAGCGGACGGCACCACATCAACATGGGCACCATCCCGCGCTGGATGTTCAATGTCCCCAACAAGGAAATCCCCAACGATCCTTCGGCCTCTTTCTATGCCTACACTGACGACACGAACGGCAATAATCTGAAGGATCCCTCAGGCAGGCAGTTTGCCGACTACCAGGTTCGCCTGTACGAGTGGCTCACCAAAGGCGGATTCACCGACGAACTCGGGAAATACCACAAGTCCGGCCACCACTACAAAATCGACTACTGGGGCGTCCTGAACGAGCCGGACTTCGAAAATCACATCACGGTGGAGCAGTACACGAAGATCTGGGACGCGGTCGCGACTGCGATCCATAAAGTCGATCCCAAAGTGCACTTCTTCAGCGCGGAAGTTTCCGGGGCCGAGATTCCCTGGGCGAAATACTTCCTCGATCCGAAGAACCACGCGCCGGACGCGCCGCCTATCGAGTATTTCTGCATCCACAACTACACCAACGGCAACAACGATCCTTCCACATGGCACGACGCCTACTTCGTCCATCCCGACATGGACGTGAGCAACGGCGCTTCGGCCAATGCCTTCGGGAGTCGCGTTCGCGACGTGATGAAGATCCGCGATCAGCTGTCGCCGAAAACCACCATCATGCTGGATGAACTCGGCATTTTCGACATCGTGGTTCCCACCGAGGAATCGTGTCGCGCCGACGAGCCGTACCACAACTACAATCCGCTCTACTGGAACGCCAACGGCGCCAACTGGGCTGACACCTTCATTACGGCCGAGAACCTCGGCATTCCGCTCATCAGCATGTCGCAGATGGACGGCTATCCGACCCAGTGCCCGTCCATCTCGATGATGGACGGCGAAACACACCGCCCCAATGCGCACTACTGGGCGCTCTGGCTCATCAGCCACAACTTCGGCCCGGGCGATAAGCTCGTCTCGACCAGCAGTTCAACGGAGGACGTGGTCGCGCAGGCATCCATTACGCCCGCCGGCAAAAAGCTCCTGCTGATCAGTACGCAGGATCATCCCGTCGTCGTGAACCTTGCGGGTGCGTTCTCGTCCGGCAATCTTAGCGCCGCTGTCGTCGATCAGCAGAGCGGTGAGCAGGCGCCGCGAACCGACACGGTTACCGGCGGCCAAATTACCCTGGCGCCCTTCGCTGTCGCCGTTGTTTCGCCGCAGAAGTGAACAATCAGGTTTCGAGCCGTCGCCCATGAGCACGCGGACTTCGCTACGGAACAAAGGCTTAGCCTATGCGGCGACGGCAGTTCTCCTGCTGCTGCTGGCGACGGTTGGCCGCGGTCAGAACCTCAACTTCGGGGACCGCGACGCAAGGCCAGTTCCCGACTGGGTCAACCGCTCCAGCATCTATGAACTCTGGCTGAATGCCTTCAGTCCGGAAGGCAACCTGCGTGGCGCCATCCCTGGACTGCAGCGTATCGCGGACCTCGGAGCGACCATCGTGTATCTCGGCCCGATCGCGAAGTACACCAACGAACCGCATGGCTCGCCCTACAGCGTGGCGGACTACAACGCGATCGATCCCGACGCCGGCTCCGAGCAGGACCTCCGCGAATTCGTCGCCGCCGCGCACAAACTCCATCTCAGGGTGATGCTCGACATCGTGTACTATCACACGGCGCCTGACAACATCATGATGAAGGACAATCCCGCCTTCTTTCAAAAGACGCCCGATGGCCAGATCGCTCGCGGTTTCTGGCCGCAGCCTCTGCCCGACTTCACTAATTCCGAGGTTCGCAAATATCTCATCGACAGCCTCGTCCACTGGGTGCGCGACTTTCAGATCGACGGATTTCGCTGCGACGTCGGCGGGGGTGTGCCCGTCTCGTTCTGGAACGAGGCCCGTAAGGCGCTCGACGCGGTCAATCCCGAGGTCGTGATGCTCTCGGAATCCGACCGCCCCGACGATCAGCTCGCCGCCTTCGACATCAATTACAACTTCCAGTACTACCTCGCGCTCTGCTCCGTCCTTCGCGACGGCGCGCCAGCCAGCAAAATCCGGGATGAGTGGGAACAGATGAATGTGGCCATGCCCCGGGGCGCGCGCCTGCTGCATTACACCGATAACCACGACTGGCCGCGCTCGGTCGTGCAGTTCGGCGAAAAGGCGTCCGAGGCCGCCAACGTTCTCGACTTCACGCTCGATGGCGTGCCCTTCGTCTACAACGGACAGGAAGTCGCGGACCCGTCAGCCACGCATTGGCGCGGCCATGCGCCGATTCGGTGGAAGGACACCGGCAACGGAGCCGACGAAAAATCCATCGTCGCAACCCAAGCCTTCTACCAAAAACTTTTCGCGATGCGCGCCAGTGAGCCGGCTCTCACCTCAGGCACGGTTGTCTGGATCAACAACACAGAGCCCGGCTCCGTGCTCAGTTTTCTGCGCAGGAAGGGCAAAGACGAAGTCCTCGTGATCCTGAATCTCTCGAACCGGCATCTCCACGTGACCATCGATCTGCCGGTCATGGATTACTCGGCCGTGCAGAATCTGCTCGCTCCTGACGAAACGTGGTTCCAGCTTTATTCTGGACGCGTCTCGGCCGATCTCGATGCTTTCGGCTACGTCGTCGGCAAGAAGATTCCTCTCGCGCCTCTGGCGAACGCTACAAAGGATCGCTAATGCCTCGTCGCCCGAGATTGGCTGCATTCCGCAGTCGTAAAGAGCATGAGGCCCGGACGTTGACAGCAGCGTCTTTCGTAGTCAAACGTTTCAAGAAGTTGAAAAGCAGAATTGTTGCGAGCTGGCTTCCCGGAGGTGCATCGCGTGAATCGTCGTAATCTGCTCAAGGCCATCACCGTTCCCGCTGCAGGCGCGGTTCTCCATTCCGTCGCGCGCCCACTCTTCGCGGCGGCCAATTCTCCGGTTGAGCCCGCGACCGAGCGAACCCCTGCGCTCGCCGAATACGAACGCTTGCGCTTCGGCTGCTCATTTCACTTCAGCACCCCCACCTTCACCGGAGACGACTACGACACCGGGGCGAAGCCCGCAACGGTTTACAACCCGACGCACCTCGACGTGCGCCAGTGGATCCAGGTCGCGCATTCGCTCGGCGCCAAATACGCCGTGCTCACCGCCAAATACATGTCGGGTTTTTGCCTCTGGCCGGCGAAAGGCTACGACTACACCGTCGCCCAGAGCAGCAATAAGACCGATGTCGTCGCCGCATTCGTGGATGCGTGCCACGAGTTCAGCCTGCGTCCCGGCTTCTATTACTGCATTCTCGATCCGCACAACGAAGGCAAGTTCGACTGGGACGCGCCGATCGGCGACCAGTATTTCCAGCTCATCAAGCGGCATGTCGCCGAGCTGCACACCCTTTATCCGGGCACGTTTTACCAGCTCTTCGACATTACCTGGAAGCTCAGCGCTCAGCAGCGATGGGAGCTCTATCGCCTGGTGAAGGAACACAGCCCCGACTGCATCATCGTCGAAAACCAAGGATTCAAGCAGAGCCGCGTCAACCAGGGTCGCACCTGCGAAGCGGCCGGCTGGCCCTGCGACGTCATCAATGGCGAAGACACGCTGCCGCCTCTCGAAGGCCACGATCCGCATGTCGTCTACGACAAAAGGACCTACTACATGCCTTTTGAAACCTGGTTTCCCACCGGCCCGCTCTATCCGCCCATGCCGTGGATGCACACCTGGTTCTGGCACCCGTGGTACAAGCCGCGGAGCCCCGAGGTGATCGCAGAGGCGTACCAACTCTGCATGAAGGGCAACGCCAATCTGCTGCTGAATCTGGCTCCTGACAATACAGGAATGATTCCCCAGGATCAGGTCGATACCTTTCGTAGGGTCGCTGAACTGATTCGCGGCTGAGCCGTGCTCGCACCCATGCGCCGCTGCCGACCGGAAGAAATCTTGACACCGCCCGGTGCGCGGGATAGATTCAACCAGGCTTAGATGTGAAAGGTTTCAAAATTATTCCGCGTCGATCTTCTTCAACCAGGTGCACCATGGTTTTGGGACGATTCCGCCGCGCCTGGCCCACGTACTCCTAGAGGGAGCTCTCATGCCTTCACCCATCGTCGTCGTCGGCAGCATCAACCTCGATCTCGTTTGCGCCGGCAAGCGCATCCCTGCGCCTGGCGAGACGCTGAAAGGCGACAAATTCCAGACGTTCCACGGTGGAAAGGGGGCCAATCAGGCCGTGGCCGTGGGACGTCTGGGTTATCCCGTCCAGATGATCGGCAAGGTGGGCGACGACGACTTCGGCGACGGTCTGCGTCGCGGTCTTAGCGACGCCAAAGTAGGCGTCCAGGCTGTCTCTGTCGCCAGAGGCGTGTCCTCCGGTGTCGCCCTCATCACTGTCGATGCCACCGGACAAAACAGCATCACTGTGGTTCCAGGCGCCAACGATCGCCTGCTGCCCCGTGATCTCGAGAAGTGTCTGCCGCAACTGCGCGCGGCCGGCATGATTCTCACCCAGCTCGAGATTCCCATGGAGACTGTCGACTTCCTCTGCGCAACTGCGCGCCGTTTCGACATTCCCCTTATCCTCGATCCCGCCCCGGCGCGGCCTATCCCGAAAAAGGTGCTGCGCAATGTCACGTATCTCACTCCTAACGAAACCGAAACCTGCGCCCTCTGCGGCCTCGCTCCCGGCGATCTGACTCCTCCGAACGTTGCTTCCGTCGCCGAGATGCTTCTCTCAAGCGGACCCTCCAGCGTCATCATCAAGATGGGCAGCCGTGGCGCCTACATTGCCGGCGCCGACGGCTTCCGCCGAATGATTCCAGCCTTCAAGGTCAAGGCTGTCGATTCCACGGCGGCCGGCGATGCCTTCAATGCCGGTCTCGCGGTTGGGCTCATCCGCGGCATGCGATTCGAAGAGGCGGCCCGCTTCGGCGCAGCCGTCGGAGCTCTTTCCACCACGCGTGCGGGCGCACAAACTTCCATGCCATCGGGAAGGGAAGTGAGCCGCATGTTCCAACACTCCAATGGCAAATCAGGGCCTGTTCACGCAGGCAAAAGCAAATCGTGACGCCCAGCCGGAGTTCGCTCGCATGAACCGCATCCGATTTTGCTCTCTCGCCACAGTTGCACTCCTGCTTCTCGCAACCGCTCTCAGCGCGTTCGCAGTCCAGCGCCCAACCCCCATCGTTCTCGATACCGATATCGGAGGCGACATCGACGACGCCTTCGCGCTCGCGCTCATCCTTCACAGCCCCGAACTCGATCTTCGCGCCGTCACTACGGTTTCCGGCGATACCGTGGCTCGCGCGCGCCTCGCCGCAAAGATGCTGGCGGTCGCCGGGCACACTGGCATTCCCGTGGCCGCAGGCGTTCCCGGAGCGCCGATGGATTCTCCGCAAACGCGGTGGGCTGACGGCTTCTCCAGCCCCAACCTGGTTTCGCAGGACGCCGTCACCCTGATGCGTTCCGCCATCGACAAAGCCCCAGGCAAGCTCGACGTCGTCGCGATCGGCCCGCTTACGAATGTCGCCGCTCTGCTCCGCAAATATCCTGAAGAAGGGCGGAAAATTCACAAAATCGTCCTGATGGGGGGATCGATCCGCCGCGGCTACTATCCCAATTCCGGTCCGACGGCGGAGTACAACATTGCCGCAGACGCCGCCGCGTCGCAAACCGTGTTCTCGGCCGGTGTCCCCATTCTGGTGGCGCCCCTCGATGTAACGGCCCGCCTCCAACTCGAGCAGACGAATCTGGACCGCATCTTCGCTCTGCACACGCCTCTCACCGATGCTCTGCAGGCCCTGTACAAGTTGTGGGGACAACCGGTTCCCACCCTGCACGATCCCATGGCGGTTTCTCTGCTTCTCGACCCGAGATTGTGTACGCGGCAGCCGCTCGCTATCGCGATCAGCGACAATGGAATGACGGTTCCGCTGCCGGGGAACCCGGCCAATGCGGATGTTGCGGTTGAAACGAATCCGTCGTCCTTCATCGCCTTTTACATGAGTCGCGTCGGACGCTGAAGATCATTCGATAGGTTTCGCCCCTGCCAAAATGGCAAAACGGGCGTCTGACTCCACGACCACATCCCAGCTTTTTACGCCCGATGACAGCCGATTACGCAAGGCACTGAGCCCGGCTTCGAAAATAACCGACTGGGGCAAAATATGCCTTGACAAGCGTGGAATTTCGAATCTAGTCTTGGCGTGGAAATTCTTTGAAAGCTTTAAAAGAGACCCTACGAGCACTGATGCGGCCCTCAAATAAAAGCTTTCAAATTGGACCTGCCTTTCGCTCTCTTTCCGGTCCTGCTTTCCACCTTTGGAGGTTCGAATGACGCTCGCCAAGATTAGACAAACCAACCTGACGCAGCTTCTCACTCATCCCCTTTCCCTGATCCTGTGCCTCCTCCTGGCAACTTCCGCGACCCATTTTGCCGCAGCGCAAACCTTCTCCGCGTCGATCGCCGGAACCGTCACCGATTCCAGCGGCGCCGTCGTCAGCGGCGCAAACGTGCAGTTGCAGAATATGGCCACGAACGATGTCCGAGCGCAAAAGTCCGGCGCCAATGGTTCCTATAACTTCACCGCCCTGTTGCCGGGAACCTACAAGATCACGGCGACCGCAGCGGGATTCGAAACCTATCTGAGAACGGGGCTGATCCTCGAAGCCAATACCGCCGCGACCGTCGACGTTGCCCTTCAGGTGGGCAGGACGCAGCAGCAGGTTGTCGTCACCGCCAGCACCGTCCTCGTCGACACCGAAAGCGCCACCAACTCCGTCACCATGGACCAGGCGCTTCTCGAGGCCCTCCCCAACAACACGCTCCAGCCCCTCAACTTCATCTTCGATCTGGCCGGAACGACAGAGGCGCAGGGTGGCATGACCAGCCGTTCCAGCTTCCTCGACCAGATGGGCAGTATGTTCGGCATCAACGGCGGCCGCACCGGCGAGTCGGAAATCCTCGTGGACGGCGCTCCCTCCACCGCGATCGATTGGGGCGGCATGATGGTCTCCCCCATCAACGACTCCGTTCAGGAGCAGCAGGTCATCGATAACGTCTACGACGCGCAATACGAGCGTGGTGGCGAAGGCGTCGTGACGCTCATTACCAGAGGAGGCGGCCCCAGCTTCCACGGCGCAGCCTACGACTACATGCAGAACGATGGCCTGAACGCCAATACGTGGAGCAACAATTTCAGCGATGTGCCGCGTGGAAAGTTTCACCGCAATCAGTTCGGGGCCGACACCGGCGGACCCATCTGGAATAAGCACAACCTCTTCTTCTTCGGCGGATATGAAGGACTGCGCCAGCCGGAAACCGACAGCAGCGGTCTGCAGACCATGCCCACGACTGCGGAAGTCGGTGGCGACTTCTCGCAGAGCTACCTGCCGAACGGGCAACCCGACATCATCTATAACCCGTTCACGACCCGTCTTGTGACCGCTGCCGACGGCACGCAGTACTACACCCGCGATCCGTACCCCGGCAACAAAATCACCTCCGGCATTGACTCCGTCGGCCAGAAGATAGCACAGCTCTATCCGGCTCCCGATCATCCCAGCGCCGGTCCCAACGATGAGAACAATTACATCAAGCAGGGCGGCGGCGACACGGCTGACGACAAGTTCGACATCCGCGTCGACTGGGCGCAGAGCGAGAAACACCGCATCTTTGTGCGCGTCTCTGATCGCGCCCGCCAGGACAACACGCCTGCCTGCTTCCTCTGCAACGGCGGCGACGAAGGCTATGCCACGCAGGATCATGGCGAGCAGGCTGTCATCAACGACACCATTACGCCGAACTCCAGGTGGCTCATCAATCTCTACGGTGCCTACACCCGGTGGTTCGAGGGACAAACGCTTCTCGGCTTCGGCAAGAGTTCCAGCGCCATCGGCCTTAACCCGAGCATGTTCCAGGTGAACACGCTGCCTCTGGTCAATGTGGCCGGCTATTACACGTTGGGCAATCAGTACTCCACCTTCGACCGCTACATCCGCTACAACTCCACCGGCATTGCGAACGTAAGCCGGCAGCTTCACGCCCACACGTTACGGTTTGGCTTCAATTACGACATCGCGATGATCAATAATCGCGAGGACCAGCCCGGCGTCTTCAACTTCAGCACCGCGCAGACTTCCTGCGACCCGCACACGGATGCGAATGGCAATCCGGACGGCCAGCCCTGCGTCGCGCAGGTCAACAACAGCGAACTCAGTGGAAACGCCATTGCCAGTCTTCTGATCGGCGCCGGCAGCGGCGGCGAGACCACGATTTCCATGGATCCGGCCATGAGCCAGCACTCCTTCGGCATGTACGTCCAGGATGAGTGGCGGGCTACGCCGAAGCTGACGGTCAATGCCGGCCTGCGCTACGAGAATCAGCGCCCGGCCACCGAGCGCTACAATCGCATCGCCTACTTCGATCTGACCGCCATCAATCCGCTCAGCGCTGCCTTTGGATCGAACCTTTATGGACAATTCGAGTACGCCGGCGTCGGCGGCCGCGGACGCGGCGCATGGGAGCCGGACAATCTCAACTTCGGGCCGCGCCTCGGTCTCGCCTATCGCTTTACTGACAAGCTCGCCGCCCGCGTGGGCTCGGGCATCTTCTACGGTCCCGCCTCCGCCATGCTTAGCTTTGATGGTGGGGGACAGTCGCCTGGCTACACCGCGCAAACCAACTGGATCGCGACCAACAACGGTGGCTACACCGTGCAGAATGTCGTCAGTAACCCCTTCCCGCAAGGCATTCAGCAACCCACAGGCAACACGCTCGGCGCCATGACCTATGTCGGCTATGGAACCGGACAGCTTTGGCCGAAATTGCCCCATCCCATCGGCACGCTCTATCAGTGGAGTGCGGATATCCAGTACCAGGTCAACCCACACTCCGTCGCCGAGATTGGCTATACCGGCGTGCGCGGCCGCAAGCTGCTCTTCGGCAACCCCAATTTCGATCTCGATCAGATGCCGGACAAGTATCTGTCGTTCGGCAATCAGCTCAACAATCCCGTTCCCAATCCGTACGCTGCGGTCATCACCGATCCCAACAGCTATCTGAGCCAGTCAACGCTTCCGTACAACGAATTGCTCCGCCCGTTCCCCGAGTACACCTACCTGCAGCAGACCCGTTCGCTGCCGGGTGCTCGCTCGCAGTTCGACGCTCTGACCGCGAAATATACCTGGTCGTTCTCGAACGGCCTCAGCTCCATCACCAGTTATCAGTGGTCGAAGAACCTGGACGACGGTTCTGAAGCTCTGATCGGGTGGGCCATCGGGAACATGTGGCGCGATGCCACGAATCCGAAGCTCGATTACGCCATCAGCACGCACGACGTTCCGCAGAGCTTCGCCGAAGCGTTCCTCTACCAGTTGCCCTACGGTCATGGGCGGCAATTCGGAGCCACTGCGCCCGGCGTAGTCAACCAGGTCCTGGGTGGCTGGAATCTGTCCGGCGCGATCCGACTGTCCAGCGGCCTGCCGCTCTTCAACCCCGTCAATTACGGCTGGAATCCTCTCAACAACTTCGGCTTCCCGGGTAACGCCGTGCCCAACGTCATCGGCGACCCGAGGACCCACCGCAGCGTCAGTCACTGGTACAACGAAGCCGCCTTCCAGGGCCTTTCGAGCTCGGGCAGCGGTCTGGTGCCCTGTGGCGGCAGCGACCAGTGCCAGCCTTTCAACTTCAGCTTCGGCAACGAGCCGCAACGCATGAGCACGCTGCGCGAGGCCGAGACGAAGAATCTCGATCTCGGTATCGGCAAAGTCTTCAGCACGGAACGCATCAATGCCGAACTGCGCGGAGACTTCCTCAATCTTTTCAACCACCCGATCTACGGCGGATCCTGGAACATTCAGGAAAATCTCTACGCCTCGGACTTCGGGCAGGTCTACAGCACCCGCAACGATCCTCGCACCGTGCAGGTCAGCCTCACGCTGCGTTACTGAGTTGGTGTGCTCCTCCTGCGTGGGCTTCGGCCGAATTTCATGGCCGAAGCCCATGGTTTTGCTATCGTCGATTTTTGAGGACGAAATGAAGATGACCTCGTTGGGCAGGCTGTTGATGGCAGGTCTGCTGGTGGTCCCTGCGCTGGGCTGCGCACATGCTCTGGATCCGTCTCCGGCCCGCGTCCCCGCTCCCGATCCTCGCTACAAGGCGGACATCCTCGTCGTCGTCGCGCACCCTGACGACGATACCGCCGTCTCCACGTATCTCGCCAAAGCCGTCTTCGATCAGGGCAAGCGCGTCGCCGTCATCTTTACCACGCGCGGCAATGCGGGGCCCAACGCTGTCGGCCTCGAGCAGTCCAAAGCTCTGGCCGATGTGCGCGAAATGGAAGCGCGCCGCTCGCTGGCTGCTCGCGGCATCACCAATGTCTGGTTCCTGCACGGTCAGGATACGGCGACCCAGGACGTGCTCCATTCGCTCGAAACCCTCGGCCATGGCGAGGCCCTTGAAGAAATGGTTCGGCTCATCCGGCTTACGCGCCCCGAAGTCATCATCACGTGGCTTCCCGCGTATGTGGCCGGCGAAAACCACGGCGATCATCAGGCTTCCGCAGTCGTGGCCGTCGAAGCCTTCGACCTGGCCGCGAATCCCACCGCTTTCAGCGAACAGGTGAGCGCTCCCCGCTACAACCGCGGCATCTCCAATTATGGCGAGGGCCTGCGGCTCTGGCAACCGAAGAAGATCTATTTCTTCTCCGACGCGACTCACCCCGATTTTCTGAAGGGCCACGGCCCAACATATCTCGCCACCGAGGTCTCGCAAGCCAGGCATGTGCCTTTTTCCCAGATCAATCTCGAGGCCTGGAAAGAGTACGCAACGCAAATCGATTTCGGCGACGCGGGCCTCCGCGCCTACGCCAATGCGCCGGAACACCTGATCCTCGGCAAATCGCTCGTCCCATCGGACATCACGGCCGACGTCTTCGCGGGAGTCGACGGCAGGCCCATCGCTTACACCCCTCCTGCATCTTCCTCCGCGCCCGCCGAATCGGGAATCACCCTCACCCTGGGAGGGCCCTGGTCCTTTTATCAGCAGTTCTATCGCGCGCACGACCTCGGCGCGCTCGCGAATCTCGTCGCGCCTCCGCAGACGGCTCTCAGCAGCGATCGTCAGCTCTGGGTGCCTCTCCTCCTGCGCAACAATACAAACGATCCGCAGGACGTCACCCTGCAGCAGGATCTTCCCAGCGGCTGGACGGCGATCAATCCTCCTGGCGCGTACCATCTCGATCCCGGCGGCGTGTGGCCTGTGCAGCTTTTCTTCACCGCGCCGTCCGCCTCCGCGGGCGCGCCTCCGCAGCGTCTGCACTGGACGGCCTCGATCCACGGCAAGCCCATCGGCAGCGCAGAACTGTCGGTCTATCTGGAGTTCAACGGCGTCCCGCAGTAAGTGGAAATATTCTGGCGGGACCTCGCAGCGAATTCAGGCGAGCCTCAGTCACGCACGAGCAAAAGGTAAATCAGCGGCGAGCTGAGCGTCAGACAAGCGTGCAAGTGAAAGCATGGTGGGCATACCCCCGGCCAGATTCTTTGACTTTGTCGGGATACGCCGTTAAAGTCAAAGATGGCCGCAACCGAGCAGCGCGCCAGCCTTGACGCCCGCAATCCAAGCGTCCCCGTCGTCTAGCCCGGCCCAGGACACCGCCCTTTCACGGCGATAACACGGGTTCAAATCCCGTCGGGGACGCCAAATCAAACCAACAACTTAGCGGAAACCCCTCAATATCGTCGGGGACCAGTTTGGGGA
>DATJTG010000007.1:0-3747 GCA_035503555.1 Acidobacteriaceae bacterium | reverse complement strand
TTTGATGGGCATCAATGGCCCATCGCGTCGGCCATGAAGCTGGCGATGGCCGCGGTGAAGCCCCTCCGGCTCTCCTGCCACTGGTAGAACATGTGGCCGCCGCCGAAGTGGCGCACGGTCACCCGCTCGGCGACGCCCGGCTCGAGACGCATCAGGTTTCGCAGCCGGTCGCTGAGGTAGTACGGCGTCATGAGGTCGTACCACCCATGCGTGATGAACGCTTTCATGTGTGGGTTCATCGCCATGCCGTAGCGGAAGTCGTCGACGGCGCCCTCCGTCATCTGGATGTAGTGCAGGGCCTCATCGTTCTTCCAGGCCGAGAAAACGTCGATCTCGAGGAGCTTGTACTCGCGGTCAGTCTCGACACCGATCACCGATCTCAGCTGCTGATTGACCGCCATCGTGAACGCCGGCCAGAACCCTGTCAGCGTCGGGTCGGCGCCGGAAAACACTTCCCGATCCGGGAACGGGTCCGTCGTCGCTATCGTGGCGTCATAGCGGCCGACGACCTTTTGCTCGTCGCGTAAGAGCTCGCGCACGAACTGGCCCACCCTGATGCGGCCCTCGGCACGCGTGACCAGATCTTTCCCGAGTCCGACGAGGTCGGCAAAGCGCCCCAGCACTCGATCGCGCTCCGCGGGAGGCATCGCGGCCCCTGCTGCCAGGTACGATGCATACGGGCCCGTCGCGAACGCTTCCGCTTCACGCAGCACTCGCTCGATCGGGGTACCGCGCTTGAAGACGCGTGAGCGACCGTGGAACGCGGCCGAGGCGGCCATGGTCGGCAGCAGGTGAAGCCACGTCGCAACCTCGTAGTCGCCCCAGCCGTAGGCCATGGAAAGATGCACGGGCTCGAGCGCCGGCGAGATGAGGATCGAGCCGTTGAGGCCGATTCCCTTCTCCTGCAGCAGCCGCGTCAGCCGCCCGGCGCGGTAGCCGCCGTAGCTTTCACCGGCGATGAAGATCGCCGAGCCCCAGCGGCCGTTCTCCGACAGCCAGCGACTGATGAACTCACACATCGCTTCGAGATCGCGCCTGACGCTGAAATATTCGTTGGGCTTCTCGTCCTTCTTCGCGTCCCCCTTGCCGTCATCCTGCTCGACCGCGCGGCTAAAGCCGGTGCCCACTGGATCTATGAAAACGAGATCCGTGAAAGCGAGCCACGACTCCTCGTTGTGCACCAGCCGCACCGGCATGGGCGGCAACGACCCGTCAGCGGGCAGGTCCAGACGCTGTGGACCAACCACTCCCAGGTGCAGGAAAGCCGATGCCGCCCCGGGACCACCGTTGAAGGTAAACGTTACCGGCCTGCCCGGATCGGGTCCATCCTTGACATAGGAAACGGAGAAGACTTCCGCGGCCGGCTTTTCCTTCCTGCGGAGCACCACCCACTGCGCGGTGGCGGTGTAGTCGATGTCATTCCACTTCTGCTTTTTAGAAGCCCCACGCGGTGCCTTGTAACCGGCATCCGCTTTCTGCTCACTCTCACTCATGCAGTCTCCCCGGATTCGAGATACGGCCCGGCGAAGGGCGCTGTTCTTTGTCCACATATCCTCCCACCGGGACGAGATTGGGCTCATCCGGCAGGGCGGCATTCATCAGGTGTTTGAGGAAGTAATTCTGCTGAACCCTGCGAAAATAGGGATCCCACATGATGGCGTGATGCACCCCAGGCATGATCAGCATGTCGAACTGCTTGCCCGCCTTGATGAAGGCGTCGGCCATCCGCATCGTCCCCGCGGGATGCGCGTTGTCGTCCATCTCGCCATGCGCGAGCAGAAGCCTCCCTTTCAGCTGCGAAGCATGCTTCCCGGCAAACACCTTGTCGTAATCCACTTCACCGGCGAGACCGTGATAGGTTTCGGACCACTTTGCGATATTGATGCGATTCTCGTGATTGCCGGCGCTGGCGACACCCACCTTGTAGAAGTCGGGAAATTGCGTCAGTGCCTGCCCGGTGGCGAAGCCCCCGCCCGACGTTCCAAATATGCCGACGCGATCGAGATCGAGATACGGCCGGTTCTTCGCGAGCTGCTTCAATGCAAAGACATGGTCTTCCAGGGATCCCGCGGTTTCCATGTGATGGTAAGACAGGTCGCGAAATGGCTTGGAGCGTCCCATGTTGCCGCGACCGTCGAACAGGAACACGATGAACCCCAGATCGGCGAGCGCCTGCGCATCACCGAATATCGCAGGTCCGAAAATCGCAGAGCCGAATGTGGCGCCGGAAAAGCTGCCCGGCATCCGCATCGTCTGCGGGCCGGGATAGATGTGCTCGACCACCGGATAGGATTTTGCCGGGTCGAAGTTCGCGGGCTTGAGCAGCACGCCATGCAGATCCCACTTCCCATCCGCAGACTTGACTGTGAACGATTCCGGCATGGTGAAGGGTGGCAGCGGTGAGGCGTCCTCGCGCGCCAGCTCGGCGATTTTCCGCCCGTTCGCCGCACGCAACACCCAGGTGGCGAGTGCATCGACGCCGCCCATTCTATCGATGAAGCATTTTCCGCCCGGCGCAAAGGACGGCACGCCTTCGGACTCCCCGCCGGCGAGGTTGGGTGGTGCCAGGAAGAACACATGCATTCCCGGCTCGGGTGTGAGCAGCTCGACGCCGCCGCCATCCAGGCGCGCACGATAGGCCTTCACGCTGTAGACATTGTCGCCGGCCTCACGCCCGCTGCCGGTGAAGTAGAGGTAACCGCCCTCCTCATCAACGTGCAGGACATCGCGCGCAAGCCACTCGCCGGAAGTAATGGCGCTCTTCAGCGCCCCGCTCTTGCCGTCGTAGAGATAGAAGTGGCCCCAGCCGCTCCTCTCCGAGAACCAGATGACGTCGCCGTTCCTCAAGGTCCGCGTTGTGGGCGGCACCTGCCAACTCCAGCTCGGCAGAATCGAGCCGTGAACGGATTCTTCGATGAGCACGCGCGCGCTCCCCGACTTTCCATCGGCCTGGACCAGCCGAATATGCTTGCCGCGGGTGCTGATATCGATCAGATAAACCCTGTCACCCGCCGGATCCCACCACACTCTCGAATGGTGCATCGCCGAAACGAGCGACGCGCTGATGGGACGATATTCAATCGGAGTGCTCTTGCCGGTCTCGATGTCGTAGATGAAATGTTCGGTGAACGCGCCCCTCTCGCCGACGATGTCGTAGCGATAGCTATGGAGCCTGGGTCGGAGGCTGCCATCGTCCGGGACTGCCTGTAACAGGAACATTTCCTCGACATGACGCTCATCCAGTCGGTGATAGACGAATCTTTTGCCGTCCGGAGACCACGCGAGCGCCGGGAACAGGTTTACTCCCATGCGTTTCAGGTAGATGGCCACCGCGCACGACTCTGGCATGCAGCCATATCCATAATGCGCGATACCATCGGTGGTGACGGCCTTCTCGTTGCCGTCCGGACCCTTGATCCAGAGATTATGATCCCGAAGCCGTACCTCGAAACCTCCTCTCGGCGCGCGACTCGGCATCGGGTCGGACTGATCGGCAGCCTCCTGCTTCTTCGCTTCCCTGTTGGCAAGATCGCAGACCACGGTCTTGCCGGCGGAAGTCAGCGTGTAGATGTCGCCACTGATCCTGGTGATGCCGTTGACGGGCAGGCGCTTCGGATCGACTTCCTTCTCGAGAACCCGCGACAGCAGCTCAGCCATCACCGCATGGTCGAACAGCGGCTCCGTGCGTCCGCTTTCCGTGTCCAACCTGCGAAATTCCGTCCGCTTCGCGTCCTGGTGTTTGTACGC
>DATJTG010000006.1:0-5837 GCA_035503555.1 Acidobacteriaceae bacterium | reverse complement strand
TCCGCGCGATCCTGGCCGGCGAGGTTCTCGCTCCCGTCGAGCGCGATCTGCCCTCCGGCCGCGTGCCGATCGAACTGGCGAGTTGAAGGAGCGCCGATGACTCTGCTGCCCATCTGGATTCGCCTCGAACGCCGCCCCGTCCTCGTCGTCGGCGCGGGCACGGTCGCGCTCGCGAAGATCGAGAGCCTGCGCTCGACCGGCGCCGCGATCACCGTCGTCGCCCCGGCAGCGGCTCCGCAGTTTCACGAGCTGGTGGAGAATGGCGAGGTTAGCTGGCATCCGCGCACATTTGAGCCCGAGGACCTCGACGGAGCCTTTCTCGTGATCGCGGCGACCAACGATTCCGAAGTGAATCGCACCGTCTACGAAGAAGCGCTGCGCCGCAATGTGCTCTGTAACGCCGTCGACGATCCGCCCAACTGCGATTTCTACTTCGGTTCGGTGGTCACCCGCGGCGATCTTCAGGTTGCCATCTCCACCGCCGGCGAAAGTCCCGCGCTCGCGCAGCACCTGCGCCGCGAAATCGACGAGCAGCTCCCGCACGATCTCGGCCCGTGGCTCTTCGAACTTGGCAAAATGCGCCGCGAGATTCGCACCACCGCACCGGCAGGACCTGAGCGCAATCTGCTGTTGCACGAGCTGGCCCAGCGGCACCTGTGCGACTCCCCCGCCTGCCCCACGCGACAGTTCGCGCACGAGCGCATCGAGAAGCTGAAAACAGAAGCACTGCAGAAAGCCGAGGTCTCCGCATGACCACAGCAAAACCTGGCAATGTTTATCTCGTCGGCGCCGGCCCCGGCGATCCCGAGCTGCTCACGCTGAAAGCCGTGCGCCTGCTTGCCTCCGCCGACGTCGTTCTGCACGACGACCTCGTCCCGCAACCCGTGCTCGCCCACGCGGCGAACGCCCTCGTCATCAACGTTGGCAAGCGCTGCGGCCGCAAGAATCTCACCCAGGAACAGATCGACGCCATGATGGTAGCTCACGCGCGCCGCGGGCTCTCCGTCGTGCGCCTCAAGTGCGGCGATCCGCTCGTCTTCGGACGAGCCGGCGAAGAAATGGACGCCCTTCGCGCCGCTTCGATTCCCTTCGAAGTTATTCCCGGCATTACCGCGGCCTTTGCTGCGGCTGCCGCCATTCAGCGCCCGCTCACCGATCGCCGCAGCGCCTCCAGCATCAGCTTTGTCGCCGGCCACCACGCGCCGGGCTCCTCGCTCGCGCCGGCTTCCCTCGCCGCGTCCACCCGCGTCGTCTACATGCCCGGCCGCGACCTCAGCGGGATCGCAGCGCAGCTGCGCTGCGAGGGCCTCGCCGTCAACTTACCCTGCGTCATCGTCTCTCGCGCCGCGCAGCCCGATCAGCAGATCGTCAGCACCACCCTGGCGCAGCTCGATCGCATTCCGCTGGTTCCCGCGCCGTCCATTCTGCTGGTTGGCGAAGCGCTGCGCCAAACGCAGGCGGAAGACGTGGTCAGCCTGGCTGCCGCTGCAACCACCGGCGCCGAAGCGCAGCCGTCCTTCCCGCTCAGCTTCTAGAGATTCGCAGCGACTACTGCGATGCCGCCGCGTCCGGCAGCGTGTAGTCGAAGTCGTAGAAATGCTTTCCGCTCTCGATGCGGATCTTCATCGTGCCCGTCAGGCCGGTGAGTTCGCCCGTCCCCGATCCCGGCACCACGATGATGTTCAGCTCCGGCGCGCCGTGATTCATGGTCGCGTTGTGCTGCAGCACGAAGCTGCCGGTGTGTCCGCTCAGCGTGCCCGTCACCTTCTCCAGCGCCACGTAGCCGCCCGATCCCACCTCGCGATTCATGAAGCTCAGCATCTCGCCCTTGCTCACCGCCTCCAGATCGCCGTGGAACTGCTTGTCGATCGACATGCGGCCCAATTCCGACTCACGTGCCGGCGGATTATCGGCCTTCTGCGGCTCAATCTTCACATCAAAGCTGCCCGAAACCTGATGCATCGCTGCCTTCTCCTGGATAGGATGACCTGAATTTTGCGCGGGGAGGAAAAACGGGAAGCAGGCCATCATGCCTGCCGCAATCCACTGGCGAATCATCCTGAGCAGCATAGCATCCCTCTGCGACAACCATTCTCCGCAAATTCTGTTCAAATCTATGAAAACTTGTGTCGCAGTCGTCCGCAAAAATGCATTCGTATCGCCTTTGAACTAGACTGGAACACCGAAACTAAAAAGGAGAGTGGTGCGGCTCCCTCGTACGTCCCGCTTCACGTCTCGCAGGGGATCTCGCATCCAACCCAGCCATGAACAGGATTGGCAAGTTCCTTCTCCCCACGCTCCTGCTGGCGTTCGCAGTTGCAGGCTGCAAAAGCAACTCGAGCCAAACAGCCAGCACGGATCAGAGCCAGAACCAGGCGGCCCAGCCGGCCTCCTCCACCACCAGCGACGACCCGGCAAGCGCTAATCTGGCCGAGGCCACGAATACCACGGAGACCGGCCAGGACCAGAATCCTCCCGCGCCTCCTGCCGATCAAACTTCACAGCCCGCCCAGTCTTCCGAGCCGGCCACGACCGAGCAATCCGGCGAGTCCGCTCTACCCCCTCCGCCGGCAGACGATGAAGGCCAGACCCAAGTCGCAGAAGCTCCTCAGCCGCCTCCGGCGTTGCCCGAATACGATCAGCCCGAAGCGCCCGGTCCGGACTACATCTGGACTCCCGGCTACTGGGCCTACGCACCTGCCGGCTATTACTGGGTGCCCGGCTCCTGGGTCGTCGCTCCCTACGTCGGCGCATTGTGGACGCCCGGCTACTGGGGCTGGTACGGCAATCGCTACCACTTCTACCACGGTTACTGGGGCCCGCACATCGGCTTTTACGGCGGCGTCAACTACGGCTTCGGCTACTTCGGTGTCGGCTATGAAGGCGGCTGCTGGCGCGACAACGGCTTCTACTACAACACAGCCGTCAGCCATGTGAATGTCACCGTGATCCGGAACGTCTACAACTACCACGTGACCGTCATCAATCGCGAGCGTGTGGCTTATGTCGGCGGACGCGGAGGTTTGAACTACCGTCCCAACGCTGCGCAGATCGTCGCCGCCCGCGAAACGCATGTGGCCTTCCTGCCCGCACAGCGCCAGGTGGTGCAGGTCGCAGTCCGGAATCATGCGCAGTTTGCCGCCGTGAACCACGGCCGCCCGCAGATGATCGCGGAGAATCGCCCCATCAACACCGGACGTCCCGCGCCGCCGCCAGCCTATGTGCACGTCGCGCATGGTCCGGTAATCGTGAACCGCGCGGCTCCGGAAAACCGGCCTGGCCCGGCCGCTGAACCCATCCGCCCAGGAGCAGAAGCTCGCCCCGGATCCGTCGCGCAGCCGAATCGCCCAGGTGCTGAAGGCCGTCCCGGCCCGACTGAGCAGCCTGGTCGTCCCACTCCGATGGAACACGCGCAGCCGAACCGTCCGGAAGCACGCCCGAGTCCGGAAACCCGGCAGGCTCCGCAGCGGCCTGAGGCTCGTCCAACTCCGCAGGAGCGTCAGGCCCCGCAGCAGCGGCCGGAAGCGCGTCCCCAGGAGCACCAGGCTCCGCAGCAGCGGCCTGAGGCTCGCCCCGAGGCTCGTCAGACTCCGGAGCAGCGGCAGGCTCACCCTCCGCAGCACCCTGAGCAGCGTCCGCAGAACAAGAAGCCTGAGGATCAGCACCCGCAGTAGTGTCTCTCTAACCGGCTCGCTCGGATCGCACCGTGGTCCGGGCGAGCAGCTCTCTTAACCGGAACGCGTGCAGCAACTGGCAGCCCACCAGTAACCGCTGCCTTCTCCGATGATCCTCATCGTCGAGCCGCTCGAGCGCATGCTCGTCGTGCGCCGCTCCCGCCTCCAGCGCCAGAATCGACTGCTCCAGCACGAAGCGGAATCGCGCGCTCACTTCAATGGGTTCTCGCAGTTCCAGTGGGCACTGCATCGGAATCGGACCGGGCGTTCAAGCTCCGCCTCCTGCAGCCGATTTTAGCGATGAGCCAATGCGGGCGTAAGACTCTCCGATCCCTGCAATGAGGAACGGGGGAACTGATTTGCTGCGTTTTGAGACGAGTTGTCGCAAACTGCGACAACTTGTCTCGGTTCGATCAGAGAGTCACGGACTTTCGCGCCACGAGATCCTGCGCCCGCTCCATAAACTTCTCCAGGGTCGCCGATCCCTCGTCGCCCTTGCCGCGCGTGCGCACGCTCACCGCCGCCCCCGCCTCTTCCTTGTCGCCCATCACCAGCACGAACGGAATCTTCTGCAGCGTGAAATCGCGAATCTTCGCGTTCATCTTCTCGTTGCGGTGATCCACTTCCACGCGAAATCCCGCCGCCTGCAGCGCCTGCTTCACCTTTTCGGCATACCCGTGATGCCGCTCGCTGATCGGTACCAGCCCCATCTGCACCGGAGCCAGCCACAGCGGGAACGCCCCCGCGTAGAGCTCGATCAGGTATGACACCATCCGCTCCATCGTGCTGATGACGCCGCGATGGATCATCACCGGCCGCGGCTGCGTTCCGTCCGCTGCCGTGTACTTCAGACCGAACTGACTGGGCAAGTGGAAATCGACCTGGATGGTCGAGTACGTCTCCTCATGCCCCATCACATCGGCCAGCTGGATATCGACTTTCGGCCCGTAGAACGCCGCGTCGCCCTTGCTCTCGCGATATTGCAGCCCCAGCCCGTCCATCGCCTCGCGCAGCACGCGCTCGCCCAGCTCCCACATCGCGTCGTTGTCGACGTACTTCTCCTTGTTCGCGGGATCGCGCAGCGAGAGGCGGTAGCTGTACTGCGTAATGCCGAGGTCGCGATAGGCCTGCTCCACGAGCTTCATCACGCCGGAGAATTCTTCCTTGATCTGGTCGGGCGTGCAGAAGATGTGCGCATCGTTGAGCGTCATGCAGCGCACGCGGCTCAGCCCACTGAGCGCGCCCGAACGCTCGTACCGATACATCGTGCCCAGTTCGGCAAGGCGCACGGGCAGATCGCGATAGCTGCGCAACTTCGACTCGTAGATCAGGATATGGTGCGGGCAGTTCATCGGCCGCAGGACCATCTGCTCGGTCTCGAGGTCCATGGGCGGGAACATGTCCTCGTGATAGTGCGCCCAGTGGCCGGATCGGATGTAGAGATCCACCTTGGCGAGCGACGGCGTGTAGACGTGCTCGTAGCCCTGCTCGCGCTCGAGGCCGAGAATGTATTCCTCGAGCAGACGGCGGATGGTCGCGCCCTTCGGCAGCCACAGCGGCAGCCCCGCGCCCACCTCTTCGCTCACCGTAAAGAGCTCCAGTTCCTTGCCGATCCGGCGATGGTCGCGGCGCTTCGCGTCTTCAAGGCGCTCGAGATACTCGTCCAGATCTTTCTTTGAGAAGAACGCCGTACCGTAAATGCGCTGGAGTTGCGGGTTCTTCTCGTCACCGAGCCAGTAGGCTCCGGACAGACTCATCACCTTGAACGCTTTTACCCGGCCGGTGGAGGGCACGTGCGGACCGCGACAGAAATCGACGAATTTGCCGTTGCGGTACAACGAGATTTCTTCCCCCGGCTGCGTGAAACGCTCGATGAAGTGGACCTTCATGAAATCATTGCCGGCGCGGAACTTCTCCAGACCCTCGTTGCGAGGCTCGAACTCGCGAACGAATTTTTCGTCGCGAGCGGCTACTTCGGCCATGCGGCCTTCGATCAGTTTCAGGTCCTCTGGCGTAAAGGGCGTGGGTCGCCAGAAGTCGTAGAAGAATCCGGTCTCGGTGGCGGGTCCATGGCCGAGCTTGGTTTCCGGAAACAGTTCCAGCACAGCCGTCGCAAGAATGTGCGCGGCGGAATGACGAACCACCTTCAGCGCATCGGGATTG
>DATJTG010000005.1:0-53196 GCA_035503555.1 Acidobacteriaceae bacterium | reverse complement strand
GGGCCGATTCAACTTAGGCGGAAAGCATACCGCATTTAACGGTGAGTGCTATATAAAAATTGTTATCTTATAGTTCAGGAGTCATACCGCAGCACTGAGACTATAACTGAAATAGTTACTATTTCAGGGATCGCAACTACCGGGGCCGCGGGTTCTCGCAGCGACTTTCGGGCAGAGTTCAGTTTGGCCGCGGCGTGCTCCCCCATTACCTCCGTACCCCCCACCCTGCCGATTCTGCTTGCATCCGATCCCGGTCCCCCGCACACTGAAAACGGAAGCACGAACAGGACTCGCCGGATGCGGGTCCTTTTCTTTTGGCAGCAAGGCGAAGAGACGGGCTTCAGGGCCAGGTTGCCGATTGCAGCGGCTCGGCCCATCCTGCCCCACCGTGGCAGGCGACCGGGATCGGGACACCCCGTTCAAGGTCGCGAAGGCCGGCAGGGTAATACCCGCAGGGTATTACCCTCGATGCGGCGCAGAATCAATGGTTTGCCGGGCACCCCCGGTACAGATTTTCCTGCGCGCCCACGGGATGGACGATGGAGGAAGGATCAGGGGGAAAACGGACTGCGGGAATCCTGCTCGGCCGCCAGCCGGGAGCGACCGGGCCCGGGCATCCAGTCGGGACGGGCGGGCAGGGTAATACCCGCAGGGTATTACCCTCGAAGCGGCGCAGAATCAGAGGTTTGCCGCTACCCCGCATCGATTTTCACTGCACGAGTTCCCCCGGCTGGGCCACGACCCCGATCCCGCCTAAGCGGCCTTCCGCTGCTGGCCTTGGCTGATGGCTTCGATGATGGCCCTGTTGAAGGCCGGCAGGTCGTCGGGTTTGCGGCTGGAGATGAACTGGCCGTCGGTCGCAACCTCTTGATCTACCCAGTTTGCGCCGGCATTCTTCAAGTCTGTCTTTAACGATGGCCACGAAGTGATGGTCTTCCCCTGGACCACGCCGGCTTCGATCAGAGTCCAGGGCCCGTGGCAGATGGCTGCGACCGGCCGCCCGGTGCCGACGAAGTCCTTCACGAAGCTCACGGCCCTCGGCTCCATGCGCAGGTGGTCGGGGTTCATTACGCCTCCTGGGAGCACCAGAGCGTCATAGTCCTGGGCGCGGGCCTGGTCGAGCGTCTTGTCGACCTTCACTTTGCCGCCCCAGTCCTTGCTCTCCCAGCCCTTGATCTCACCGCTCTTCGGCGCGATCACTTCGGTGGTGGCACCGGCCTCTTCCAGCGCCTTCTTCGGCTCCAGAAGCTCCGCCTGCTCGTAACCATCCGTCGCCACAATCGCAATACGCTTGCCCCGCAGGCTGTCTGCCATACGCTTGTCTCCCGCTTGTTGAATTTGCGTTCTCTCTCAGTGGGACGGTGGGCAGGCGGAAGACGTTGCCATCCGCGCGGATTGGCCGGCGGTTTGACCGAAAGTGGGCAATATTCTCGAACCTGTAACCTTCGGCATGTACATTTCCCCGTGGAACTGACTCGGACCAATTGTCAAGACTATCTTTCTGTCTGGAGGAGATCTCATGGGTAAGCGTTGGGTCATCGGAGCGGCCGCCGTGGCAGTCGCGGGCGCTCTGACCGCGTGCAATTCGTCGAACAACACCGTCAATCTGTCCGGGGCGGGCAGCACTTTCATCAATCCGGTCATGACTCGCTGGACTGCCGACTTCAGTCAGGCACACCCGAATGTCCATATCAACTATCAGTCGATCGGTTCGGGAGCCGGCATCCAGCAGGTGAAGGCGAAGACGGTCGACTTCGGCGCATCCGATGCGGCGCTGACCGACGCGCAGATGTCCGCGATGGAGCCGGTGATCCAGATTCCGGAGAGCGCGGGCCCGGTGTGCATCACCTACAACCTGCCCGGACTGAACGATCCGCTCAAGCTCTCAGCCAACGCGGTGGCCGGCATCTTCCTCGGCACTATCAAGACGTGGGGCGATCCGATCCTGGCGAAGGACAATCCTGGGGTGAAGCTGCCGAAGGTGCCGGTGGTGGTCTCGCATCGATCGGAGGCCAGCGGCACGACGTCGATCTTCACGACCTATCTCGACGCTGTCAGCCCTGAATGGCACACCCGGGTGGGCAAGGGAACCGCGGTGAGCTGGCCTACGGGCATCGGCGGCAAAGGCAGCGAAGGCGTGACCGGGAATATTCGCAACACGCCGGGCGCGATCGGCTATGTCGAGCTGAGCTATGCGCAGCAGAACCACCTGCCGACGGCTTCGATCCAGAACGCGGCGGGACAGTATGTGCAGCCCACGGCTGCCGGAACCACATCGGCCATTGCGGCCTTCGGCGCGCAGCTGGCGCAGGATCCGCGGACGCCCATCGTGAATCCGCCCGCCAGCGCCGCCGATGCGTACCCGATCTCGGGGCTGACGTTCCTCATCATCCCCAAAGATGGGCCGGACAAGAACGCGCGCACCGCGCTGAAGCAGTTTGCGCAGTACATCATTACCGACGGACAGGCGACGGCCGGCAACCTGAACTACGCGCCGCTGCCTGACAGCGTGAAGCAGTTCGACCAGCAGCAGCTGCAGAGCCTTACCGCCGCGGGGCAGCCCATCAGCTAACCTGCGTTTTGCGGCAAAAGAAAAGGGCGCGATACTCGCGCCCCTTTTGCTTTCTGAGGAGACAGTCAGCAAACGTTAGAAGCGACAGGAAAATCCCGTCGAGAGAATCGGAAAGAACCGCGCGTACGACGCGTCGTGGGTGAAACGCGCCTGCTCGGCGGCAATGTTCTGCTGCACCTGCTGGTCGCTGGGAATCGGCTGGCAGTAGAGGCCGCTTGCGTCGCACACGGATCCGGTGAGATTGAGGGTCACTTTGGGATCGCCGACATAGGCGAAGCCCGCTTCGAAGGGAAAGCTGAAGTGCTTGCCGCTGCGGGGCAGCAGATTGCCCCAGCCCGCGGTGAGCGCCGGAGCGGCTTTGGCAAATCTGACGCTGCCCGATCCGCTGACCGGATTTGTCCGGCTGCTGACGTAGGTGTCTCCGTTGATCGTGAAGCTTTCGCCGCCGGGGATGAGCGCATTCGCCGTGATCCGATTGCCGTTGTAGACGAGCGCTCCGGGGCTGATGTGGAAGGCGCGCGCCCAGGGAAACCAGTCGACGCTGGCTTCGGCGGAGCGGAAATGCATGTTCGCGTCGTAGCTCACGCCGCTGTCGGTGAGGGATTCGTTCAGGCCGAAGAAGTGCGTGCCCGCGCGCAGATTGAAATGCTGCGCGAGGGGCGTGGCCGACTCGACGCCGATACCCATGACGCCCACGTTCACGCCGACGGCGACCTCGCGGAAGAAGAGAGGATGCGAAGTCACGACAGCGGTCCGCGTGGAAACCAGGCCGGAGGTTGGTGTGCCTGCTGCAGGCTCGGGAGCAATGAGGGATGAACTGCTTGTCGGCGAAACTGCCGAGGACTGTGCGTGGCCAGGGGCTACGCAAAACGAAAGAATCAGGCAGACGGAAGGGGAGTAGCGAAGCACCGGGGTCTCCAGAAGGGTAGTCGCGTGCAACCGAACGCTTCTCTTCGGAGCACACATCGACCGGGGCGACGAGCCAGGTTCGGCTAGTAACCGGTCGAAGAATTACCTAAGGGAGTCGTTGTGGTTACTGTGACGTTACCTTCGTGAGCGTCTACCGCCAATCCCCCAAACAGGGTATGCTCCCGAAGCGCAGGTTCAGCCCGCCGGGCTTCGTTCGGCGATCGCCTGCAATGCCGTCAAAAGCTGTAAGCAAGGCCGATGTGGAAGACGGGAAATACCCTGGCCGGCGACACATCGTTCTGAATCTTTGCCTGCTGCGCGGTTACGTTGGCCTGCACCGTTGGGCTCGATGCGATGGTTTGGCAGTTCGAGCCGTCGGTATCGCATACGGTGCCGGACAAATTCAGCGCCACTTTCGGCTCGCCGACATAAGCAAATCCCAGATCGATCGGAGCGCTGAAATGGCGCCCGCTCCGCGGAATCATATTGCCGAAGCCGAGGGTGAGCCCCGGTGCGGCCTTATTGAAGGTCAGGCTGCCCGAGCCCGAAACCGGATTCGCCGCGCTGCTCATGTACTGCACATGGTTGAGCGTGAAAATCTGACGGCCGGGTACGAGGGCACTCGCGTTGATCTGATTGCCGTCATAGAGCAGCGCGCCCGGGCTGATGTGGAAGCCGCCCGCCAGGGGGAACCAGTCGAGGCTGGCATCGACGGAGCGGAATCGAAGATTCGCGTCGTACTGGACACCGTCGCTGGTCAGGTCGTCGCTATAGCTGAAGAAGCTCGCGCCGCCGCTGAGGTTGAAATTTTTCGACAGGGGAGTGGCTGCTTCGACGCCAATGCCGAGCACGCCGACGTCGATGCCAAGCGCGAGTCCGGAAAACGGCGCCGTGTGCTGGAGCGGAGCCGAAGCGGAGTGACCGCCCGCGTTGTTCCACGCTCCGCCCGCCGGCGCCGGAGTGATCAGAGTTTGCAGAGCGCCCGGCGCCGAAGTCGATTCGCTGAAATTGCTGCCCAGCTGTTGAGCGAAAACCGTCGTTGCTGAAAGAGACACCAGGGCGACCAGCCGTACCATGCGCATGCAGGGTTCTCCGGGACTTCAAAAATGAATTTTGGGCCTGACTACAGCCCTCCATTCGAGCGGGAACTCCGTGCGTCCCACTTCCCGCAGGGGGTCGGTCCGAGAGGATCGTTACCGCCAGCTCGCTCCAATGAGGGTTTGCTAGTTTCGAGGGAAGCGTACGTCAGCTGCGAGACAGCGGCAATGCCGCCAAAGTCGTAGGCGAAGCCGGCGTTCCCGCCAGCCGTTCACGGAGACGGCCTGCGATGCCGGCCAGCCTGCGCAGCCGGTCTGCGATTTCCGGAGGAACATCCGCCTGAGCCAGTGCCCGTTGCGACTCGAGCAGCATCGCCGTTACCGCGTTCTTGATCTCCGCATCGAGCCCTGCCGCGGCGGCTGCGGTGGCCAGCTGCGTCTCGCGCTGCCGCCGCGCCAGCGCCGCGCGCACTTCGCGCGCCACCCGCTCGGCCCCTGATACGGCGAAACCGATCTGAATCGGAATCGCGAGATTCAGGTTCTTCCAGATCAGATTTGCGCCCTCCGGATCGGAATCCGCGAGCATCTGATCGAGAACGACCGCCACATACACCCGCCGGCTCAGCAGGCGCAGAGCAGCGGCCGGCGTTGAAGCCACTTCCACCGCCAGTCCGATTTTTTCCGCCAGCGCCGCCGCCGTATCTTCCACCCCTTCGAGCGGGGTCACCATGAGGAGGATGTCCATTGCCTCAGCCGTTCGATTCCGGGTCGTCTGCGCGATCATAATGTCACCCCGTATTCCTTCAGCTTGCGGTACAGCGTGGTCTTGCCGATGTCGAGGAGCCGGGCCGCGAGAAGTTTGTCTCCCTTGACCTGCTCCAGCGTCGTCAGAATGGCGCGTTTCTCCATCTCGGCGAGCGTCTCCACGACCACGGCGCCATCTTCCTGCCGGGGCTCGCGGCGGCTGACGTTCGCCTGCATCCACGCATCGCGAATGCTGGTGGTCATCTCGCCCATCTCGATCACTTCGCCCGACGACAGGCTGCACGCCCGATCGATCGCATTGGACAATTCGCGCACGTTGCCTGGCCACGGGTACTCCACCAGATAGGCCAGGGTCTCCGCGCTCAGCCGGAACGGACGCGCCATATCCCGGCTGTTGCGCTCGAGAAAATGCGCGGCCAGCAGGGGAATATCTTCTCTGCGCTCGCGCAGGGGCGGGAGGGTGATCTTGACGACGTTGAGCCGGTAATACAGATCGCGGCGAAACTTCCCCTGCTCCACCATCGTTTGCAGATCCTGGTGCGTCGCCGCCAGAACGCGCGCCTTGATCGGCACCGCGTGGCTGCCTCCCAGAGGGCGAACTTCTTTTTCCTGCAAAGCGCGCAGCAGCTTGGCCTGCAGGTCGAGCGGCAGCTCTCCGATTTCATCGAGAAAGACGGTGCCGCCGCCGGCGGCTACCAGCAGTCCATCGCTGGGGCGGTGGGCCCCGGTGAACGCGCCTTTGACGTGCCCGAACAACTCGCTCTCAATCAGAGTGGGAGCCAGCGATCCGCAGTCCACCGGCACGAACGCCTTGCCGGCGGCCGGGCCGTTCCCGTGGATCGCGCGCGCGACCAGTTCCTTGCCGGTGCCGCTTTCACCGAGAATGAGCACGGGATGCAGGCTCTGCGACACCCTCGCCATGATCCGGAACAACTTCTCCATCTCCGGGCTCTGGCCCAGCAGGTTGCCCACCCCATGACCGTTGCGGAATCGCTCGCGCAGCCCGCGACTCGCGTGGTCCAGGTGCCGCCGGTCGGAAAGCCGCTCCAGCACCGATCCCAGTTCATCGGTTGAGAACGGCTTCACCAGGTAATCGCTCGCTCCGCAACGGATCGCTTCGACGGCACGCTGCACTGTGGAGGTTGAGGTCATCCAAACCACGGCAACGTCGGGCCGCAGTCCGCGCAGTTCCTCGAGCAGCGTAAAGCCTTCGCCGGTCGCGATCGCCTCATCCACCAGAAGGATGTCGGCGCCCCGGGCCAGCAGCATGCTGCGCGCGGACTCATCCAGCTCGGCTTCGTGAGGAACCATGCCTGCGCCCGCGGCGACGGAACAGCAGGCGCGGCGAACCAACGGGTCACGGTCGGCAATCAGCACATGGAGCGGAGTCCGCTCCGGCAACATCGAGAGCATCGTGTGTCCGTAAGAACCTTGGGTTGCTTCTACCCATCCTGCCATCACCAGGCTCCTTTTTGATCCTTGCCGGGCCCATCCGAAAGTAAGGTGGGGGTTACGTTGGTCAGGGGTAACTCAAGCTCGATGCGCGCTCCCCGCCGCGGGGAAGGGACGGCCCTGACCGTGCCGCCGGCCTCCTCCGCCAGTTGCCGCACAATGCTCAGTCCCAGACCGTGATGCAGGGAATCCGGCCAGGCGTGCCCTTCGCGCCGCGTTGAGAATCCAGGCTCGAAGATCTTTTCCACCAGTTCCGGGGCGATGCCGGGACCTTCGTCCTCTACAGACAGCACCACGGTTGGCGGCGCTGTGTTGGCGTCGGCTTCCTCTCCGAAATCGGCGCAGGCATCGTCGGCCGCGCAGGGCAGCGTCCACAGAAAACTTGCTCCTCCGCCGCGCTGGGCTGTGATCCGGATTCGCCCGCCCTCCGGCATCGCATCCGCGGCGTTGCGCACGAGGTTCAGAAGGATGCGAGTCAGATTCTCTTCGGTGAGCCGCAATTGTCCCGGACACGGCATGCAGGCAATCTGCACGCCGACGGATGGTCCCGCCACGGCGGCGAGAAGCCCGGTCAAATCGCGCACCGCCTGCGCCAGATCGGTGATGGGAGCGGAGTCCGGCAAACTTTGGCTGGCCAGTGTCGCAGTGCGCGCGAGGGCAGTGAGCCGTCGCATCAGGTAGCCCGACGCATCGGCAATCGAGCGGACGTCGTTCGCCAGATGCTCATGGCCTTCGGTCAGCACTCCGGAATCGGCGATCAGATCTGAGCAAAGCCCAAGCGCGGTAACCAGATTCCGCATGTCGTGAGCGACGCCGGCCAGCGCCAGTGATTGCCCGGTCATTTGCGAAGCTGCGCCAGCGGGTGTGGGCGGAGTTGCGATGCGCTTCCGAATGAAGGGAGGTGCAGTTAAGGCAGTCTGTCCCATGGTGTCGTCCTCTTTGGTTGGCGAGCCCGAATCGCTTCAGGCCCACCTTCAAATGCGTGGAATCTGTCCTGAAAGAGAACACGTTGCGTGCCAAATTCGGCCAGGCGACGCAGATCATTGCAGTCACATCACTTAAAGATCACCGGCTCGTTGTTCGTCCGGATCGCACAATTGGGAAATTGCCCGGAATGGAACCGCTCTGTAGTGCGTGAAAACGCGAAGGTGCCTGGATTGAGTCATTTGCGTCGAAATCCCATTTCTGCACGGTGTCCTGAGGCTTTTCCCGAACCGAAACCCGTTTCGGTTCGCTCGCTGCGGACGGTCGAGGCGCGAGTCTCGTTACAATGAGCCGATGACTTCCACGATTTTTCGCAGCGAAGGACGCGGTGCTGACCGGATGCGCCCGGTGCGCCTCACGCCGGGCTATGTCCAGGTGCCCGAGGGCTCGGTTCTGATTGAAGTGGGACATACGCGCGTGCTGTGCAACGCCACTGTGGAGCAGGGTGTGCCGGCGTGGCTGCGCAACAGCGGACGGGGGTGGGTGACGGCCGAGTACGGCATGCTGCCGCGGGCCACGCTCACGCGGTCGCCGCGCGAATCGGAGCGCGGCAAAGTGGGCGGACGCACCCACGAGATTCAGCGGCTGATCGGGCGCTCGCTGCGCGCGGTCGTCGATATGCACGCGCTGGGAGAGCGGACGGTGATCCTCGACTGCGACGTGTTGCAGGCCGATGGCGGGACGCGGACCGCGGCGATTACCGGAGCGTGCGCGGCGCTGGCGATTGCGTTCGAGCGCATGGTGAAGACGGGCTCGCTGAAGACTTCGCCGCTGCGGCAACTGGTGGCGGCCACCAGCGTCGGCATCGTGTCGAATGCGGTGCTGCTCGATCTGGCATATGAGGAGGACTCGCAGGCCGAGGTCGACATGAATCTGGTGATGACCGAGGACGGCAACTTTGTCGAGGTCCAGGCGACGGCGGAGAAGCACGCGTTTCCGCGCGCGCGCCTGCTCGAGATGATGGATTACGCCGAAGCCGGCATCCGCGAGCTGCACCGGCTGCAGCGGGAGGCGATTGGAGCGGGCAGCCGCTAGCTGGCAGCAGGCAGCAGAGCCGCTGTGATTATGTCTCGTGGCGGAGGGCGGTGACGGGATCGAGATTGCCCGCCCGCATCGCCGGAAGCCATGCGGCCAGCAGCGCGACGGCTGCCAGCAGGAGCACGATCGCCGCCAGCGGCGCGACGCCGAACGAGGACTTCGCGAACATCTGGAAGCGCACGAGCCTCTCGACGAGAAAGCTGCCGGCGAGTCCGATGGCGAGGCCGAGCGACGCGAGTTTCGCGACCATGAGCAGAATGAGCTTCAGGATCTGGCTGCGGCGCGCGCCAAGCGCCATGCGCACGCCGATTTCCTGCACGCGCTGCATCACGTTGTACGAGATGACGCTGTAGATGCCGATGGCGGCGAGCGCGAGCCCGAGCACCGCGAATCCGCTGAAGAGCGTCATGTTGAAGCGCGGTTGCTGCGTATCCTGGCTCATGAGTTCGTTGAGCGTGTGGGGGCGGCTGATCACGAGGTTCTTGTCGATATCGCGCACTTTGAGCTGAACGGCATTGACCATGGCCAGCGGATCGCCCGCGGTGCGGATGGCCAGATCGCGACTGGGCGGCGCGAACAGCGTGTAGGGGAGATAGACGGCGGGCGCGGTGGGCTCTGCGAGGCCGTTATTTTTGATGTCGCCGATGATGCCGACCACGGTGACGGCGGGTGCCATTCCGGGAGCCGGGAGAACGTTGGGATTGTCGACCGCATGGGCGAGCGCATCGAGGTTGAGGATGCGGCCCACGGGATCCTGCCCAGCGGGCCAGAGGCGAGCGGCGGCCTCGTTGATGAGGGCTACGCGCGTGCCGCTTTCGATTTCCGCCTCGGTGAATTCGCGCCCATGCTTCAGAGGGATGCCGAGGGTCTGCGGATATTGGCTGCTGACGAGGCCGAGCTCGACGGTGCGGCCTTCGACCGGCGGCTGGCCTTCGATCGAGAAGGGCGAATGCCATCCAGTCCAGGGAATGCCTGCGTTGCCAAGTTCGGCGGCCTCGACACCGGGCAGGTGGCGGATCGCTTCCAGCAGATTGCGGTCGAGAATATTGCGCTCCTGCCAGGTGGGATAGCTCTTCGGCGGCAGCGTGATGCCGACACGGAAGACGCGCTCCGGCTGGAAGCCGGGATCGACCTGGAGGATCTGAACAAAGCCGCGTACGGCAAGGCTGGCGCCGGCGAGAAGGACGACGGAGAGGGAAATTTCGGCGATGACGAGACCGCTGCGCAGCGCGCGTCCGCGAAGGTTGCCGGTGGCGCCGCCGCCTCCATCTTTGAGCGTGCCGACCAGATCGGGGCGTGAAGAGCGCAGGGCCGGCGCGAGGCCGAAGAGAATGCCGGTGAGCATGGAAACGCCCAGCGCGAAGAGAAGAACGTAGCCGTTGATGGTGATGCGCGCTTCGTTGGGGACGTAGTCGGGCGGAATCAGCGCGACGATGAGCCGCGTGGCTCCGATAGCGAACAGGACGCCGAGAGCGCCGCCGGCAACCGAGAGCAGCACGCTCTCGGTGAGGAGTTGGCGTACGAGCCGAACGCGGGCCGCACCGACCGCCAGGCGCATAGCGATTTCGCGGACCCGCGCGGCGGTGCGGGCCAGTTGCAGGTTGGCCACATTGACGCAGGCGATGAGCAGCAGCAGTCCGACGGCGGCGAGCAGCAAATGCAGGCTATCGGCCATGTCACCGCTGGCTGTGGTGATGTCCATGTAGTTGAGGAAGACAGTGCGCAGCCGGCCCTTCGGGTACGCCTGAGGACGCTCGGCAGCGAAGTGAATGTTGAGCTGATTGAGTTGCTGTTCAGCGGCGTGCTGCGTGACCCCGGGCGCGAGGCGCACGATGAGGGCGAGGCCCGCGGGATCTTTGAGATCGGCGGGCAGAGGCAGCCAGAAAGCTTCGTTGGTCCACCAGCCAAAGCGCGGCGGCATGACGCCGATGATGGTGCGCGGCACGTCGTCGAGGGTGATGGATTTGCCGATGGCGTGCGGATCGCCGGAGAAAAAGCGCTGCCAGAATCCGTAGCTGATGACGACCACGGGCGCGGTCGCTCCGCCGGAGCCGATGTCGAACGGTTCGATGGTGCGGCCGAGGAGCGGCTTCACGCCGAGAAAATCGAACGCGCCGCCGGTGAGGAAGACTCCGCCGAAGTTTTCAGGGTTGATGCCGCCGGTGAGCAGAACAGGCCTGACGCTGGTGGCCATGACGTCGGAGAAGGCGGGGAGCTTCTCGATCTCCTGCATTTCGGCCTGGGTGTACCAGTGCCAGCCATCGACGGCATCCTTCGGGCCGACAACGGCAGGAGCCCAGATCTGATTGGGGCGCGCGTAGGGATAGGGCGCGATGAGGACGCCGTAGACGACGCTGAAGAGAGCAATGCTGGCGCCGATGCCAAGCATGAGCGAGAGCAGGGCGACGACCGTGAAGCTGGAGTTGCGGCGGAAGGTGCGCAGGGCGAAACGAATGTCCTGCGCGAGGCGCTCGAGCCAGAGCCAGCCCCACGCTTCGCGGGACTGGTCCCCGGCCAGGGTGATGCTGCCGAACTTCCGGAGCGCGGACTGGCGAGCTTCGGTGGGCGACATGCCGGCGGCGAGATTTTCCTGAGTCTCGCGGTCGATGTGGTCCTGCATTTCTTCTTCGAGGCGCTTCCGTTGAGCTTCCCAGTCCTTCATGGAGACGTCCTTTGCAGAAGTTAGGGGGCCGGGGGTTACTCGTGGGCGGGGGAGAGAAGGCGCGCGATGGCGCCGGCGAAGCGATGCCACTTTGAGGTCTCAGCGAGGAGCATCTTCTTGCCTTTTGCGGTCAGCTGATAGAAGCGCGCCTTGCGATTGTTTTCCGAGACGCCGTCTTCAGCGGCAATGAGGCCGCGGCGGAGCAGGCGCTGCAGGGCGGGGTAGAGGGATCCGTGGCCCACTTGCAGAACCTCTTCGGAGCGCTGCTGGATGATGCGGGCGATCGCGTGTCCATGGGCAGGCCCGAAGTTGAGGGTCTGCAGGATGAGCAGATCCAGGGTTCCCTGAAGGAGTTCGAGCTGGCTGTTGCGCTCTTCAGTCGGCATTCGACCTGAAGATAACGCCCTTCAGGTCGAATGTCAAGGGGAGGGAGCGCAGCGAAGCGGCGGTTCGTTCAAAGTCCGTTCGTTAAAAAGCGGTCAGGGAGGGCAGCCAGGGATAAAACAGTCAGGGATAAAGCGGCCAGCGAACTGGGAGCCTGGAGCGGAAGCGGGAAACTGAAGCGGAGAGATGGAAAGGACGAGCGGCGCGGGTTGGATTTCCGCGCCGCTCCTGTTGATTAGTCCACGGTGACGGACTTGCTGGCCTGGTAGACGTGTCCGGCATCGTCCCAGATTTTGAAGACGAGCTTGTGGATGCCGGGTGCGAGGTCCTGCGTCGTCTGGATGGCGGTGTCGACTCCGTAGCAACCCTGATAAGCACAGGCCGGCGAGTGATTGTTGACCGTCAGTTTTCCATCGATATAAAGCTGGACGGAACTGGCGAGGGTGACGCCGGTATTGCCGTTGCCGACGATGGTCACGGGCGAACTGCTCGTGTCGCCACCAGGCAGGCAAATGCTGGCGGAATCAGGAGCCGCGGAGCAGACCGGGCCCGGCGTGCCCGTGTACGCAGTGACGGTGCGGTCGGCGACGAAGCTGCGGCCGCTTGCGGCCCACGCCTTGGTGACGAACCGGTGCGGGCCATCGGCGACGGGGAACGTGACGTCGAAGCTGGTGACGGGCTTCGCATACTCGAGCGTGCCGTCGATGTACTCCTGCATGGCCGTCACTTTGTAGGTGTCATAACTGTTGGCTTCTACTGTGACGGGACTGGGGGAGTAGGTGTTGTCGACCGGCTGGCAAACGGTGACGGTGGGGTTGATGGTGTACGTCCCGCAGGCCGCCCGGTTCGTCGCGTTGAGAAAGATTTGCGTCTGGCCGCCGGAGCGGGGAAGGGCCGTCGCGAAATCCATCATGCCGTCGCGGTTGAAATCGGCCATGGTGGAGGCGCCGGGTGTGTAGCCGGTCGCGAAGAACAATTGCTGCGACGTTTGCTGGAAAGAACCGTTGGCATTGCCCGTCCAGACATCCAGAGCATAGGGCCAGGGCGTGTTGCATTGACCGGTGGTGGTATCGCACTCCATCGCGCCCACCGCGACGATATCGCCATAACCGTCGCCGTTCACATCGGCGGCGAAGATCTGGCCGAGGTCGCCGATGTTGATGCCTGAGGTGTCCTGCACCAGATGGCGCTGGAAGAGGGTGTTGTTGCCCTGGCCGTACCAGCCGTCGAAGGCGAGGCAATACTGGTCGCCGCTGGGGGGAGCGCACTGCCAGGCGACGACGAGATCGTCGGCTGCAGCGCCGTTCAGACGGCTGGCGGTGATGTAGAGCGCATAGGAATAGCCGCCGCCCATATCCTGAGGAGTGAAATTGCCTTTACCGTCGGACCAGATCACCCAGAGATCGAAGGGCAGGCCCTCATTGTTGCCCGCCGGCACTTCAAGAAGGGCGAGATCGGTGATGCCGTTGCCGTTGAAATCGCCGGCGGCAGCACTGCTCCAGTTCGACTCGCCGCTGGTGGTGACGGACTTCGCGAAGGCGAATTCTCCGCCGCCGGTGTTGCGGAAGTAGTCGATGGTGCTGTTCTGTTCCGTCACGACGATAGCGGTGTGGCCGTCGCCGAAGAAGTTGCCGGTGAGGACTTTCATGGGAGCGTTGGTGGTGTTGTACTGCTCGGCGGGCTGGAAGGTGCCGTCGCCGTTGCCCAGCCAAACAGTGAGGGAATACGTGCCGGTGTCAGGCGGAGAGGGAGGGTTAAGGGCCGCGATGGCAACCACGTCGAGTTTGCCGTCGCCGTTCACGTCGGCAGCTACGGCGCTCATGACGGAAACCGGCGTTGCGCTGGCGACCAGCGGAGCCTGGAACGTGCCGTCGCCGTTGCCGGCGCGGAAGACCATCTGCGCGCTGGTATTGCAGCACTCGATGAGGCCGGGCTTGCCGCTGTTGTTGAAGTCTCCGGCGACAATGGTGCCGGCTGCGGAGATGGAGTTGGACAAGGAACTGTTCGTGGTTTGGGCAAGGTCAACGGAGTTTTCAAAGCTGACGCTGGACTGGGCGGTGAGGGCAACCGAGGCAGAAAGAAAGGCGGCCGCGGCGAGGCTGCGGTAGAGCATGCGTGGGAGAACTCCTGGACTCCTGAAGGGACGTGAGTTTGTTGATCGTTCCGAAGCAGGCTTGCAGGATCCCGACGGGGGGGCTAACCGCGCGGGGAGCGCGTTCAGGCCAGGCGGGCCAAGCTCGCCCGCTCCCACCGTGGCTGCACACATCAGATACCAAATTGCGGAGGAATGTTGCCGCGCTGCGCGGTGGAGCCGCGTTATGACTCCCTGGCGAAGGGCTCGTCCAGGGAGGGGCTTTGCGCGGTGAGGAGTTCGGCTCCGTCGGTGGTGATGTGCAGCTCGTCTTCGAGGCGGACGCCGAATTCGCCGTGGATGTAAATGCCTGGCTCGTCACTGAAGGTCATGTTGGCGGCGAGGACGGGGTGGCGGTCGTCGAGGAACATGTTGTTTTCGCTCAGGTAGGGCCACTCGTGCATGTCCATGCCAATGCCGTGACCGACGCGGTGGGTGAAGAATTTGTAGCCGGGGCCGTAGCCCGCGTCGGTGATGACCCTGCGCGCGGCGAGGTCGACGTCGGCCATCAGCAGGCCGGGGCGAGCGGTTTTGATTGCCGCGGTCTGCGCGGCTTTGACGATATCGAAGACCTTGCGCTGCTTGTCGGTGGGCTTGCCGTAGCAGAAGGTGCGGGTGATGTCGGAGGTGTAGCCCTGCACGACACAGCCGTCGTCGAGCATGAGGATGGAGCCCTGGCGGATGGTCTGCGGCTTGCGCGAGCCGTGGGGCACGGCGGTGTACTCGTCAATGTTGAGGCTGGCTTCTCCGGGGAGGCCAGTTTTCGCGTAGGCCATCTGGACGAGGTTGTGAACGTCGTGGGTCGTCATGCCTTCCTGCACCGAACGGTAGACGGCTTCGTAGACGGCGAGGGTTGCGGCGCCCGCGGTGCGCAGGCACTGAAGCTCGTGGTCATCCTTGATCATGCGGCAGCCGCCGGTGACGGGCGTGGCGCTGACAAAGTGGAGCGAGGGGCCGGCCTTCATCAACTCATAGGCAAAGGTGAACTTCATGTTTTCGTCGAGGCCGACCTGGCCGGAGCGAATGCCGCGATCGCTGAGAGCGTGGACGACCAGCGCGAAGGGACTTTCGTTCTCCTGCCAGGTGAGGACGTCGGCGTTCTGCGCGAGCGGCGTATCGGCGAGCATCTCGGCGGCGCGATCGCGCTCGAAGGCGGGGCAGACGAGGAACGGCGCCGCCTGCGCGGGGATGACAAGCGCCCACATGCGCTCGCTCGCGCCGAGAGAGATGTTGGCGAAGTAGATCGTGTTCGAGGTGGAGTTGGCGAGGACGATGGCCTCGATCTTCTGCTGCCCCATCAGCTCGCGGGCGCGGGCGATGCGTGCGAGGCGCTCATCGTTGGTGAAAGGCGGGACCTTGCCGGCGAAGGAGGGGATCTTTGCGATGGCGTCGGGCATGGGTCCGGTGGGGACCGGTTCGGCGTCGCGTCGAAATTGCGAGGCGAGCGCGGAGAGCGCGGGAGTGAGAGCGGCCCCGAGGGCTGCGCTGGCGGAAACGCCGAGAAGAGTTCTGCGGGAGATCATGGGGATGAGAGTAGCGCATTGGGGCGCGGGGAGGGTGAGGCGGCGAGGCGTGGTGCGGCTGGCGAGCTGGCACTGATAACTGATCCCCGACCACGAATTACTGATGAAATCGTGCGGGGTCGAAGAGGGCCGTGGGATGCGCTGTTGCGCCGGTGGTGGCGAGATCGGCGAGGATTTCGCCGACGACGGGGGCGAATTTGAAGCCGTGTCCGGAGAAGCCGCAGGCGATGGTGCAGTTCTCCGCCTGGGGATGTGCACCCATGATGAAGTGTTCGTCCGGAGTGGTGGTGTAGAGGCAGGTTTGGGCGCGCAGCAATTCGCCCTGGAGAGCAGGGATGCGCGGTGTGAGGAGCCGGCGGATACGATCGATGTCGGCGGCGTGGATCGCGCGATCGGCGGTGGCCGGCGTGCAGACGTGATCGCTGCCGTGGATCGCTGCCTTCATGCCGCCGCCGGAGCCGTCGATGGCGGGGAATCCGTAGCTGGGCACCTCACCGGCATTCTCCATCAGGAAGACCGGAAAGCGGTCGGACAGAAATGGCGCAACGCCGCCGCGCGGGGCGAACCACGCCATCACCTGGCGTGAGACGTACAGCGGGAGGCTTGCACGGAGGGCCTCGCCGGCCCACGGTCCGGCGGTGATGACGAGATGACCTGCGTCGTAGGTGTCGCGCGCAGTGCGGACCTGCACGCGGTCGCGGGATGCGCTCCACCCCAGCACGGTCTCTTCAAAGTGAAGCTGCGCGCCAGCGCGCGCGGCGAGTTGCAGATGGCCGCGGATGCATTCCTCGGGCAGCAGGTATCCCGCGTTGGGCTCAAGGATGGCGATGTCGTTTGGAAGCGGCGTGAGCGCGGGGAATCGGCGGCGGACTTCGGCGGCTTCGAGCGATTCAAACGGAATGGAATGCTCGGCTGCGGCTGCGATGGTGCGCGGGACGAGGTCGCCATCCTGTGGGCCGAGGGTGAGACCGCCGGTGATGTGGAGGAGCCGCGAGCAGGAGTCCGTCTCGAGCTTGCGCCATAGCTCATACGCGCGCAAAACCAGAGGGATGTAGTCGGGGCTCTCGAAGTAGGCCTGGCGGATCATGCGCGAGCCGCCATGGGAGGAGCCCTGCTCGTGCGGGGAGGTGAACTGCTCGAGGGCCAGGGTCCGCGCTCCGCGCGAGGCGAGGTGATACGCGGCAGCGCTGCCCATGGCGCCGAGACCGAGCACGATGGCGTCGAAGGATTTCTGCACCGGCGGTTTTCTCCTGGACTCGATGGGGCTGCTGAGCGATGGCCTATTCTGGTTGGCGAGTTGGCTCGAGACCCGAACCGATAGTGTAGAGGACGCCCTTCTCCAGATCCTATGAAACGGAAAGCTTTCGCATGAGTGCAGGCGCACGGCTCGGTCGCGCGCAGCGCTGGATTCTCAGCGGCCTGGTCGCGTTTGCCTTCACGAGCTATCTGGTGCGGACCAACATCTCAGTGGCGTCAGTGCGCATGATCCCCGCGCTCAACCTGACGAAGGTCGAGATGGGACAGGTGTTCACCGCGTTTCTGATCGGTTATGCGCTTTTTCAGATTGTGGGCGGCGCGCTCGGGGACCGCCTGGGCGCGCGGCTGACCCTGGGAATCTCCGCGCTGGTGTGGTCGCTCACGACGGTGGCCACGGGTTTGTGGCCTTCGGTGGTTGCGGGACGGCCGGCGCTGATCTTCGCGGGGCTGTGGGTGTTTCGACTCGCGCTGGGACTGAGCGAGGCGACGACGTTTCCGGTCGGCAATATTGTGGTGCGCAACTGGATGGCTCCGCAGCGGCGCGGTTTCGGCAACGCCGTGATGTTTCTGGGCACGTCGGCTGCGTCGGCGGCGACGGCTCCGCTGGTTTCGTGGCTGATGATTCGCGTGGGCTGGCAGCGATCGTTCTACGTGACGGCGGTTCCGCCGCTGGCGCTGGCGATTCTATGGCTTCTGCTGGCGCGGGATCATGCCGGCGCGGAGAACGCGGAGCGGGAGACGCCGCGGCCGCGCCTTCGCGAGGCCGCGCACATTTTCCGGCAGCGCAACGCGATTCTGCTGATCGCGAGCTACGTGAGCGAAGGGTATGTGCTCTTCATCTTCGTTTTCTGGCTGTACATCTACCTGGTGGAGCGGAGGGGCTTCTCGCTGCTGAATGCGGGATGGATGGCGGCGATCCCGTGGCTTACGGCCCTGGTGATCACGCCGTTCGGGGGACGGTTGTGCGACAGCATCGGCTGGCGGAAGGGCCGCGCGTTCGGAAGCCGGGTCGTGATTACGATCGGATACACCGCGAGCGGACTTCTGCTGTTTGTGGCCGCGGCTGTGCCGCAGCGCTCAGTGGCCGTCGCCGCCTTGTCGCTGAGCATCGCGGGGCTGATGGCTGCGGAGGCCGGCTTCTGGTCGTATGCTGCGCATCTGGGACGCGAGCACGCCGGATTGCTCTCGGGAGTGATGAACACGGCGGGGATTTTGGGCGGGATTGTGTCGACTTCGCTCGTGCCGGTGATCGTTCGGTCTGCCGGGTGGGTTCCCGCGCTCGCGTCGGGAACGGTGATGGCTCTTGTTTGCAGCGCGATTTGGTTTGTTATGCGAGATCGCCCCTTCGAAAGCGCGTGAAACCGAGTTCGGCCTCGGCTATGGAGCGATGCAGGAAAAATTGGCAGCGTCGTTGGTGTCGCCGGAGCCGGAATAGTGCGCGACCTTCGGCCAGGCACAGAGCGGACGGGTGAAGACGGTCACCGGCGCGGCTTCGCTGCCGGGAGCGTATTTGGTCGCGAAGACGGCGTCGTCGGGCGAGCCCTTTTCCACCCAGTTCTCGAGTGAGTCGAAGAGGCCGTACTTCGGGCCTTTCGCGGTGGCGATGCCGAACTGGCCGAAGGTGCTGGCGCCGGGGCCGCCGAGGCAGTGCTCCATGCCGGGGACCATGTAGAGGCGCGCAAAGGTGTCGGTTTTGTCGGCGCCCATCTGCTTTTCGACGCTCTCGTAGTAGGCGACGGTGTTGCCGGGCGGAATGGCGGGGTCGTTCCAGCCGTGATAGAGGATGAGCTTGCCGCCGCGCGCCGCGAACTGGCTGAGATCGGGATTGGTGGCGTCGAGATCGGCTGCGCCCGCCGCGCGCGATTTCGCGAGCAGATCGTCGGGGCTGGCGTTGAGGACGTTAAAGGTGGAATCGCCGGTGGCGATGTAGCGGAAGTAGTTTTCGACATAGAGCGAGGCCTGCGCCGCGCCTGGCGACTCGCCGGTGATCCAGTCACGCCAGCCGGTTTCGTCGCCCATGGAGAAGCCGGAGAAGACAGGCTGGCCGTGGTTGTCGCGGGCTCCTGCATACAAATCCTTCACGGCATCGATTTGCGGCTGGGTCAGGCAACTGGCGGCATCGCCATTTTTGCAGAGCATCGTCTGCGGATTGAACTGGCACTGCGCGGGATTGCCGATGACGCGATCCTTCACGCCGTCGAGGGTGTCGCATTTGTCGAGCGCGGCTTTCTCGATGAAGGGCAGTTTGCGGTCGGGGAGGTAAGCGTCCGGGTTCACGAGCATCGCGTGCATCAGGATGCCGCCGGAGGCGAGCAGCGTCGACCAGGCATTCGCGGGCGCGCCGGCGAGGATGCCGTCGTAGTCTTCGGGGAAACGCTGCGCCTCCATCAGGGCTTCGCGGCCTCCGTCGGAGCACGAATCGAAATACGATTTCGCGGCGGGCTTGCCGTAGAAGGCGGTAATGATCTCTTTGGCGTGCAGCGTGGTTAGGTGGAGGGCGCGCCATCCGAAATCCTTCACCTTTTCGGGATGCTGCCAGGCCCAGGATGCGTCGGTGGCTTCGGCTTCATGGCCAGCGTCGCTGGCGGCGACGGCAAATCCACGCTGGAGATAGCCAGCCATCTGCCGGTAGCCGATGGATCCGGCGAAGCCGCCGTTGCCGACGCCGAGCAGGCGTCCATTCCACGACTGCGCGGGAAGCCAGACTTCGAAGCGGATATTGGAGTCGCTGGTGGGCTGGAGTCGCCCGGCGATGCGGCAGAACGCAGGCAGATCGCGGAGCATGGTGCCGTCGTCAGGAAGGGCGAGCGCGCCGGAAGTGACGGATTCGGCCAGGGTGATCGTGGTGTTGGCCAGCTGAAGGGTGGCAAGACTGCTGCAGTCGGCAGCCAGAGCGACGGCAGGCGAGGCGAGCAGCAAACACGCGCAGGCAATGCGGAGCATGAGGCGACTCCTGGGAGGGGACGCCGACCTTTATAGCAGAGGCGGGAGACTGTTGAACCCAGATCAGTAACGCAGGCCGAGCCGCAGAGGGAATTCCTCTTCGTCGTCATCGGCTTCGATTTGGCTGAGATGATCGGCGATGCGGCCACGGTGCAGGCGGCTCAGGGCGAGGTGAGCGGCGAGGCAGATGGCGGCGACCCATGCCAGGCGGCTCCAGGTGGCTTTGAACTGGGGCTCAAGGGCAACGGTGAACATGACGATGGCAGGGAAAAATCCCACGTAGGGAATGAGCAGCAGGGCAAAATTGGCGGCGGCGTTCGGTTTTGCGCCGGTAAAGGGGATGGATTTCACGTTGAGGAAGAATGCATCGGTGAGGAGAACCGAGAGCGCGACCGCGACGAGAAGCTGACCGGCAATGAAGCGCGGGGTAAGGAGGAAGCGCGGATCGGCCAGGGCGATGCAGAGGACTGCGGCGAGAGTGAGGACGAGGCTGCAGGTGAGCGTCCAGCGGCGCGCTGCGGCGATGTGGGGCAGGGAGGCCTTGCCGGCGGTGGCGCGGAAGATCCAGCGGCCGCGCTGATCGGCGGGGGCGAGGAAGGTGCTGCGCAGGCCGGAGACTGTCCAGAACGCAACGATGGGCACGGCGGCGCGCAAGCCGTCGGGGGAAAAGGCAAGGAAGAGCCGGTGCGACGCGATGCCGATGCGCGCGGCCGAGGCGAAGACGAGGGCGGCGCCGGCTCCGCCGACCATGACGAGGACCATCCGGTAGCGCGGCACACGCAGGAGATTCTGCGAGATGAAATGCCAGACGGCGCGCGTGGCCGGCTGGCGTGCGGCCGTGAGATGCAGGACGCCGTAGAAAGGCGCGGCGACGACATTGTGCGCGGACCTGCGGGCTGCGCCCTCGACGAGACTCCGCGTGCGGCGCAGCCAGGCCAGCGGATAGCTGAGGACGGCGAGGGCGGCGCAGGAGACGGTGGCGGCGAAGCCGAGACGCGCCAGCGCATGGAGGGGCGCGATCTCTGACGAGGCAGCGCCCCCGAGCACGGTCTGATACAGGCCGAGAAACCAGAAGGGAGGGAACCAGCGCGCAGCCGAAGAGGAGGTGAGATCCGGCAGGAATCGAGACACAGCCGGGAAGGAGAAGAGCGCGGCGAGCAAGGCGGCCACGGAGACTCCCTGGATGGCAAGAGCGACCTTGCGAAAGAGACGATCGCCGAGGAGGCCGAGGAGGACCCCTTCGAGAGCGAGGAAGAATGTGGCTCCGGTGACTCCGGCGGATGTGACGGCGAGGGAATGCGCGGCCCAGAAGCGGAACAGGCTCGGTGGGTCGACCGCGGCCGGGAGCACGATGAAGGCGAGCACGTTGGAAGTGCCGACGGCGATGGCGATGAGCATGGCGATCGCGGTCACGCGCGCGCGGAAGGTACGACCGCTGCGCACTGGGAGATGTGACAGCACGCAGAGGTCGAGCAGATCGGGGAAGAAAAGATCCCACTCAAACAGGGTGAGCAGCCCCATCGCGACGAAGGAGTACAGAACGTAGAAGTAGCGATCGGAGACCTGGGCCCAATACGGCCGCACTGCGTGCGGGAGGTGGTACGGGGTATAGAGGTAGAGGGTGACGACGAAGTTGGGCAGGCCGAGGGCGCAGGCGACCTGCAGGAGCCGCGTGCGGGAATCGCCCTCGGACGACGCCATCTCATGTGCGAAGAAGCGCTCGAAAAAGTGACGCACGAGGATGCGAAACTGGGTGCTTTGCGGCGGGTCGGCGGCTTGGCGGACGGAGAGAACGCTGAGCGATTCGACGATCGGCTTGGCGGCGCGATGGTGCCTCATGCGGATCTCATGATCTGGACCATTTCGCGCGCGGCCGAGTGCGTGTCCTGCTGGCGCACGAGCTGGGCGAAGACTTTTTCGAGCGAGGGCAATTGCATCAGGTTGGTGAGCTGTGTGGGTGGGGCGTCGGCGACGATGCTGCCTTCGGCGATGACGATGACGCGATCGCAGAGCTGCTCGACGATCTCAAGAACGTGAGAAATATAGAGGACGGATTTGCCGGCCGTGGCCAGCTCGCGGAGCAGATCGCGAAAGAGGCGCGCGGAGAGGACATCGAGTCCGGAGAGCGGTTCATCGAAGACCAGCATGCGCGGATCGTGCAGCAGGGCGGCGGCCATGAGAACGCGCTGGCGCATGCCTTTCGAGTAGACCGACATTGGCGAGAAGCGCCAGGACTCGAGGCCGAGCAAATGGAGCAGAGCTTCGGCTTTCTGGCGGATGAGCCGTTCGCTCATGCCGCGCAGGCGGCCGACGAGCTGGAGGTACTCCATGGCCGACATCCAGGTGTACAAGTGAGCTTCTTCGGGAATGTAGCCGAGGATGGCGCGCCAGGCGACGAGATCGTCGTAGATATCGTGGCGCTCGAAGAGTACGCGTCCGTCGTTGGGGCGCAGCAGGCCAGTGATAATCTTCACGGTCGTGGATTTGCCCGCGCCGTTGGGGCCGAGGAATCCGACGATTTCGCCGGGGCGGACGGCGAACGAGAGGTCGCGGATCGCGGGAATGCCGCGATAGCTGCGGGAAAGGCGCTGAATCTCGAGCACGGAAAATATTGCTCCTGACCCTATGTAGCATACTGCTGTATTGCGGGTCAATCGTATACTACATACGGGGTGCGAGCCGTGCCGCCGGAGACGAAGCTTTCCCACACCGCCGCGATGATCCTGCAGGCGATCCACGCCGGGCACATCTATGGCTTCGACATCATGGCCACTACGGGTCTTCCCAGCGGAACCGTCTATCCGGCGATGCGACGCCTGGAGCGCGACGGCTGGATTGCCTCGAAATGGGAGCAGCAATCGATTGCGGATGAGGAGCAGCGCCCGCCGCGCAAATACTATCGGGTGACGCCGGCCGGACGCGCGACGCTGAAAGCGGCGTATAAGCGCTATCCGCTGCTCGAACGCATGCTGCCCGCAAGCGATATGGAGCGCGTATGAAGCGCCGCCTGCTCGATCGATCTTCTGAACTGGTGGTGAAGCTGGCCGGCGCGATGGTCCCGCGTGCGCAGCGCGAGGAGTGGACCGCGGAGTGGGTCGGGGAACTGTGGCAGGTACAGCAATCGGAGCAGGGCGACACGCCGGTGGATGCGCTGGAATTCTCGCTCGGCGCGATGCGCGATGCATTCCTGATCGGCTGGGGACAGCGCAGGGAGGCTCTGCAGCGAATCTTCGTCAAGGGTTCGGCGGCGAACTGCATCGCGCTTCTGGTCGCGATGGCGGCGGCGGGAATTGCGGTATGCGTGGCGCTGCCGGGTTCCCGGCCGATGCTCGAACCCATGCCGTATCGCGACGCGGACAATCTGGTTCTGATCTCACGCTTTGCTGCGATCGGCAAGCCAACGCCGAGCATTCGGCTCGCGGAGTATCGGGAATGGACCGGCGATACTGCCGGTCTCTACCAGTCGCTGGCGTTCTATGCGCCGGAGGCCGCGACGCTGCGGATCCACCATCGGCCGGCAGCGTCTCTGACCGTCGCGGTGGCGAGCGCGAACCTGCTGGATGTGCTGAACCTGAAGCGAGCGGCGGGTGTGGAGAATGCGAAGGGCGCGCGTCTGTTGCTGACGTACGCTGCGTGGAGGCGCTGGTACCGCAGCGATCGCGGCTTGCGGGGAGGGATGGTGGATGTGCGCGGCCAGCAGGCGACGCTGGCGGGTGTTCTTCCCGACGGAGACTGGCGGCTGCCCGACAACGTGGATGCGATCCTGCTCGAGGACGCCCAGGACAGCGAGCAACTGCCGGCGACGTTAAGGGGATTTGTGGTGGCGCGCATCCTGCCGGCTGCATTTCCGGCGCCGCGCAACGGGTTGCGCTCCATGGTGGAAGCGCCCTACGGCGAGGAGTTGCATTACGCCTGCCAGTCGCTGACGGCGATCCAGGAGGGATCGGCGGAAGCGTTGGGCTGCTGTCTGCTTCTGGCATTGTTCTCGTTGCCGGTGATCGCGGCGTTGTCGGTGGGCGACTATCCCATTGCGATGGAGGCGCATCGAGCGGGACTCGTGGCGCGGCGTTATGGATTCCTGGCAGCCAAGTTTGTGCTGATCGCGGTGATCGTGGCGGTGTGGTCATCCACGCTGGCATTTGGAATGGGATCGCGCGATATCGGTGCAGCGATGAGCGCGCAGATGGCGGTGGCCTTCGTCCCGCTGCTGTTCGGCTTCCGCTGGGCCATGCGCGATCAGCGCGACCGCTGCCCGGTGTGCCTGCGCAAACTGTCGCATCCGGCGCGCGTGGGGCAGGTTTCGTGGAGCTTCCTGGGATGGTATGGCACGGAGATGATCTGCGCGCGCGGCCATGGACTGCTGCACATCGCCGAATTGCCGACGAGTTGGTTTGGCGCGCAGCGCTGGCTGGGGCTCGATCCGTCTTGGGTGGGCCTGTTTGAGGACCGTGCGATAACGGGGAGTCACTCCGGTTAGGCGCGCCGACTCCGAACCTTGCAATTCCTCGCCCGCGGTCTGCGAGCGGCGGTCACTCGCAGCGTATGGCCGCCACGGGGTCGAGACGTGCGGCGCGGCGCGCGGGTAGCCAGCAGGCGACGAGCCCCGCGACTGCCAGGGTTGAAGCGACAGCCAAAAACACAACCGGGTCCGTCGGCGAGACGCCGATGGGCAAGCTGGCCATGAGGCGCGCGGCAGGAATGGCCGCGGCGAGCCCGAGCGCGAGTCCGCCGCCGATCTGCCAAAAACCGCGGCGCATGACGAGCATCATGATGCTGCTCATGCTGGCGCCGAGAGCGATGCGGACGCCAATCTCCTGCGTGCGGCGGCCTGTGGCCTGAGCGAGCACGGCGTAGATGCCGACAGCGGCCATGACGAGCGCGATCAGCGCAAATCCCGCGAAAATCTTGCTGAAGAGGTGCAGATACCAGAGCTGGTGATCGACCGCTGCGTTGAGGATGTAGGTATCGCGGAGGGGCAGATCGGCATCGATGCTCTGCACTGCGGAGCGCACGGCAGGGAACTGGTTCGATGTGGAATGGACGACGAGGGTCATGCCGCTCCAGCCTTCCTGGCGCCAGGGCAGAAAGAGCAGGGGACGCGGGTAGTTGTTGTTCAGATCCTGGACGACGTTGGCGCAAAGGCCGACGACGGTGACCCATTCGCCGGGCTGGTTCTTGTCGTCGTAATAGCGGAAGCGCTTACCGATGGCGGATTGGCCGGGCCAGAGATGCTGCGCTGCGTCGAGGGTGAGGATGGCAGCGGCGTGATGCGTGGTTCCATCGGTCTCGTTAAAGTCGCGGCCGAGCAGCAGGGGCACGCCGACGGTGGCAAGGTATCCGGGCGAGGAGACAACGAAGGAGATGGCCGGGCGATGCGCTTCGTCGGTGAGGTGGTGCTCGAGTTCGATGTTGCTGTCGGCGCTTCCGAGGCCTGGAGGATTGGAGACGACCGCGGCGTGAGAAACACCAGGTATAACGTCGATGCGAGGAAGCACCTGATCGAAAAAGCGCTGGATGGAGGCGGAATCCTTGTAGCGATCACTGGGAAAATCGAGACGCGCCACCATGAGCTGATCGGCAGGAACGGATTTGTTGGAGTTGAAGCTGCGGATCAGGCTGTGGACGAAAACGCCGGCGCCGGTGAGCAGCACGAGCGTGAGCGCGAACTGGAAGACAACGAGGATCGCCGTAAAGAATCCGCCGCGCTGACGGCCGACGCTGCGGCCGCCTTCCTGCAGCATGGCATTCAGGTTGGGGCGCGAAGAACGCAGTGCGGGCGCAAGGCCGAAGACAAGGCCGCTGAGGATACAGAGCACGGCGAAATAGCCGAAGACGGAGTAGTCGATGGTGAACTGCACCCAGTAGGGACGGCCGACGTTTTGCGTGGCCAGATCGAACCAGCGATCGCCAAAGAAGGCGAGGCCCAGGCCGGCGACTCCGCCGAGTACGCTCAGCAGCACGCATTCGACGAGCAGCTGGCGAATGACACGCCAGCGTGAGGCGCCGAGCGCGGCGCGGATGCTCATCTCGCGCTGGCGGCCCAGAGCGCGGCTCAGCATCATGTTGGCGACGTTGGCACAGGCGATGAGCAGCACAAAGCCGACCGAGGCCAGCATGAGGAGGAAGACCATCCTGATATTGCCGCCGTTGTAGCGCTCGTGGAACGACAGGAGACGAATGCCGGTGTCCTTGTCGGCGTCAGGGTACTGCATTGCCTGGCGGCGAGCGATCGCGTCGAGCTCCGTTTGCGCTGTGGTCCTGGCGATCCCGGGCCTGAGGAGTCCGAAAGCCTGCAGTTCGCGATTGTCGCGCTTGAGATCGTCGGCTGCAGGGACGAAGGGCATCCACATATCGACGACAGTGGGGAAAGCAAAGCCCCTGGGCATAACGCCGATGACGGTCGCGGGTTTTTCGTTGATGCGCACCTGCCGGCCGATGACGGAGGGATCGCTGTTGTAGCGCTCTTTCCAGATGGTGTATCCGATGATGAGCACGGGTGCCGCGCCGGGCTGCGCATCGGAAGCCTGAAAGTCGCGGCCAAGAATGGGGTGGATGTGGAGCATGGAGAAGACGCCGGTGGTGGTGCGCTCCATGTGGTAGGCCTGCGGCGGGGTGCCGGCTTCGCCAAGGACGCCTTCGAGATCGGACGCGCCTTCGAGCGCATCGAGCGAGTGCGCCTGCGCGCGCACGTCGAGAAGATCGGGGTACGAGAAACGTGTGTTGCCATCGCCACGCGCGTTCATGGTGGTGACAGCGACGAGGCGGGCTCCGCCGGGGACAGGCACAGGCTTGAGCAGCGCCGCGTTCACAATGGTAAAGACCATGGTGTTGAGGCCGATGCCGAGCGCGAGCGTGATGACGACGGCAGCCGAGAACCATCCATGGGCGCGGATCATGCGAAGGGCGAAGCGCAGGTCGTGGGCCATGGAGGCCGGTACGCAGTGGCGCGGAGGGTGGTTCCCGGGAATTGCGAATGGCGCGCTTATGTCCATTTGCGAACGCCTTAGGTCACCGGCCGGGCTGGGAAGGCGAGCGAAGCCCGGGGGGACGCTACGTTACTTCCGGCCTCTATCGCCTTCTGTTCTCTGCGCGATAAAATGAATGTGGAGAGCATTCGTCCTATTTCACGAGCAGGAGAGGAATTATGTCTTCGAATCTGACCCCCGGCAAACTGGCCGGGCTGAAGGCCGTATCCGATAAGCGGGGCGTGATTGCCGCGGCCGCCATGGATCAGCGCGGATCGCTGCGGAAATCGCTGGCGAAGGAAAAGGGAGTTGCGGAAGTGCCGGAGTCGGCGCTGGAGGAGTTCAAGAGCCTCGTCACCGAGGTGCTGACGAAGCACGCGTCGGCCATCCTGCTGGATCCGGAGTTCGGCCTGCCTGCCGCTCAGCACCGCAACGGCAAGGGCCTGTTGCTGGCCTATGAGAAGACCGGCTACGACGCCGCTCTGCCGGGTCGCCTGCCCGACCTGCTCGATCTGTGGAGCGTTCGCCGTCTGAAGGAAGCCGGTGCGGACTGCATCAAGATTCTGCTCTACTACACGCCGTACGAGAAGAGCCCCATCAACGAGCACAAGCATGCCTGGGTGGAGCGCATCGGCGACGAGTGCCGCGCCCACGACATCCCATTCTTCCTGGAGACGGTTGGCTACGCCGTGCATGGCGAGGAAGAGAAGAGCCTGGCGTACGCGAAGCGGAAACCCGATATCGTGACCGGTTCGATGGAAGAATTCGGCAAGGAGCGCTACGGCGTCGATGTGCTGAAGGTGGAAGTGCCGATCCAGATGGAGTACGTCGCCGGCACGAAGTCCTTCAAGGGTGAAGCTGCCTATACGCGCGCTGAGGCTTTGGAACACTTCCGTCTCTCCGCGTCGTCGACGCACAAGCCGTTCATCTATCTGTCGGCTGGGGTATCGAACCCGGTCTTCATCGAGACCCTCGAACTGGCTGCCGAATCGGGCGCGTCGTTCAACGGCGTCCTGTGCGGGCGCGCCACCTGGAAGGACGGCATTGCCGTCTACGCCAAGCAGGGCGCGAAGGCCTTCGAGGAGTGGCTCAACACGAAGGGCGTGGAGAACATCGAGAACGTCAACCAGGCGCTCAAGGCCGCGCACTCCTGGCACGACAAGATCAACGTGCCGGCGCTGGTCTAACGCAGAAGAGTTCCTCTCTCAGAACGCCGGAAACGCCGCAGCCCAAAGCTGCGGCGTTTCTGTTTGCGCGCATGCCGGGGCACCCCATTATTCTCTTGACACTCCCGTTACGGGCAGCCATGATGATGCTCCGCGCGTCCGCCAGGCGCACCGATGGCGCTCACGCGGTTCTGTGCGCCGATTCCGGCCCGTCCCGATACCGCCCGAAAAATAAATCATTTTCACTGCAACTTTTTCCACGACTAACGTCCTGGCACCGGGTTGGCACGTTCAATCGTTTTCCCCTGGAGGCCTGTCTATGAAGAGCACCCATGCTCTTTTCTGCCTTCTGCTTGCTGCGCCGCTTGCGTGCTGCGCGGGTGAGCAGATAATCCCAGCCGGCTCGCTGGTTTCCTGCACGGTTGCCGAGCCGAAAATCAACTCGAAAACCACCGCCGTCGGCGATCCCATTCTTTGCCGTGTCGGTCATGCGGAACGTTACGGGCGCTCGATTTTGCCCTACGACAGCTATCTGGTCGGCCGCTTCGAAGACTACAAAGATCCCGGCCACTTTGTCGGCAAGGGATGGATGGAACTCCGTTTCGATCACATGGTGATTGAGCCGAACACGGTGATTCCCGTGGAAGCGCGCGTGGTCGATGTGCCCGGCTATAACGTCGATCGCTATGGGCGCATCCTCGGAAAAGGACACGCGGTGCGCGACACGGTGACGTGGATGATTCCGGTGCTGTGGCCTATCGATTTGATCAACCTGCCGCGCCGCGGTCCACGCCCTACGCTGAAAGAAGAAACGCGCCTGACGCTGAAGGTGATGGACGATATGGGCATTCCGGACGACCTGCCGAATCCGTATCAGCGCGATCCATCGGGCTTGCTGCGTCGCCAGCCCACGGCGTATGAGCCGCCGCCGGCTCCCGCGCCCGCTCCTGTAGCACAGGCTGCGCCGACGACGGTGGTGGTCCAGCAGCCGGCTCCGCAGGTGGTGGCGATGGCGCCGCCGGTGACGTATGTGGCGCCGCCCGTGGCCTATGCTCCGCCTCCGGTGGCGTATTACGCTCCGCCGCCGCGCAGCGTGGTGGTGATTCGCAACGGCTACGCGTACCGAATGTGGGTGCAGTGAGGATGCAGGCAGACCAGGGAGAGTAGCGCATCAGGCCTCGGGCGATCGAGGCCTGGTGCGGAGGCGGACTACTTTGCCTGCAAGGTTTCGTCGCGAGCGCCGGTGTAGTTCATCTGTTCGATGGACGCCTGAGTGACGGCGACATAGCCGTGCTCTTTGATCCGCTCCGCGCGCGAGCGATAGATATTGGGATCGGTCGGCGCCCAGGTGTTCAGCCCGTCGACGTAGCGGTTGCACATGCAAAAGACCGCGGCGATGAGTACTGTGTCGTGAATCTCGAGGTCTGTTGCGCCCTCGGCGCGCGCGGCCGCAACATCGTCGGCGGTGACATTCCTGCCGCCCAGCTGCACTTTGCCCGCAATGTTGAGCAGCGCCTTGAGCTTTGGTGAAATATCGGCGTGGAGCCAGTCGGTCTTGACTTTATTGACGAGCGCTTCATTGTGGTCGAGCTGTGCCGCGGCTACCGCGCCGTGGATCGTCTGGCAGAAGTAGCAGTCGTTCCGCCACGAAACGTGGGTGGCGATCATTTCGCGCCCGCCCGGGCTTAGCGTGCTTTCGCCGCGGAGCAACACGTTCACCAGTTCGTTGATCGGCTTCGCCGTCTCAGGGCGAAACGTCATCGGTCCCAGGATTCCTGGGAACTCGCGACCCAGTTCCGGAGCTATCGGCAGCTCAATCCATGCCATTGCAGCGCACTCCTGTGAAAGATTGCGGACGGCAGCCAGAGGAGTCCGCTGCGTCATCGTACGCGTTTCGCGCAGCGGCGCGCCTCCACCCAGGGATGGAGGCGGAGACCCACCTCCCAGCCGTTGCCGCGGCTTATGGCGCGACGGCATACTGAGCAGGCCCGACTTGTTCCCCAATCGGCGCGCTTTCGATGACGTCTGCTCACGCGCAGGATCCCCTGGCTGAATCGCGTCCCGGCTATCCCGGTTGGCGCGTCGCGGCTGTGTGCCACATCGGCGTGCTCACGGGCTTCGCGACGATTTTCATCTACAGCTTCAGCTTCATGGTCGAGCCGTGGCAGCGCGAGTTCGGCTGGAACCGCGAACAGATCGCGCGCGCTTTCGCACTCGCCGCGATTTCCGTCGCTATCTGCTCGCCGCTGATCGGCAAGCTCTTCGACCGTTTCGATCCGCGCAAGCTGATCGCGGGATTCATGGCGGCGTTTGGCCTCTCGCTGGGCGCGCTGTCGCAGCTCACGCCGCATCTGCCGCAGCTCTACATCAACGCGGTCTGTATCGGGATCGCCGGCACGGGGACCTACCAGCTCGGCTACGCTCGGATTATCGCCGGATGGTTCGAGCGCAAGCTGGGCGCGGCGCTGTCGATCGTGGTCGCCGGGTCCGGATTCGGATCGTTCCTCGTGCCGCCGCTCGTGGAGCATCTGATCGGGGCGTATGGATGGCGGCATACGTATCTGGCGCTTGCCGCCCTTCCGCTCTGCATCGGAACGCCGCTCACGCTGGCGTTTGCGCGGTCGTCGCCTGCGGCGGCTCGCGCGCGGACCGCGGACGAATCTGCGGCTGGGGAGACGATCGCCGGTTTGCGCTGGCCTCAGGCCATCGGGACATTGAGCTTCTGGCTGCTGGCGCTCGGCGTCTGCGCGCTGTCGCTCACCGAAAACGGCGCCCTCGCGCATCTGGCGCCGATGCTGAGCGATCACGGATTGCATCCGCGCGAGATCGCCTACAGCGCGTCGCTGCTCGGGATCGCCAGCGTCGCAGGACGGTTCACGCTGGGCTGGCTGCTCGACTATGTGAAGGGCTCAGCGATCGCCATCGGCTCGCTCCTTGCCTCAGGATGCGGGATGGTATTGATGGCGCACGCGCACAGCTTTGCGGCGGCGGGGCCGGCGGCGTTTCTGGCCGGGCTGGGCGGCGGCTGCGAGCTGGATCTGATTCCGTACATGCTGCGCCGCTACTTTGGGCTGCGGTCGTTTTCAACGCTCTACGGGCTGGTCTACAGCGCGTATGCCGTCACGGGAGCGGTTGCGCCGCTGATCCTCGGCCACGTCTACGACACCACGGGTTCGTATACCGGGACCTTCAACATCTTCTGCGCAGTGACCGGACTCGCGGCGTTTGCGATGTTCGCGCTACCCGCGTATCGCTTCACCGCGTTCGATGCGCATGCAGGAGAACACTCGTCTCCCTCGCCAGAGCCAGTCTTTGGCCCACAGAGTTCATAAGGAGTCATTTCATGCCTCACATCGCACTCGAACAAGGCGTCCCCGGCATCGTGAGCGCCTTTGCTTTTCGTCCGGAAACCGCCAGGCCCATGCGCGAGCTGGCTGAGGTTCTGCTGCGCGGGCCGAGCTCGCTCTCAAGCGCCGACCGCGAGACGATTGCCGCGTTCGTGTCGAACCGCAACGAGTGCCGATTCTGCCAGCTTTCGCATTCGGCGGCCGCGGCGGAGCATCTGGGCGGAGAAGACCAGCACTACGCACTCAGCGATGCGGTCAAGGCCGATCTCGACGCGGCGGCGATCACGCCGAAGCTGAAGGCGCTGCTGCGGATCGCGGGCAAGGTGCAGGTCGGCGGCAAGCAGGTGACGGCGGCGGACGTGGCAACGGCGCGCGCCGAGGGCGCAACGGACGTGGAGATTCACGATACGGTGCTGATCGCCGCGGCCTTCTGCATGTACAACCGCTACGTCGATGGACTCGCCACCTGGCAGCCCGAAGACGCCGCCGGCTACAGGCCGATGGGCAAGCGCATGGCGCACGAGGGATACATGAGGCCGTCGTAAGCGCCGTAACGAATGCCACGCTTCACGCAAGATTCGATCGCGCACGCTGCGAGTGCGGCGAAACCCCGCATCTGCCAGCGCCGGACAGTGGTGGGGCACCCGGCTTTTGCGCGCGGAGCGCGCGTTTGCCTGGATCGCCAGTCCCCGTGTCAGCCGTGACACGGTGTGTTTCCCCACCCACGCGCGCGGCACCCACATTCTACGCCTAACCCTCTTGTTTTGAACATATAGAGACTGGCCTTCTCCGTGCACACTCTCGCGGCGTAGCGAACGAGGTGCACGATGCATACGCAGAAAATCCTCTTCCACGGTTTCCTGATTCTCTCTGCAATCATTCTGCTGGCGGTTCTCTCGTGGCGTCCTGTCCGGCCCATAGTCCGGATGCACAAACCGTCCGCGGCGATCGCCGGACGCGTGATGAGAAGGCCGGTGCCTCCGCCTGCTCCTCTGGCGCCCGCGCATCCCAAAGCGGCCATTCATGCGAGAGTCGCCGCTGCCGGGCCCGCGCCTGTCGTTTCCACACGGCGCATTGTCGTGAGCCTCGAAGATCGGCGCCTCGCGCTCCTCGAAGACGGCCAGGTGAAGCAGATCTACAAGGTTGCGGTCGGCAAAGACTCGACCCCAAGTCCCACCGGAACCTTCACGATCGTGAAGCGCGTCGAGAACCCGACCTACTATCACGGGGGCAGAGTCATTCCTCCGGGGCCGAACAATCCCGTCGGCGACCGGTGGATGGGCCTGAGCAAAGCCGGCTACGGCATCCACGGCACGAACGCGCCGAGGTCGATCGGCAAGGCTGCGTCGCACGGATGCATCCGCATGGCGAGGCCCGATCTCGAGCAGCTTTTCGCGGAAGTTCGGACCGGCGACACGGTCGAGATCGTTGGCGCGCGCAATGACGAGACCATCGCCCTCTTCGGTGCTCCGGCGAATCCGGTTGCTCCCGCTGCTGCGCCCGCCGTGCTCGCCCAGGCCGATCCGCAGAGCGCACCGGCGATCACTGCCGTTGTGCAGTCTGCCGCCGCGCCTGCCGTCGTCGCTGCCGCGATTCCGGTTGGCCAGTGAGCGCGAGAAAGGATCATCTCCATGGAACTCTTCGCGGAATCTCTGAGTGTCGTTGGAGCCCTGGTGCTGAGCGTTTCGTGCGGGCTCCTGCTTGAGGAACTGATTTTCGGAGGTCTGGTCCGGCTTTTCTTCGCTCCGAAAGCCGCACCGCGGAACATTCCGGAGCGGACCGAACGGAAGTAAGGAGAACGACCATGCTTGCGCTGAAGTACCTGCTCATTGTCGCGGGAGTCCTGATGCTGACTGCCGCATTCGCCATCACGCTGTACGACCTCTGGAAGCTTGTCGAAGAACGCCGCCGGCTCGCATCCGGAGCAAAGCCCAGCTTCGCTGATGACTGGCCGGAGGGCTTGCCTGGCTCCGAAGCCGCCGCACCGGAACCGGAACCCGTCCGCTGGCGCACCGCAGCCGTGCTGGCGCTGGCTGGCTGCGTTCCGCTGCTCATTGCCTCGGGCATTGTCGTCATCCCGGCCGGCATGGGCGGCGTGCGCGTGAGCCAGATGCGCGGAACGCTGCCCGGCACGCTCTATGCCGGCGCGCATTTCGTCGCGCCGCTCGTCGACAGCGTGCAGCTGTTCGATCTGCGCGACAAGCTGTTTACGGCGGGAACGACTGCCGTCGAAGCGACCGCGCCTTCGGCCCAAAAGAGTATGCGGGAAGGGCAGAACCTGGACGTCCAGTCGAAGGAGGGACTGAACATCGGACTCGCCGTCACCGTTCGCTATCGGCTCGATCCGCGGCGTCTCGACTTTATCCAGGCGCATCTGCCGCAGCCGGTGGATTCGGAGATCGTGCCTGCGGTGGTGGCAAGCGCGTGGCGGGATCTGGCGCCGGCGTATACCGTGCGCGAAATCTTCAGCTCCGACCGCGAGGCGGTGCGCCAGCAGGCCGCGGCTGTCATTACGAAGAAGCTGGGAGCCGACGGCATCCTTGTTGAGGAAGTGATGCTTCGCAATATTCAGCTTCCGCCGCAGTACGCGCAGGGGCTTGAAGATCTGCTGCTGAAGGAGCAGCAGGACGATCAGCTCAGCGTGCAGACCGATATTCAGCAGAAGCAGGTTCGCATTGCCGAGCTGCAGGCCGAAGCTGACGCGGCGCAGAAGGTGAAGGAGGCTGAGGGCGACGCGAAATCCAAGGTGGTGGAAGCGAAGGGCGAGGCCGACGCCATGCAGTACACGCTGCCGCTGAAACAGAAACAAATTGAGCAGTCGAAGCTGGAGGCTGAGGCGCGCAAGGAGGCGACGCTTGAGAATGCCGATGCCGAGGCCCAGGCGAAGGTGATCGACAGCAAAGCCGAGGTGCAGCGCCGCGAGATGCTCGCCGATGCCGAAGCCCAGCGCATTCGCGTGACGGCGGCGGCTGACGCCGAGCGGATGACCAGCGAAGCGAAACTGCTGAACCAGTCGCCGCTGCTCATCAACAAGATCATCGCCGAGCGCCTGTCGGACAAGATCCAGATGGTTATGGTTCCATCCGACGGCAAATTCTTCTTCGCCAACGATGTCTTCCGCGGCCTCGACGCCAGTCCTGAGCTGAAGCAGCAGATGCAGCAGCAGATGGAAGGCGACGATGCCCCAGCAACCACGCCGGCTCCGGCAAACCAGGGTGAATCCGCGCACCGATAGCGGAAATGGGGCGCTCGCTCGGCTGGTAAAGCATCGGCTCAGGAGCGAGCGCTCCGCTCGAATTGCTCCGGCCGCCAGATTTGGCGACCAGGGCAGGGAACTGCAACTTTGCGGGAAGAGTCACGCCGATGCACGCACGATATAATCCGCCCCAGCGAATGATCTCAAGGCCACGGCTCGTTTTTGTTGCAGCGCTGCTCTTTTCGCTGCTGCCGCAGTCCCTGCCGTCTCAGGAGCGCCCTGGCCCATGGGATCAGCCCGCGGCCGATCTGGCGCGTCAGATGGCTGCGCTCGCAGGCCCCGGTCCTGCGCGGCTCGTCATCCGCAACAATTCATCGCTCGCCAATAGTGAAATCCAGGAAATCCGCCTGCTGCTCGAGCGCGACCTCCGCAGCTACGGCGTGAAGGCCGGCTCGAGCGAGAGCGCCACCACGATTCGCGTCACGCTCTCGCAGAGTGCGCAGGGGGGACTGTGGGTCGGCGAGGTCATCGAAGGAACGGAGTCGCGCGTAGCGATGGTGCCCGTCCTTCTCGATGAGACTGCACCGTCCGCGGCGTCGTCTCTCGTCACCCTGCGCCTCACTCTGCTGGTCACCGAGCCTGATCCGATTCTCGACGCGACGGTTCTTGGGGATCGTCTTATCGTGCTGGAGCCGGAACAGATCCTCGTCTATCCCTCAGCGATGGCCGCTCGCAGCGGAAGCGAGGGTGCCGGCGTGAGCGAGGCGCAGATCTTTCCCATCACGCACTCGCGGCCCTTCCCGCGCGATCTTCGCGGTCGCATCTTCGCCGCGCAGGATCACGTCTTCGACGCGTACCTTCCCGGAGTGCTCTGCTCGGGATCGAATACAGGCGGGCAGATGGCCGTCACCTGCGCAGACAGCGACGATCCCTGGCCGATCACCTCGGCGCAAAAAGCGTTCTACAACGCCATGCGCGACTTCTTTACCGGCGTCCTCGCGCCTGGGGTGGGGATGGACCTGGGGCCGTTCTTCACGGCGGCCGATTTGCCGCGCATGACCGGTTCGGCCGTGCTGCTGAATCCAGTCGGCGGCGGCGTGATGCTCATCGAGAACGGCGTAATGAAGCCGGTGACCGGCGCCGGAGACTGGGGCAGCGACTTCACGGTGATCCGCTCCGGTTGTGGCTCCGGCGCGCTGGTCGTGGCGTCGGGCTCCGGCGCGGCTGCTTCCAGCGATACGTTGCGCGCTTTTGAAGTTTCCGGGCGCGAAGCGATCGCGGTGAGCGCGCCTTTGTCGATCGACGGCGCGGTGACTGCCATCAGTCCCGCTTCTGACGGAACTACGGCCACCATCATTGTCCGGCGCGACGCGCCGCTTCGTTATGAGGCTTCCCATGTTGCGGCGCTCTGCAATTAGCTTCGCGCTCCTGCTCGCGCTCGCCCTTCCCGCTCTCGCGCGCACCCGCCCGCACTACGGCGGAACCCTGCGCGTCGAGACGCAGGCCGATCCGTGGCAGATTCCCGATGGTCTTGCGCGCCGACTGGTCCTTGACACGCTCACGACGATCGGCCCATCGGGCGCGGCGCAGCCCGCGCTGGCTGTGCGATGGGAATCCCAAAACGCCGATCATCGATGGGAATTTGTGCTGCGTCCCGCCGTCCACTTCCACTCGGGAACGCCGCTCACCGCCGACGCGGTTGTCGCGTCGCTCGAGCAGACCTGCTCGCTGCCCGGCGTGACGCCGTGCCCGTGGACAGCCGTTCGCGCAGCCGGTTCGTCCGTTGTCTTCGTCACGGACGCCGCGTTGCCGGATTTCCCGGAGCTCCTCGCGCAAACCGAGTTTGCCATTGCGCGGCAGGATCCGGGCGGAGCTGTCGATGGCACGGGGCCGTTCCGCGTAACGGGCTTTGCGAATGGCGCGCTTACGCTTGTCGCCAACGACGATTGCTGGCAGGGAAGGCCGTTTCTCGATTCGCTCCAGATCCTTCCGCACCGGAACATCCGCGACCAGTGGCTCGATCTCAGCGTAGGACGCGCGGATGTGGTCGAGGTTCCTCCGGAGCTCCTGCGCCAGGCCCAGGACCAGCACCTCACGCTTCTTACGTCGCAGCCGGTCGATTTGCTCGCGCTGACGATGATGCCGCAGGGGCCGCTCGCCGCGCTCGAAGTGCGGCAGTCGATAGCAGCCGCGGTCGACCGCGCGGCACTCTGCAACGTCATTTTTCAGAAGCAGGGAGAAGTGACAGCCAGCCTGCTTCCGCAGGCGGTGAGCGGTTACTCATTTTTGTTTCCTGCGGATCGCGATCTGGAGCGTGCGCGTACTTTGCGAGGCGGAGCGAACCTTCCGCCGCTGACGCTGGCTGTGCCGAATACCGGCGCGACGATCCAGCTCGCGGCCGAGCGGCTCGCGCTCAATCTGCACGAGGCCGGTTTCACAACGCAAGTTGCGCCGGGCTCGCACTCTCCCGCGCCGCTCACCCTGCGCTGCGAGCATCTGGAAGAAGCGAGTCCCCGTGCGGTTCTCGACGAACTTCTTGAGCGGTTCGGGCAGAATAGTACCGTGACCGGCACAGATCCTGCTTCGCTCTATCAATCGGAGCGCAACGCTCTGGCGACCGCTACTGTCGTCCCGCTGCTCTGGCTGCCGCGGGCCTGGGCGGTTGGCGAGCGCGTACGCGATCTGCGCCTTTCGCCCGATGGCATCCCCCTCTTCGCCGGTGCATCGCTGGAGAGCGCACCTTGACCCTCCGGCAAAAACTGCTGCTGATGCTTTCGCTCACCGTAGTCGGTGTGGTCACTGCCGTTGCCTGGACTGTCTCCATTCGCGTGCGCAGCGTTTTCGCGGGGCTCGACCGGGATCAAACCAACGCCCTGGTCACGCAGTTCCAGCGCGAGTTCGATCAGCGCGCCGCCGACACCTCCGCAATTCTCGATCGCATGGCGCTGAGCGAAGACCTGCGGCGCATGGCCTTCGAGTTCAGCAACGGCGGGGACACCGCTCCTTATCTCACGTACGCCACGCCCCTGGCGCAGGCCTATCACCTGGACGATCTCGAGATCGTGTCGCACGATGGCAACATCATCTCGTCAGCGCAATGGCCGGCACGATTTGGGTACAAGGAGCCGGCCGTTGCGGCGGCCGGCAAGCCGGCATTCCTCAAGAATGAGGATATGCCCGATGGCTCTTCACAGATCGGGTTCTTCGCTGTGCGTGCGGTCGCGGGGTCCAACCCGCCGCTGTACCTGGTAGGCGGCAATCAGATCAGCGGCGACTTTTTGCGCGAGTTCGCCGGGTATCCAGGGACGCAGATCTTTCTCTATCGCGATCTCACCGCATCGTTTGACCCCGACAACTTCACGTCTCTTGCCCCTCTGCCCGCCGGAACCGCGCAGTTTGGGCCCCTGGTGGACCGCGCCCGCTCTACCGGTTTGAACGTCCCGGGCATCGTCTACCTCACGCGGCGCCGCGAAGACTCCGTTTACGCGACGGCGATTCCACTGAAAAGCACGGAAGGTAAGGTGCTCGCGGTTCTGGTTATCGCCCACTCGCGCCGTGGAATGGTTGAGGTGCAGAATCACATTCGGGCCATCGCCTTCGGCGTTGCGGGCATCGGGATTCTGTTTGCCGTCGCCGCGAGCCTGTGGATTGCCGCGCGCATCTCGGCGCCGATTGAACAATTGGCGCGTGCCGCTCAGCAGGTGGCCGCGGGAGACTGGAGCGCCCGCGTTGATATCATCGCTCGCGATGAGGTTGGTGTGCTGGCGCGCAGCTTCAATCACATGACCAATCAGTTGACGACCCAGCGCGATCGCCTTGTCCAGAGCGAACGGGTCGCGGCGTGGCGCGAACTGGCTCGCCGGCTCGCGCATGAGCTGAAGAATCCGCTGTTCCCGTTACAGATAACGGTCGACAACATGCTGCGCGCGCGCAAGCTGCCGCGCATTCAGTTCGATGAGATCTTCAATGAGAGTGCCGCAACGCTGCAGGCGGAGATCGCGAACCTGCGCGCGATCGTCGGCCGCTTCAGCGACTTCTCGAAGATGCCGGATCCGAAGCTGGAACGCATGGATGCGCGCGCGGCGGTATACCGCGTGCTTGCGCTCTACGGGCCCGCGCTGGAACAAAAGAAAATCGACGTCGGCACTGCGATTACGCCCGATCAACTCATCGTGCTCGCCGATCCCGAACTGCTGCATCGCGCGCTCTCGAATCTTGTGCTCAACGCCATGGATGCAATGCCCGGTGGGGGAACGCTCACCATCTCCGCAGCGCGCTCGGCGGATACGGCGCGCATCGCTGTCGCCGACAGCGGGCCTGGTCTCACAGACGAGGAGGCCTCGCGCCTCTTTACGCCGTACTACACCACGCGGCAGCACGGCACCGGGCTCGGCCTTGCCATTGTGCAGTCGGTGATTACCGATCATCGCGGGCGTATCTTCGTCGAGCGTCCGGATCAAGGCGGCGCACGCTTTGTTGTGGTGCTGCCGCTTGCCAACCTGATGCTCGCTCCGGAGAGCACAGTATGAGCCCCGCCGACATTCTCATCGTGGACGACGAAGCGAACACGCTCGCTTCGCTCTCCCGCGCGTTTCGCCTTGCCGGCCACGAAGCGACCGTTTGCGACAACGCCGCGCGCGCTCTCGAACTGGCGAAAATGCGTCCCTTCGATCTCATCCTTTCCGATGTGGTTATGCCGGGACGCGATGGGCTCTCGCTGCTGGAGGATCTGAAAACGGCTGGCGTGGCGGCGCCGGTCGTCATGATGTCGGGTCAGGCGCACATCGAGATGGCGGTTCGCGCCACGCGCCTGGGTGCGCTGGATTTTCTTGAGAAGCCGATCTCCACAGACAAGCTTTTGCTGACCGTGGACAACGCTCTGCGCCTCAAACGCCTCGAGACAGAGAACAGCGACCTGCGCCGGCGCGTTGGCAAGCACGAGATTGTATGGACAGGCGAAGCCATGCGCCGCGTGATGGCGCAGCTGGATCGCGTCGCGGCCAGCGAAGCGCGCGTTTGCGTCTATGGCGAGACTGGAACCGGGAAGGAGCTGGCCGCGCGCACGCTGCACGACAAGAGCCCGCGCGCCTCCGGTCCGTTCGTCACGCTCAATTGCGCGGCCATTCCCGCTGAACTGATCGAGTCGGAGCTGTTTGGCCACGAGAAGGGGTCGTTCACGGGAGCGGCCCAGAGGCATATCGGCAAATTTGAGCAGGCGCATCACGGCACGCTGTTCCTCGACGAAATTGGCGACATGCCGCTGGCGCTGCAAACACGGCTGCTGCGCGTGCTGGAAGAATCGGAGGTCGAGCGCGTGGGCGGAGACAAGCCCGTCGCGGTCGATGTCCGCGTAGTTGTGGCGACGCATCGCAACCTCCAGGCCATGGTTGAGTCCGGTGCTTTTCGGCGCGATCTCTTCCACCGTGTCGTGGTTTTTCCCATCACCATGCCGCCGCTGCGCGAGCGCCGCGAAGATATTCCGGCGCTGGTCGGCTACTTCGCGCGGCAGGTCTGCGCGCAGAATGGCTGGAAGCCGGTGCCGTTTGCTCCGGATGCCGTGGAGGCGTTGTGTCAGTATCCATGGCCAGGCAATATTCGCGAGTTGCGGAACGCTGTCGAGCGGCTGCTGCTGCTCGCGCCCGCCGCGGCCGACGCGGTCGTCGATCGCGCAACCGTCGAGCTGGCGTACCCGGCGCCGCCTGCACCCGTTCTTTCGAGTGACGCGGCTTCGGGGACGGCTACGGGAGTTCTGGCGGGGCGCGTCGCCGCTTTTGAACGCGCGACGCTGCTGGCTGAACTGGAACGCTACCAGGGGCACATCACGAACACGGCGAAGGCGCTCGGCCTGGAGCGCAGCCATTTTTACAAGAAGTGCCAGCAGCTGGGCATCGATCTGAAGGCTGAGCGGCAGTAGGAAACTACCGCACCCGCGCCGCCAGGAGGGTCGTGTTCGCATGCCGCCGCGGAAGCGGCTTCGGCGCCACAAACGGGGCGTAGGAGTTGTAAACCGTAATGTGGAAACAGGCCTGGTAGAACTCCTCTTCGACGTCGATCTTGCCGGCCTGCTGCAGAGGTAAAAGCCATGCGCGCATCCACGCAATCTCCTGCATCGACAAGCCCTTTTTGCCAATGTCGACAGCGGCGCCGGTGAGGTGCGGAGAAGCCAGATCTCCATCAGCAGCAGCGGCGTTGCCGTTGACCAGCAGCAGCGACCGCTGGAAGTCCACTGTCCTCACGGCCGAATTCACCTGAAGGGCGCGGTGAAAGCGCGCGTAATGCACCCGGGCCAGATCGCTCAGGAAGCGCGCAGTCCACGGACGGCAATAGCGCCGGTTGTAGGGCAGCCCGGGATTGACGAGCAGGGCAGCGCTCGCCGGCAGCAATACCAGTTCGCGATCAGCGCGCATCGCGTTCAGTTGCGCGTCGTCCTGGATGCGGACCAGGCCTTCCGCGGTGTCCTTCTCATTTTGCCGCAGGAGTGACTCGCGCGAACCGCGCAGCGGAGGCATCCAGTGGATGCGAGCTACGGTGTCAATCGCGGTATGGCGGTCGGGCTCGGCGGTCGTCAGAGTGGCCGGCGCGGGAGAAGCTCCCTGCGCGACAGCCGCGGAGTGAGAAGCCGGGGACGCGTGAACCCTCGCAAGCCTGCGACTATGCATGGCGATATGAGCCGGAGCGGAGTGGTGCGCCGTGAGACTGGAGTGATGGGCCGTGGTCCGGCGATGATGCGCATGGTGAAGATGCGCGACAGGGCGCGCCGTGGAGGCAAATCCGGGCAGAGCCAAACCAGCGGCCAGCGCCAGCACACCGAAAGAGACACATTTTCCCATAGCGGGGGATCGCGAAGAACCGAGAGCCCTTTCAGGCTAACTGACCCGGTTCCGGGATAAAAGTAGCAACCCTGGTTCCTCTTTTGCACATCAGGGGCCCGCGACGGCCCGCGGCTTGCTCACGCCGCCAAGCGCGCCGGCGATGCCACCGCCTCCCAAACCTGCGGAATTTCATTCTTCCGGCGAAGGTGCGGGAGTACAATTCCGCCAATCCTGATACCTTCCGCAGAGATTCCCTGTAACCCGGAGGCCCGCCTATGACCGATGCCATCGCACAGCCTGAATCATCCGTCGCTCCCCTCAGCCAGGGACAGCGTGTCGTGGATACGTTCATCGCTCCATCCAAAACTTTTACCGACATCCTCCGCAGTTCGAGCTGGTGGTTTCCGTGGCTGATCGCCGTCGTGCTTTCTGTGGTCGTCGGCCTCGCCATCCAGCAGAAAGTCGGGTGGGATAAGGTCTACGAAAACGTCATGCGGCAAGCCTCCGTGGCCCAGCAGCAGAGGCTTGAGCAGGCCCCCCCGGATCGGCAGGAGAGCATCCGCAAGTTCACGATTGCGACCATGCGCATCGGCTCCTTCGCTGCGCCTTTCATCGGCTTGATTGTGACGGTCGTGATTGCCGCGGTTCTGCTGGCGACGCTGAATTTCGGTTTTGGCGCTCGGGCGAAGTTCGGTCAGCTCTTCGCGGTCTGGTACTACGCTTCGCTGCCCATGGCCATTAAATGGCTGCTGGTCGTTGTCACGCTTTACGCAGGGGCCGATCCCGACTCATTCAACATCAAGAATCCCGTCGGCACGAACCTCGGCTACTACCTGCCCACCGATATGTCGAAGGGGATCATCTCGCTGGCCACGTCCATCGACATCTTCACCATCTGGACTCTCGTGCTCCTTACCATTGGCTGCTCCATCATCGGCAAGGTCTCCCGGGGCAAAGCTGCCGGCGCAGTCTGGGGATGGTGGATTGTGCTGGTCCTGGTAGGCGCCGGTTACGCCGCCATCGCCGGATAACTGGCTCGCAGGCTCAGAAAAAGAGGCCCGCCATAGCGGCGGGCCTTTTCCTTTGCTTCAGATGGGAAGAGAGCTTTCGGTTCAAACGCCGAAGGCGATCCGCGGCGCCTATTCCTCTTCGTCGTCCACGGGCTTCTTCGCGTTCGCGATGATCTTCTCCGCGATCGGCGCCGGCACCACGTCGTAGTGATTCATTTCCATGTGGAAGCTGCCGCGTCCCTGGGTCATCGCCGTGAGCGTTTGCCCGTAGGTCAGCATCTCGGCCATCGGCACTTCAGCGCGGATCAGCGTTTGCGATCCGTGGCCGTCCATGCCCTGCACCCGCCCGCGCCGCTGGTTCAGGTCGCCCATCAGCGCGCCGGCGAACTCCTGCGGAGCCTCGATCTCGACGCTCATGATCGGCTCCAGCAGCGCCGGCTTGGCCTGCTCCATGCACTTGCGGAAGGCGATGCGGCCCGCCATCTTGAACGACAGCTCGTTCGAATCGACGTCGTGATAGCTGCCGTCGTACACCGTCGCTTTGAAGTCGACTACGGGATAGCCGGCCAGATACCCACGCGCCGCCGATTCCTGAATACCTTTCTCGACCGCGGGGATAAAATTGCGCGGGATCGCGCCGCCGAAGACGTCGTTCTCGAAGACGAATCCGCCCCCGCGCGGCATGGGCTCCATTTTGATTTTGCAGTCGCCGTACTGGCCGTGACCGCCGGTCTGCTTCTTGTGGCGTCCCTGGGCATCTGCGCGGCCGCGAATGGTCTCGCGATACGGCACGCGCGGGGCCTTCAGCGTCACTTCGGTGTGGTAGCGCTTACGCAGCTTGCTGACCAGCGATTCGATATGCGGCTGCCCCGCTGCGGCAATCAGGAACTCGTTCGTTTGCCCGTCGCGGAAGAAGCGCACCATCAGATCTTCTTCCATCAGCTTGTGCACGGCGGGCGCGAGCTTGTCTTCGTCGGCGCGCGACTTCGGCTCGATGGCCCACGTCATCGCCGGTTCCGGCAGGCCCACCGGTTCGAAGTAGACTTCGTGGCTCTTGTCGCCCACGGTGTCGCCGGTAAGAGTTTCTTTCAACTTGGCGACTGCGCCGATGTCACCGGCATGCAGCTCCGTCACCGGCACTGCGGTTTTGCCCTGCATGATCGAGAGGTGCGCGAACTTCTCCGGCGTGCGCCGCGCATAGTTCTGCGCGGTGCCGTCGTTTTTGAGGCAGCCTGAGAAGACCTTGAAGAAGGTGATGCGGCCGGCGAACGGGTCGGACATCGTCTTGAAGACGTAGAGCGACAGAGGCTCGGCGTCATTCACTTTGCGCATCACGATTTCCGGTGCGCCGTCGCCCGCCTGCGCTTCGCCATTTGCTGTGGCCGCCACAGCTTCCAGCGCGGCTCGCGCGGCGATGGGTTCGCGTTCCGTGGGAGCCGGAGCGTAGACCTTCAGAAAGTCGAGCAGGTGATCGGTGGCCACGTTGCCCAGGCCGCTGGCGTAGAGCACCGGGAAGATGCGGTCCTCGCGGATGGCTTCGTGCAGCGCGGTGATCAGATGCTGCTCAGGAATCGTGCCCTCGCGGAAGAACTCCTCCAGCAACTCGTCTTTGCCTTCCGCCACCAGTTCCACCAGCGTCTCGTGCGCGCGCTGCGCAGGCTCTTTCAGGGCAGGAGGAACCTCGCCAATTTTGCCGTGGCCGTCGCCGCCGGGCGTATAGAAAAACGCCTCCATGGTGACGAGATCGACGACGCCTTCAAATCCTTTGTCGCCGGTAATCGGCAACTGCACCGGGATGCACTGGCGCCCGAAGCGATCGCTCACCGCGGTCAGCGTTTGCTCGGCGGTCTGCGCGGCGCGGGGGTGATCCATCTGGTTGATCACGATCGCGCGGGGCAGGTTCGCTTCCTCGGCGTATTTCCAAACCCGCTCGGTCATCGCTTCCACGCCGGACACGGCGTGCACCGTCACCAGCGCGCTCTCGGCCGGCAGCATGGCGCAGCGCGCCTCGTGCACGAACATATGAAAGCCGGGCGTATCGATAAAGTTCACCTTCACGCCGTTCCACTCGGCGAAGGCGACGGCATTCTGCATCGTGGTGCCGCGGGCCACGTCTTCTTCGTCGTAGGCGGTCGCCGCGCTTCCGTCTTCCACGCGGCCCTGTTTGGGAGTCATGTTAGCGGCATGCAGCAGAGCGGCGACGAGTGTGGTCTTTCCGCTGTGCGCATGCCCCACTACAGCCACGTTGCGGATCTCACTTCCTGGGTAGCTCTTCATACAACAGCTCCTTGTCGTTGGTTTTGGGTGGAGGTGCTCTGCTGCCGCCCGAGCGAAAAAGAAGGGGATGCAGACAGCGTGATTCGGGAAACAGAGAAGTAGACATCAGGGGCGGGGAAGCCGCCTGTGACGGCAGGCACAGCGAGAATCCGGCGGGCGCCGGGCGCAGGATTTTCGCGTGGGCGTCGTGGTGGGCGTCTGAGTCGAGACGGAATGTCTTCCGGCGCGCAGCGCTTGCGTGCCGGAGGCTTGTCCGGCATTGGGGTTAGCCCCTGTTTCGGGCGCGCCTGCTCGGCGCACCCGCGGAAACAGGGAGAATAGCACAGGGATCAAGGGGCGGGAAACGCGGCAGACTGGACGCCTGCCTCGGCTGGCTTACTATGGACGCAGGGAATCTGCGTCCCCCTCGCCGGGCGCATCCCACCGAAACAGTGACCCGGAACTTCAACTGGATCTGGTATGTCGGCGCAGCGGTCTGGTTTCTCGATGCCGCCATCTCCATGCACCGCGGCGACCTGCGCTCCGGTCTCGGCGAGGCGGGCATTTCCGCGCTTTTCCTCGCAGTTGGCGTTTTGCTGGGAAAGCTGCAACGGCGCGGCCCGGGCCAGCGAGGCTGACCCGGACTTCTGGAACCTGCAACCTGGTTACCTGGCCGTTGCGACCGTCGCGCCCGCCATCTCTTCTTCGACGGTGGTAACGCAGTCTTCCAGGATATCGAGCGCAACTGCGCACTCATTTTCGTTGACGATGAGCGGGGGAGCCAGGCGGATCGAGTTCTCGCCGCAGCCGAGGATCAGCAATCCGCGCTCGAACGCCAGATCGACGATGCGATCGCGCATGGCCGGAGCCGACTCGCGCGTCTCCTGATCCTTTACGATCTCCACGCCGATCATGAGCCCGCGTCCGCGAACATCTCCCACCGACGGGTGCTTTTTCACCCATCCGCGCAGATGCGAGAGCATGGCTTCGCCCTGCGTCGCGGCATTGGCGCGGCCCTCGCGCTCGAGCACATCGAGCGTGGCGAGCGCCGCAGCAATGCAGACGGGATTGCCGCCGAAGGTCGACGCGTGCGAGCCCGGCTTCCAGTCCATGATGTGGGCTTTAGTCATGCACACGCCCAGCGGCATGCCGCTGGCGATGCCTTTGGCCATGCAGACGATATCGGGCTGCACGCCGGTGTGCTCAATGGCCCACCACTTGCCCGTGCGTCCTGCGCCGGACTGCACCTCATCGGCGACCAGCAGAATGCCGTACTTGTCGCAGATGCGCCGCAGCTCGCGCATGAAATTCGCGGGCGCCGGCACATAGCCGCCCTCGCCCTGGATCGGCTCCACGAAGATCGCAGCCACTTCTTCCGGCGGCAACACCGTGTGGAACAGCTTGTCTTCGATGTAGCGCGCGCAGCCGAGACCGAATTCCTCCTCGGCCTGCGGTCCGCCCGAGTATCCGCGATAGGCGTACGGATAGCGCACGTGCGTCACGCCCGGCACCAGCGGGGCGAAGCGCCGCTTCTGCTGCGGCTTCGACGCCGTGAGCGACAGCGCTCCCATGGTGCGCCCGTGGAAAGCGCCCAGGAACGCGATGATGTTCTGCCGCCCGGTGTGGTAACGCGCGACTTTGAGCGCGCACTCGACTGCTTCCGCGCCCGAGTTGCCGTAGTAGAAGCGATGCGGCCCCGGCATGGGAGCAATCGCCGACAGCTTCTCAGAGAGCGTGACCAGCGACTCGTAGTAGAAGTCGGTGCCCGACATGTGGATGAGCTCGCCAGCCTGCTTCTGGATCGCGCTCACCACTTCGGGATGACAATGCCCGGTGGAGCACACGGCGATGCCCGCGGCAAAATCGAGAAACTCGTTGCCGTCGCTGTCTTCTACGCGCACACCGCGCCCGCGCTTCGCCACGAGCGGGTACGAGCGCGTGTAGCTGGGCGAGAGCAGCCGGTCGTCGGCATCGACGATCGCCTTCGCCTTCGGGCCAGGCAGCGGCGTCACCAGCCTGGGGCCGTGCTTCTGCAGTACTTCCTTCGATACCGTCATGGTCTGTCTCCTTCCGGTGGATGGGGCTGGCTCAATCCCTCATGGTGAGGGCATCTCTGGCTGAGGAGCTTGAATCCCGCGTCGCAGGCTGGTCAGAGATAACGAATGCAAAAGGGGATCGCGACGAGGGCCCGCCAGCTTAGTCGCTGCCGAAGAGACTCGGTCGCGTTCTGGTGGGCAGGACGCGCAGAAAACGTCGCGGGGCAATCGCCCGGGCGCGCACGCCGTTCCAGCTTCGGCTGGAGTACTTCGGAATAGTAAGAGTGCGCGGCATTACAGCGTCCTTATAGCCCCGAGCATATCACGCCGTGCGCAGGATTCGACAGGGCCAGACCTTACTGTTACACACGCCGCAGGGCATACTATCTCTGCCCATCGTTCATCCCCGGAGTCGCCGTGAAATTCCGTGCGATCCCCGCTGTTTGTCTTGGCGCAGCCGCTGCGCTGCCCATCGCTGCCCAGAAGATCGAGATCTATCCCTCCACCGTGCTCATCGATCAGGTGCCTTCGGTCCGCGTCACCGGCCTTGCGCCGGGCGCGACGATCACGCTTGCGGCCGATCTGATCGACGGGGCCGATCACCCGTGGAACTCCGCTGCTGACTTCACCGCCGACGCGCAGGGCGTCGTTGATCTCGCCACGCAGGCGCCCGTGAAAGGCTCCTACCGCGATGCCTCCGCGATGGGATTGGTGTGGTCGATGCGCTCGCCCGCCCGCGATGCGCATATGTATGTCATGCCGCACGAACTCGCCGCGCAGGCCATCCATTTCCATCTGATCGAGAACGGCAAGCCCGTGGCCGACGCCGATCTCACGCAGAGGATTCTCGCCGACGGAGTCAGCCGGGTGCGCCTCGAAGGGCAATTGCACGGCACGCTGTTTGTGCCGCCTGGCGACGGGCTCCACCCCGCGGTCCTCGTGCTCGGCGGCTCCGAAGGCGGACTCTCCGCCACTCGCGCCGCCTGGCTCGCCTCTCATGGATACGCCGCGCTGGCGCTCGCCTATTTCCGTTACGAGGGCCTGCCCGATCAGCTCCGCGACATTCCGCTGGAGTACTTCGGCGCAGCGCTCGGCTGGCTGAAATCGCGTTCCGGCGTCGATCCCAACCGCATCGCGGTGCTGGGTACGTCGCGTGGAGGCGAGCTGGCCCTCCAGCTTGGCTCCATGTATCCGATCATCCACGCCGTCGTAGCCTATGTACCCGCCAATGTTCGCTACCCGTCGTGCTGCGGCCGTCCTTTCGGCGCTGCCTGGACGCTGCACGGCGAGCCGCTCGCCTGGGCCGCCCCCGGATTCAACCGCGATCCCGCGCGCACGCTCGCTGCCGGGATCGCCGTCGAGCACACCCACGGTCCCATGCTGATGATCGGCGGCGAGAGCGATGGTGTCTGGCCATCGTCCGAGATGGTCCACGCCGCCGCCGATCGCCTCCGCCAGGAGCACTTCAGTTATCCGGTGGTCACGCTCATCTATCCTGACGCCGGTCACCGTGCGGGGATGCCGGCCATCATTCCCGCGTGGCATAACGCCATGCGCCACCCGGCAAGCGGCACCCTGATGGACCTGGGCGGGACGCCGGAAGGCAATGCCGCCTCCACGCTGGATGCGATCCCCAAAGTGCTGGACTTTCTGAAGCAGAGCCTGGCCGCGCCGGTTACGCCCGTTTCTGCGGCGTCTTCAGCGCAACCTTAACCGCGCTGTGGAATCCGTATACTAGAGACATGTCGATTACGCGCAACGCGGCCGCTATTGCCAAAGGCATGAGCATCACCTTCCGGGAGATCTTCCAGCCGACGGAGGTGGAGAACTATCCCGACGGCAAAGGCCCCACGCGCGGAGCCGTTCTGCAGGAGCGCTTCCGCGGCGCCCACGTGCTGCAGAGGGACGAAAACGGCCTGGAAAAGTGCGTGGCCTGCTTCCTCTGTGCCGCGGCTTGCCCGTCGAACTGCATCTTCATCGAAGCGGCCGAGAACACCGAAGAGAAGCGTATCTCCTCGAGCGAGCGCTACGCCAAGGTCTACAACATCGACTACAACCGCTGCATTTTCTGCGGATACTGCGTCGAGGCCTGTCCGACCGACGCCATCACGCACGGCCACGGCTTCGAACTGGCCAGCCTCAACGCCACCTCGCTGGTGATGCGCAAAGAGGACATGCTGGTGCCCGCCGTGGGCATGCCCGGGCAGCTGGCTGCACAGTCGGATTCGGTGAAGTAGACAAGCAAACGGGCGGTCCACTGGACACTCGCCACTGTCCCCTCGCGCAGCGGTACAATCCAGGCAATTGCATTGGGGTACCGCTATGTTCTCCTTACTGCGCTCGCGTTCGCTCCTCATTTTCTCTGGCCTTCTTTTCGCCGCATTTTGTGTGATCCCGGCGCGCGCTCAGACGCCGCCCGGGCCGCCAAATCCCAACGCGCCGGATGCCTCTGCGCCCTTCGGCAGCGCCTCGCCCGACAAGGCCGACGCCCTGATGACCGCCAAAATGGTCCGCCAACGGAATGTCGACCGGCAGAAACAGATTGTCACCGAGACGAACCAGCTTCTCGATCTTGCCAGACAGCTCAAGGACGCGGTGGACAAGAGCGACAAGGATCAGCTCTCGCTGCAAGTGGTACACAAGGCCGAGGAGATTGAGAAGCTGGCGAAAGATGTGAAGAACAAGATGCGGGACGGAACGCCCGAGGCCACATCTCCGCCTTCGTAATCACGGCCATGCTTCGACAAGCTGCGCATCCGGAATGCAGGAGCTTCGCGTGAAGTCACTTCTCGTCTGTGCGGTTCTGGGCGTTTCTCTGGCTGCCGCCGCTCAAACTCCTGAATACGTCGCGCCCGCCGACGCCGGCCCACACGGATCCGCGCCCGGCATGCAGGTCAAGCGTATCGGCGCTCCGAATTCCGGCGGCCTGGCAGACTTCGCGGTGATCTTTCGCGCCGGCGACGAGCCCTACGCCGGCCTGACGCAGTTCGCCACGGAGCACCACGTTCATTCCGCGCACTTCACGGCGATCGGCGGGTTCAGCGACGCGCGACTCGCCTGGTTCGATCTCGACAGGAAGATGTTCCGGGTGATTCCGATCACCAGCCAGGTGGAAGTGGTTTCGCTCACCGGCGATATCGCTCTGCTCGACGGCAAGCCCCAGGTACACATGCATTGCGTCGTAGCGTATCCGGACGGAACCACGCGCGGGGGACACATTCTCGGCGCGCATGTCTCACCCCTGCTCGAAGTCTTCGTCACCACCGACTTCGCTAAGCTGATCAAAAAGCGCGATCCCGACAAGGGCCTCACGCTGATCGAGCCCAACGCGAAGCCGTAACGTTGCATCCGGGCTTCCCGCGCGGCGTTTCCCATTGCGGCGGTTTGTCTCCACCGGGCATCATCGAAACGGCCCTCATGGTTTCCTCCGCACGCCTCGAATCCGATCCGCAATCCGCTGTCGGCGCCGCGCTGCCCGAAAGGCGCTGGAGGTGGATCGACTCGACGATTTTGGCGGGCTATGCGGCCGCGGTCGCCGTCGGCATTCGCTGGCATGAGCCGTGGGCCGATGAGTCGCAGGCGTGGCTGCTGGCGCGTGACAACTCCTGGACCGGCCTGATGCTCCATCGTTTGCACTACGAGGGCACGCCCGGCCTTTGGCACACGCTGCTGTGGGTCCTCGTTCGCCTCCACGTCAGCTATCCGGCCATGCACTGGATTGCCGGTGGATGCGCGCTGGCCGGCGTCGCTCTGTTGTTGCGCTTTGCGCCGTTTCCGCTGGGTCTGCGCGCGTTGCTGCCGTTCACCTTCTGGATTGCGTACCAGGATGCCGTCGTCGCGCGCAGCTACGTGCTCTTCGCTCCTGCCGCATTCGCTGCGGCGACGCTGCTCCGGAGCACGAAACGGCGGCCGATGATGCTCGCGCTGGTTCTCGGGCTGATGGCGAATATCTCGCTGCACGGCTTTATCGCTTCCGTCGGATTCGCCGCCGCTGCGGCTCTGGACGCGCGCCAGGACGAACGCTGGGCCGTCTCGCGCTGGTTTGCCGCCGCCACGCTGCTGGCGACCTTCTGGGTCGCGGCCTTCGCCGTCATGTTTCCCGCGCCGGACACGAACTTCGGCGGCGCGCGCAACGTGGAGCGCACAGCGGCGAAACTCGACGGCATTTTCGGCCATCCCGCGCCGGCCGTCGCCACCGCGCCGGCCGGACAACTGCAGCCGCTGACTCCAGTGCGTCCGCATCGCACGCATGCCCAGGCTGCCTGGCACAGTGCCGCGCATGTGTTGTCGCTGCTCACCTGGCCCCTTTCAGCAATTCCGTTCCTGGGCCTTACTCTTTGTGCCGCGGTCATCGTGGGCGCATTTTTTGCCCGACGGGCGCGCTGGCTGCTGCCGTGGGTCCTGATGGTCGCCGTCTTGACCAGCATCTCGCTGCGCCCGCGTCACGCCGGAATGCTCGCCGTCGCGTTCATTGCCGCGCTGTGGATGGTGTGGCCCGAGCGCCTTCCGGCTACCGGCCTTCGCCTCTGGCTGCACCGGTTCACGCTGATCCTGCTTGCTGCCGTTTGCCTCGAGCAGATTGCCTGGACACTCCATGCCGTCCGCGCCGATGTCCGCGGCCCATACAGTGGCGATCAGTCCGCTGCGCGGTTCCTCGCGAGCCAGGCAGCCGGGAAACGCGTTGCTGGATTCGGCTATGACTCTGTCGGGCCGGCGGCCTGGTTCTCCGGCCCCATCTATGTGAATCAGCCGCACGCCTACTGGATCTGGAGCAGCCGCGCGCCCATCGACGCGGAAGCGCCTGCGGTCGTCGCCACGCATCCTGACTTCATCGTCTATGGCGGCGCGAACGTCGATCCGCGCCAGGGAGAGCTGATCGACGACTGGTACCGGAACGACGAGCCCGACGTTCCGCTCGGCGACACTTACGGCGTTCTGGCCTATGCCGAAAGCCACGGTTATCGCGAGACGCACCGCTTTTGCGGGCACGCCTGGATGCGCAACGGATATTCGGAAGAGCTGTGCCAGGTAATCCTCGAGCCAAAATAGCCGCGACGCGCCGTTCCCATTCTCCCCGCGTTTCCAGCCCTCCAGCCGCGATTCCGCCCCGTTCCGCCGCGCGGGTTTCAGGGTTTCTCTCTTCGTTCGCTACGATAGACATGGCTCCATGACTGACTTTTCCCAGCATCCGCTGCGCAGGATTCTTGACGACCGCATCGCCATCATCGATGGCGCGATGGGCACGACCATCCGCACCTACGGCATGAAGGAAGCCGACATCCGCGGCGACCGGTTCCGCGACGCGAAGAAGGATCTGCTGAACAACGGCGACCTCTTTACGCTCACGCAGCCGAAGATGATCGGCGACATTCACCGCCGCTTTCTCGAGGCCGGCGCCGACATCATCGAGACGAACACCTTCGGCGCCACGTCGATCGCGCAGAGCGAGTTCTTTGTCGACGACCCGCGCGAGCACGGTGGCCGGAAGGATCCGGGGTTCTACCAGAAGATCGTCGACGACTCATTCCTGAACGACCTTGCCTGGCAGATCAACGAGGAGTCCGCGCGCCAGTGCCGCGAGTGGGCCGACCGCGTCGCTAACGCCGACGGAAAGCAGCGCTTTGTCGCCGGCTCCATCGGACCGCTCACGGTCTCGCTGTCGAATTCGCCCGACGCCGACGATCCTGGCTTCCGCGTTGTCACCTTCGACCAGGTCCGCGAGGCTTATGCGCATCAGGTGCGGGCGCTCATCGCCGGCGGGTCCGATCTGCTTCTGGTCGAGACCATCTTCGACTCGCTCAACGCGAAAGCCGCGCTGGTCGCCATCCAGGAAGTCTTTGCCGAGCAGGGACGCGAGCTGCCCATCATGATCTCCGCAGCGGTTGGGCGCGGGGGCGAAACCATGATCTCGGCGCAAACCGTCGAGGCCTTCTGGAACGCCGTCGAGCACGTGCACCCGTTCTCTGTCGGGCTGAACTGCTCGCTCGGCCCGGACCTGATGTATCCGTTCCTCGAAGATCTTTCCGCGCACGCGCACACGGCGATCTCGTGCTATCCGAATGCCGGTCTGCCGAATCCGCTGTCACCGACAGGATTCGATCTCGGCCCCGACGACATGGCCGCGCGCTTTGCCAATTTCGCGGCGGGCGGACTCGTGAACATCGCCGGCGGCTGTTGCGGCAACACGCCCGAGCACATCGCGGCGATCGCGAAGGCGCTGGACGGCCGGCATCCAAGAGAACTCGCGGCAGCGGGCGGCAGTCAGCAGGCTGCGATCCGCTCTCAGGTTGCCGCGCTGACCACTGACAACCGAAAACCGACAACTGAGAACTTTCATCCCCTGCGCCTCTCCGGCTCGCAGCCTTTCACGCAGCAGGAGAACATCTTCATCGTGATCGGGGAGCGCACCAACGTCGCCGGGTCGCCGAAATTCGCCCGCCTCGTGAAGGAAGGGAAGTTCGAAGAGGCCGTCAGCGTCGCGCTGCAGCAGGTGGAGAACGGCGCGAACGTACTCGACATCTGCATGGACGAGGGCATGATTGACGGCGTGGCCGCGATGTCGCGCTATCTGCAGCTCCTCGCCTCGGAACCCGACGTCGCTCGCGTTCCGTTCATGCTCGATTCGTCGCGCTGGGAAGTGATCGCCGCGGGCCTGCAATGCATGCAGGGCAAGGGCATCGTCAACTCCATCTCGCTGAAAGAAGGCGAGGCGAAGTTCCGCGAGCACGCTGCCGTCGTGCGCCGCTATGGC
>DATJTG010000004.1:0-2864 GCA_035503555.1 Acidobacteriaceae bacterium | reverse complement strand
TGCATTTTCGCCGTTCATTCCGCACGATCCGGACGATTCAGGACTGCCGGTGGCGATCCTGCGCTATCGCGTGCACAACCCTGGGCTGGCGACGGCAAAAGTGGGGATCGCGTTCTCCATCGACAACCCGGTGCAAAACGGAACCAGCGGCTTGGGCGCGAGCAACGGCAGGCGGGAGAGCCGGACGAACGAGTATCGGACAGAGCGCACGCTGGCCGGGCTGATGATGACCAATCCCGGCCTGGCAAGCGACGATCCGATGCGGGGCAGCTTCGTGCTGGCGGCGCTGCCGCAAGCGGCGGCACGGGTGACCTACTGGCGAGGGTGGCCGCAGAGCGGATGGTGGAACTCGCCGCTGCTCTTCTGGGACGCGTTCTCCGCAGCAGGGGAGCTGAACGAGGAACCAGCGGAGATGAACAAAGTGGGCGCGCTGTGCCAGTCGGCAACGATCGGCGGAGCGGAAACCGGCGAGTTCACGTTCCTGCTGGCGTGGCACTTTCCGAATCGGACGCCGGAGTGGTGCGGATGGTCGGCGCCCGCGGGTAAGGAGAAGACCCTGATCGGGAACTTCTACTCCGCGCGGTTTCAGGACGCGTGGGCTGCGGCGTTGTACACGGCGAAAAATCTGGAACCGCTGGAGAAGCGCACGCGGCAGTTCGCGCAGGCGCTTCGCGAGAGCACGATTCCCGACGCGCTGAAGGACGCAGCAAGCGCGAATCTCTCCACGCTGGCCTCGACGACGTGTTTCCGGACGGCGGACGGGGAGTTCCACGGATTCGAAGGCAGCAACGACACCATCGGATGCTGCTATGGGAACTGCACGCACGTGTGGAGCTACGAGACCGCGACAGCATTTCTGTTTCCCTCGTTCGCGCACTCACTGCGCAAAGCGGCGCTGGGATATTCGGAGGACGATGACGGGGGCATCCATGCGCGGCAACTGCTTCCGGACGGCACGGCGCGCGACGCGATCATCGCAGCCGACGGGCACATGGGGCAGATCATGCATACCTGGCTGGACTGGAAGCTGTCCGGAGACAAAGCGTGGCTCGAGTCGATGTGGCCGCGGATCAAAAAGGCGATCGCGTTTGCGTGGGTGCAGGGAGGGTGGGATCCGCAGAAGAGCGGCGTGGCTGTGGGCGTGCAGAACAACACGTACGATGTGGCGTTCTTCGGGCCGAATCCGCTGTGCGGGATCTACTATCTGAGCGCGCTGCGCGCAGCCGAGGAGATGGCGCTGGCGATGGGCGACGACGCGACAGCCGCCGATTACAGAAATCTTTTCGCGAACGGCCGCGAGTGGGTGGACGCGAACCTGTTCAACGCAGAGTTTTATACGCAGCAGATCAGGGGCTATGCGCTGGACCAAATCTATCCCAGCCTGCGCATTGGGGCGACGGACATGAAGCCGGAGGACCCGCAGTATCAGGTGGGCCAGGGATGCCTGGTGGATCAGCTGATGGGGCAGTATCTGGCTGCGGTGATGAGTCTCGGCGATGTGGTATCGCCGGAGCATGTGCGCAGGACGCTGGAGTCGATCTACGCCTACAACTACAAGCGGTCGCTGGCCGATCACAACAGCGTGGAGCGGACGTTTGCGCTGAACGACGAGGCGGCGCTGGTGATCTGCGATTACGGGAAAGCGGCGCGGCCGCGGATACCGTTTCCCTATTTTGCCGAGGTGATGACGGGCTTCGAGTATTCGGCGGCGACCCTGATGCTGTACTACGGGATGGTGCGCGAGGGCGTGGAGTGCATCCACAACATCCGCGCGCGCTACAACGGCGAAAAGCGCAGCCCGTGGGACGAGGCGGAATGCGGGCACCACTACGCACGGGCCATGGCGTCGTGGTCGGCGGTGGTGGGCATCAGCGGATTCGACTTCGACGGGAGCCGGGCGGCGGTGGTTGCGGTCCCGCGGATTGCGCACGAAAGCTTCCGGTGCTTCTGGTCGACGGGGACCGGATGGGGGACATTTTCGTACGCGAAGGCGGCGCGCGGCCGCCGGTTCACGTTCGATGTGCTGGCCGGCAGGCTGGCCTGCCAGTCGTGCGAGATCAGCGGAACGGGAGCATCGACCTCCGCGCGCAGCGGCGGTACAGCGCAGGCTCACACGATCGAGACGGCGAGCGGGCGGAGCATCTTCCGCTTCCACCAGCCGCTCACCCTGGCTGCGGGCAGCACGCTGGAGCTGGAGGTGCAGACGTGACGGAGAGCGCATCGTCGGCAAGACCGTGGGTGGTGGTAGTGGGCGGATTTCTGGGCGCAGGAAAGACGACGCTGCTGCTGGCGGCGGCGCGGGAGTTGAAGCGGCGGGGCCTGAAGAGCGCGATCATCCTCAACGACCAGGGCGAGGCGCTGGTGGATACGGAGTATGCAAGGCTGAACGAACTGCCGAGCGGAGAGGTGACAGGGGGCTGCTTCTGCTGCCGCTTCTCGGACCTGCTGGACGTGATGGATGCGCTGCGCAGTCACGCGCCGGATGTGATTCTCGCTGAGCCGGTGGGCAGCTGTACAGATATCTCGGCGACGGTGCTACATCCGCTGCGCGAATACAGCGACACCTACCGGATTGCGCCGCTGACGGTGCTGGTCGATCCCGCGCGGGCGAGGGAGTTACTCGGCGAAGATGCGGATCCACGGCTGAAGTTTCTTTTCGACAACCAGCTGGAGGAAGCGGATCTGATCTGCTTTACCAAGTCGGATGTGAGCCCGGAGTATCCGGCATTGAAGGGCCGTTCGGTGCGGCAGATGAGCGCCAGGAGCGGGCAGGGCGTGGCGGCCTGGCTCGATGAAGCGCTGGGAGGAACGTTGTCGGCGGGCAGCACGATTCTGGAGATCGACTACGAACAATACGCGCAGGC
>DATJTG010000003.1:0-37653 GCA_035503555.1 Acidobacteriaceae bacterium | reverse complement strand
GAGGGCCGCGGCGGCGCGGAGCGACTCGAGCATGATGGCGTCGTCGAGGATGGGCTTGCCGTCGTCGGTGACGGCGATGGCTCCCGCGTCTTTGAGCGCGGAGTAGTTGGTGAGGGCTTCGCCGAGCGAGCCGCGCGTGGCGGCGGCGATGGGAAAGACGCGGGCGGATGCGCCGCGCTCGGGGGCCTGCATCCAGCGCGTGATCTCCGGCGAATCGTTCACCGGGACGGTGTTGGGCATGGCGCAGACGGAGGTGAATCCGCCGGCGGCGGCGGCGGCGGTGCCGGTGGCGATGGTTTCCTTCCAGGCCTGGCCAGGCTCGCGGAGGTGAACGTGGATATCGATGAAGCCGGGGGCGACGATGAGGCCTTTGGCCTCGACGATTTCGGCGTCGGGCGCTTTGATGGCGCCGGGGTTGGCGAGCGCGGCGATCTTGCCGTCGCGGAGAAGAAGGTCGCGCGGGGCATCGAGATTCGACGCGGGATCGAGGACGCGGCCGCCGCGGATGAGGATGGGTTTCATGCGAACTCTCCTTCCTCATGCAGCGCGAGGGCGCGGGCGACGAGCGCTGTGCGGATGGGGACGCCGTGGTGCACCTGCTCGGCGATGCCGGAGTTGAGGCCGTCGGCGACTTCGGCGGTGATTTCCATGCCGCGAATGATGGGCCCGGGATGCAGGATGAGGGCTTTGGGCGCGAGCGCGCCGATGCGTTCGCCGTTGGCCTGGTAGCGGCTGCGGTACTCGTCGAGATCGAGCTGGAGACCGGCGAGGCGTTCAGCCTGGATGCGGAGCATCATCACGATTTGGGATTGGCGGAGCGCGGCGTCGAAGTCGCGCTCGATGACGATGCCGGGAGCGATCTCCGCTGCGGATTCAGGGAGCAGCTGCGGAGGGCCGCAGAGGATGAGCTTCGCGCCGAGGCGCGGGAGCAGCAGCGCGTTGGAGCGCGCGACGCGGCTGTGCAGGATGTCTCCGCAGATGGTGAGGGTGACGCCGCGCAGGCATTTTTCGCTGACGCGCGCGGCGGGAATCCCGAGGAAGCGGAGGATGGTGCGCAAATCGAGCAGCGCCTGCGAAGGATGCTCGGCCATGCCGTCGCCGGCGTTGAGGACGGGCAGGCCGGTGGCGCGGGCGAGCAGATACGGGGCGCCGGAGTATGGGCTGCGGAGGATGATGCACTCCGCGCCGAGAGCTTTGAGGGTGATGCCGGTGTCTTTGAGGGACTCGCCCTTTTCGATGCTCGACGAGAGCGAGCTGACGAGGGTGGTATCGGCGCCGAGGGATTTGGCGGCCAGCTCGAACGAGGTGCGGGTGCGGGTGCTGGCCTCGTAGAAGAGCAGGGCGACGCGGCGCTTGGCGAGCAGGCGCGCGCGGCGGAGGGGGTTTTCGTTTTCGAAGGCGTCGGCGGCGAGGAGGATGTGGCGGACTTCGGCGATGGAGAAGTCGGCGGCGGAGATCGCCGATTGGGGATGGATGGGCCGCTGGAATAACGGAACGGCGGAGGATTTCTGCTGAGGCTTGCGGGATTGGGTCCGGGTCTGCGCCATCTCCTGGTCTTCTTGCAGCTTTCGCAGGGGCTGAAGTCCCATTTTTTTGCGCCGCTTACGGCACGACTGAAGTCGTGCCCTGATACAAAAGCAAAGACATTGCGAGTTTTTCTACAAGCTCTTCAGTCGTGTTCTGATACAAAAGCAAACTCAATCTACTGCTACGAATCAACGCGTTCGACGAGGAGCACCTGCTCGTCGCTGTCGATTTCCTTCAGCTTGACTTCGATAATCTCGCGCGACGAGGTCGGGACGGTGCGGCCGACGAAGGTCGCTTCGATGGGCAGCTCGCGGTGTCCGCGGTCGATGAGGACCAGTAGCTGCACGCGGCGCGGGCGTCCGTGATCGAAGAGAGCGTCGAGCGCGGCGCGGATGGTGCGTCCGGTGTAAAGGACGTCGTCGATGAGGATGACGTCGCGGCCGTTGACGTCGAAGCCGAGCGATCCGGGGACGACGACGGGGCGCACGTCGCGCGTGGAGAGGTCGTCGCGATAGAAGCTGATGTCGAGCGTGCCGGTATCGACGGGGTGTTTTTCGATGCCGGCGATGAGCGAGGCCAGGCGTGAGGCAATGGGCACACCGCGGCGCCTGATGCCAACGAGGCCGAGGTTTTCCGCGCCGTTGTTTTTCTCGATGATCTGATGAGCGAGGCGAACCAGAGTGCGCTCGATCTCCGAGGCGGACATGATCCGCCCTTTCTCGCGCAGTTTGGGCGTATCCATCGTTTGCAGCTCAGACATAAGGTTAAAGGCGATGATACGAGGCGCGGGACGACGCCGCAAGGTGCAAAAAGAGTTGTCCGTTGTCCGTTGTCAGGGATCGCCGGACGAAGGGAAGCGTGCGGGAGGTGGCGTGGCGGGATCGCTTCAGAGGCTGCGCTGTTCGCGAGCGCGCAGAGAAAGAAGGCGGCCGGCGATGGCGCCGCCGGTGGCGGCGAAGAGCGTCATGCCGAGCGACATCACGATGGCCGCGGTGAGTTGTTCGGCGGCGTGGCCGTCGGGCGAGAGCATGAAGCTGGTGACGCGATGGACGACGCTGGCCACTTCGGGGGTCTGGGGACCCTGGACGGTGGCGTGGGTTGCGTAATCGATGCCCTGCTGGGTGAGGACCTCGAATTCGTGATCCATGACGCTGCCCTGGTGCAGCCAATAGCGATCGACGATTTCCTGGGCCGCGTAAGCGGTGGTGGCGAGGAACGCGGAAGCGACGCCGAGGATCGAGCCGATGCGCCAGCCGATGCGGCCGTCGGTGGTGGCGGCGCTGCGGCGGCGATAGAGAGCCATGGCCGCAAACCCGCCGGCGATGCCAAAGAGCGAATTGCCGCCGGTGAAGGCGGAGAGCAGTCCGACGGGAATGGCGACGAGCAGAGCGCAGAGAATCGCGGCACGCCAGTTCACGCGCTGCGGGTCGCCGCGAAAGAGGACAGCCTGCTGTTGCTGCTGGACCGCGGCGTCGGCGGCCTCGACGGTCAGCTGCGGAGCGCCGCAATGGGCGCAGAATCCGTCGGCTTCACGGACGGAATTGCCGCAGCGATGGCAGGTCCTCTCCATTCCTTGACCCTATCGCACGGGGACGGAGAGCGCAATGAGGGAATGATCGCACGCAACAGGAGCGAGCTTCGCGGGGCTAATCGCTTTTATTGGAGCCGAGCTCGGCCAGGCCCTCGGGCAGTTCCAGATCGACGATGGTGTATTTCGTGCCTGCGCTCGCGGTTTTGAAGGCGAGGATGTGCTCGTGGCGCTTCGAGCCGGCGCGGAGGGTAAGGCCGGTGTCGTCGTCGGAGCCGTGGTACTGGCCGTCGGTATTGACGTGGATGTGGCTGTCATCGCGGCAGCTGAGCCCCTCGGAGGTCATGGAGGGGGAGCCCACGGCGTGGTCGCCGTCGCACTCGATGACATCGCCGAAGCGGCCCATCGCGTTTTTGTAGAAGGCGAGCACCTTCTTCTGATCGTCGGAGCTGAGATAGGTGACGACGCGAATCCGCATCTGGAATCGGCCGAAGCCCATATGAACGTCGGCGGATTTGTCGCCTTCGTTGTCGGGCGCGATGGCGGCTCCGGGGTAGTCGGGGAGGCCGAGATCGGCGGCCGTGGTCTGGTTAGCGCGGACGTGCAGACCGCCGAGGGGCGTATCCACTTTCACGTTCTTATCGTCGCCGTTCTTGTCCTTCTCAACCTGAACGTGACAGCCGGCGATGGTGACCAGCGAGGCCGCGAGGGCGCTCAGAACGATGGCCTTCGGCAAGAAGCGGTTGCGCATACGCCCATTTCCCCTTGCAGGAAAGATACGCCTGAAGGGGAGAGTTGGTTCCGCGAGGATGGAGCGGAACCCCGGCCCGGAGACAGGCAGGCGGGACTAAACGGCGCCGGCGAAGCGTTTTTTGGGGAGAGCGGGGGCGGCGATCAGGCCGGGCCTTGCGGGGGCCGGGGTTGCCACCATCATCGGAATCTGATCGGCAGCGAGGGGGCGTCCGTAGAGCCATCCCTGGGCGAGGCTGCAGCCGACCTGAATGAGAATCGTCTCCTGCTCGCGCAGTTCGACGCCTTCGGCGAGGGTGAGCAGGCCAAGGCTGCGCCCCAGACCGACGACGGCCGCCACGATCTTGCGACTTTCGCTGCGGGTGGTCATTTCCTGGATGAAACTGCGATCGACTTTGATCTGATCGAAGGGCAGAGAGACGAGATGGCGGAGGCTGGCGTAACCGGTGCCGAAGTCGTCGAGGGCGAGGCCACAGCCCATGCCCTTGAGCTCGTGGGCGATGGAGAGGGCCATTTCCTCGTTGTCGAGAATCGCGGTCTCGGTCACTTCGATGATGAGCCGGTCGAGCGGCAGGCCGGCTTCTTCGGCGGCCTCGCGAATTTGCATGGGGAGGCTGCGGAACCGAAGCTGGATGGGCGAAACGTTGACGGCCAGCGTGAGGCGGTCGGGAAGAATCGCAGCGCAGCGAAAAGCCTTGCGCAGAATCTGGCGGGAGAGGATGCCGATGATGCCCAGCTCCTCGGCAACCCGGATGAAATTCGTGGGCAGAACGAGGCCGAGGGTAGGGTGACGCCAGCGCGTCAGGACCTCAAAGCCGGTCAGGCGAGCAGTGCGCAGATCCACGACCGGCTGAAAGCACGGTTCGATGGCATCGCTCTCGATCGCATGGCGGACTTCCGCCGGGTTGACCAGCATAGCGCGATCATACTGTGGTTCGGAAAGTTTGACCCTACAACGATTTGGGAAAGGCTACGCCTAGAAAGTAACCCAAAAAGCGGGTACTTTTCGCATGGCCTTGGCGATTGAGATAATGACTCTCCGGGCATAGGATGCCTCCCGAAACCGCCCCTCCTAGCGGGCAGGATGCTCGCGGAAAACCCGCATGGACCGGCCGCCGAGGATGACCTTTTTGCGGGGGCGAACCTTCGCAAAGGGATCCTTGTCATTTTCGGTATCGAGGACCTGGATCCAGGCAGTCCCGGCCGGGGCTGGCGGGAACACAAACTCCACACCCTCGTGGGCGGCGTTGACCATGATGAGGAAGCTGTCGTCGTAGATGGGCTGCCCGTCCTCGTCGGTAATCTCGAGGGTTTTGCCGTTGAGCATGACGGCCAAAGCGCGATTCCAGCTGGTGTTCCACGCATCGTCGGCCAGCTCGGAGCCGTCGGTGTTGTACCAAGCGATATCTTTCACGACCGATCCGCGAATGACGCGATCCTGGAAGAACTTGCGGCGGTGCAGGTTGGGATGGTCGCGGCGGAGATGGATGAGCTTCGCGGTGAACTCGAGGATGGTCTTCTGCTCCTCGTGCAGGTCCCAGTGAAACCAGCTCAGCTCGTTGTCCTGGCAATAGGCATTGTTGTTGCCCTTCTGGGTGCGGCCAATTTCGTCGCCGCCGCAGATCATGGGCACACCCTGCGAAAGGATGAGCGTGGCCAGGAAGTTCCGGATCTGGCGCTCGCGCAGCCGGTTGACGGCGGGATCGTCGGTGGGGCCTTCCGCACCCATGTTCCAGGAGTTGTTGTCGTTGGCGCCGTCGGCATTGTTATCGCCGTTGGCCTCGTTGTGCTTGTGGTTGAAGCTGACGAGGTCGGCGAGGGTGAAGCCGTCGTGAGCGGTGACAAAGTTGATGGAGGCGTAGGGGCGGCGGCCATCCATCTGATAGAGGTCGGAGGAGCCGGTGAGGCGGTAAGCAAAATCGGAGAGCAGGCCGGAATCGCCTTTCCAGAAGCGGCGGACGGTATCGCGGTAGCGGCCGTTCCACTCCGCCCAAAGGACGGGGAAATTGCCGACCTGGTAGCCGCCGTCGCCCACATCCCAGGGCTCGGCGATGAGCTTGACGTCGGAGATGGTGGGATCCTGGTGGATGGTGTCGAAGAAGCTGGAGAGCTTGGAGACGGCGTGCAGTTCGCGGGCGAGGGTGCTGGCCAGATCGAAGCGGAAGCCGTCAACGTGCATCTCGGTGACCCAGTAGCGAAGCGAATCCATGACGAGCTTCAGCACCTGGGGATTCATGACGTTGAGGGTGTTGCCGGTACCGGTGAAATCCATGTAGTAGCGGGGATCGTCAGGGACCTGGCGGTAGTAGGTGGTGTTGTCGATGCCCTTCATGGAGAGCATCGGTCCCATGCGATTGCCTTCGCAGGTGTGGTTGTAGACCACGTCGAGGATGACCTCGATGCCGGCTTTGTGCAGGTCCTTCACCATCTGCTTGAACTCAGCGACCTGCTGGCCCATGTCGCCGGAGGAACTGTAGCGCGCCATGGGCGCGAAGTAGCTGAGGGTGTTGTAGCCCCAGTAGTCGCGCAGGCCGCGATCGACGAGGTGACCTTCGTCGACGAAGTGGTGGACGGGGAGCAGCTCGACGGCGGTGACGCCGAGCTTTTTGAGATAGGCGATGCTGGGCTCGCAGGCGAGGCCGGCGTAGGTGCCGCGCAGGTTCTCAGGGATCTCGGGGTGCAGCTTCGTGAAGCCGCGAACGTTCACCTCGTAGATCACGGAGTCGGCGAGCGGCGTTTCGGGCGGGCAGTCGCCGTTCCAGTCGAATTTGCCGTCGATGACGACGCTCTTGGGAACGCCGGCGGCAGAGTCGCGCTCGTCGAGGGTGAGATCGTTGCCGGTCTCGACCTTATAGGGGAAGATGGGGGCCTTCCAGTCGACGTCGCCGGTGAGGGCCTTGGCGTAGGGGTCGACGAGGAGCTTTTTGGCGTTGAAGCGGAGGCCGCGCTCGGGCTCCCAGGGGCCTTCGACGCGATATCCGTAACGCTGGCCGGGCTTGATGTAGCGCACGAGGCCATGCCAGACGAAGGCGGTGCGCTCGCGGAGGCGGACGCAGTCGATCTGACTGCCGGCCTCGTCGAAGAAGCAGACGGAGACGGCGGTGGCGTTCTCAGAAAAAATGGCGAAATTGGTGCCGCGGGGGGTGGGAGTAGCGCCCAAAGGGTAGGGCTTGCCTGGCAAAAGTGTGCGATCCATGGGTCGATATTCACTTCTTTATGGAAGATTGGGGTCCCGGAGGCGGTGAAGCAGGTGCGAACGTGCCGCTCTCTCTCAGATGCAGAAAATGGGAGTGTTACCGCCTGTCAAAAAATGGCGTAGTGTGGTGGAAAATGCGGGATGGGCCATCTCGCGCGGCGCGAGGCGGCATCCGTGGAAGGGTGAGCTGTCGAATCAGGGCGGCTCCCTGCAGAGCGATCGCGACGCAATGCAGACACGAGCACGGCAGGGGAGCGGGTTTTCGCGATTTCCTCCGCTTGCCTCTTGCGCAGGAGAATCGCGCCAGCAAGGGGACCCTGCCGCATGAAGAAAGACGAGGAACGAACGACATGCGCAAGCACGTGCTCGCCGGAGCCGGATTGCTGGGGCTGCTGGCGATTTTGGGGGGATGTTCGAATTCGGCCAACCAGCCCACGGACAAAAACTTTACCGCATCGATCAACCAATACTACCAGGACCGCAACGACTGCCTGTTTCCGCAGGGACGCCGGTTCCCGTATGAGGTGGCTCCGGGACCGGGCGCGAAGGAGAGCAAAGCGCAGATGGACGCGCTGATGGATGCGGGGATGTTCAAGCGCCTGGAAGATCTCGATCTGCATGTGGACTCGTACTCGCTGACGCCGATCGGGCAGCGCTACGCGCCGAAGTTCTGCTATGGGCATCGCGTGGTGAGCGGGATTGTGAGCCATACGCCGCCGGGGCCGCGGAACGGATTCACGGAGACGGACGTGACCTACAGCTACACCATGGAAGACGTGCCGGTGTGGGCGCAGACGGAGAAGCTGAAGGCGGCATTTCCGGATGTGGCGAAGGCGCTGTCGGGGTCCGCGACCGATACGCAGACGCTGGCGACGGCGGGCGCGGGGTGGCAGGTGCCGCAGTAGGGGGCTCGGCAATCGCTGTCCCGCGGCGACCGATGCGCGTCCGATTTGTGCGATGGGCGGGCGGCGCGCTTCTATACTGGCCTTCACGCCTCCATGGCCAGGAACCTGCCTTCCATTCTGCGCCGCGCGATGTACAACCTGCGCGGCGGCTTCCTCGTCAGACCGCTGACCATTGCCATTGCACTGGGCGCGGCGGGAGGGCTGCTGTCGTGGATCGAGGAGGAGTTTCCGCGTGCCGGGGCGTGGGTTCCGGCGATTCTCTTCCCTTCACACAGCGATCCGCAGGTAGCGCAGGTGATTCTGGGCGGGATCGCGGCGTCGATGATGACGGTGGTGTCGATCGTCTTCGCGATCCTGCTGATGTCGCTCACGCTGGCGTCGATGCAGTTTTCGCCGCGCATCATCGTGAGCTTTTCGCGCGACAAGGCGACGCAGTGGACGCTGGGGATCTTCCTGGGAACGTTCTGCTACTGCGTGGCGGCGCTGCCGGCGGCGCGCTCGGTCCCGCATCCGTTTGCGCCGGTGGCGACGGTGCTGGGCGCGATGCTGCTGGCGCTGATGTGCGTGGGCTGGCTGCTGTTCTTCATCCACCACATTTCGCAGGCCATCAGCGTGAACTACATCGTGGACAGGATCGCGGGCGAGACCGAAGCGGTGATCGACGACGTGATGCCGCAGCGGCACCATCCCGATGCGTTCCTGCGCGAGGAGCGGCCGGCGACGATGCCCGAGGAAGTTCCGCTGCTGAGCGAAGAGTCGGGGTATATCCGCTTTATCGACGTGCATCGCCTGGCATCGCTGGCGAAGCAGTACCACGTGCGGATTCGAGCGCTGCGGCGGGTGGGGCACTTTGTGCCGGAGGGCGTTCCCCTGATGATGGTGTCGAAGGGAGCGCGGCTGAGTCCCGGGGAGGCCGCGAATCTGGTGAAGGCGTTCGACCTGGGCCCGGCGCGCACGCTGCAGCAGGACGTGGAGTTCGGGGTGCTGCAGATTGTGGATATTGCGCTGAAGGCGATTTCGCCGGCGGTGAACGATCCCACCACGGCCATTGGCTGCGTCGATCAGCTGAGCCGCATCATGATCCGGTTTGCGGCGCGGCAGGTTCCCGAGGAGATGCTCTACGATCCGCCGGGCGTGATTCGGGTGAGCGTGGCGTGGATGCGGTTTCCGCGGCTGCTGGACGCGGCGTTTGAGCAGATTCGGATGTACGCGAAGTCAGACCTGGCGGTGAGCCTGCGGCTGCTGCGGGCGCTGACGGATATTGCGACATCGACCGAGGATCCCGCGTACCGGCGGATTCTGGTGGAGCGGGGCGCGCGGACGGTGGCCGGCTGCGCGGAGAAGCTGGGCGAAGACGAGATGACGGAGCTGCGGGTGCGGCTGGAAGCGCTGGAGGAACTGGAGCCGGGCACGCGAGCGCCGGGCAGCGCGCTGGAATCACAGGGAAGCTGAAGGGAAAGAGCCGGGAGGGCGAGCGAAAGAATCGAGCGTTGGCCTGGCTGCGGTTCGCCCTCCCGGTTGGAGGAAGTCTGCGCGGGGTGCGCGTGATCGTGCGGTGGACGCCCCAGTCCCCCGAGGCAGAGGCCTGCGAGGGCGGGGCGATTGGGAAACTAGTGGCGGCGGAACAGGGACGAGAGCTGATGAGTCAGCGACTTCCTGGCGCTCAGGGTCTGCTGCTCGGTCTGGCGCCAGCGCTCGGCTTCAGTGGCGATGAGTTCGCGCATCGCCTTCGAGGGGGCGGACAGATCAATCTTTTGAGTGAAACCGCCGTTCATTTCCATGGTCACGCTGCTCATAACGTCTCCTGGTGTTTGATCCGCGTGGCGGCGCCGGGCTGGGAAAAGAGCTGGTGAGAAACGGTGCGCCGTCGATACCGCGAGCCCATGAACAGAGTGGCAGACCTTCTGGTAACCGGATATTCCCCCATGGTGTCAAAGGGGGTGACGAAGGGGGGAGGGGCGGGAGCCGCTTTGGGGGAGGGGGCGACGACGAGAATGGGCGGGCGCAGGGCGGGGGCAGGGCGGGCGAGAATCGGAAGCGGTGGAAATGGCGGCAGAGTTGAGCGGGCTTCGCGGCAGAATCCTGCGGCCGGCGGGTGGTAGACTTGGGAAGCAGACCTCTGCTGTATGTCGGGACGTGGCTCAGCCTGGTAGAGCACTCGCTTGGGGTGCGAGGGGTCGGCAGTTCAAATCTGCCCGTCCCGACCATTCAACTTTAAATAACAACTCAATTTCCGGGTGCATCGGCATTCGAGAACTGGCGATCCCGGAGCACCTCAACTCGCGCAGCCGCTCGTCGGATGCGCGTCGATTCGCCTGCGAGGGGTGCGAGGCGAAACCGAGCCACGGCAGTTCAAATCTGCCCGTCCCGACCATTGAATCCCGCCTCCGAAACCCTTCTCCAATTGGATGTCGCGCTGAAGAGCGGCCGGCCGCGAGCGCGCCCAAGCTCGTGGCGGTGCGCAGCGGAGGCTCGTCCGTCAGGGCTGCGAGGGGTTTGCGGCGCGGCTGAGTTGCGGCGATTCGAATTTGGCCGTTCCGGCCGTTCAACTCCATTGATTTAGCGAATCGCCCTTCATTAGCGAATCGCCCTTCAACGGTTATGTGGTGAATTGGGTGGGGGCCGGCCTGGAATTGAACGAAATGGCTGTAAAGCCGACTTTATGCCAAGCTCCCAAAAACGAGTGCCGGGAGTTCGTTGTTCTGAACGAATCGATCCTGCTTTCCGTCTGTCTGGGAAGATCAGGGAGTCTCAATGGCGTGCGCTGAATTCCTACATGATCCACGACCATCTGTTCCCCAAGGGTTCCCACAAGCCAGTTGTTGGCGATGGCTCCGAGCTCGACTCACACTTAGTAGGGTCTATCGCATCAGCCTGTTGCTGTCGTGGACCTCGCTCTTTGCTCCGGGGCTTGCTGCTCAGGTTTCTCTTTCACCCACGCCACAGCGGCCTGCCATTCCGGCATGGGAGGAAGCGGCTGGACGCAGCATGAGCTTCGAGGTGGCCTCCATTCATCTGGCAAAGCCGGGACCCTTCCTTAAACCCACCTTTTCACTTGGTGTTGAGGACGAGGCCATTCCACCGGGCGGGCACTTCTTTGCCTCGTTCGCCCTTGAAGACTTTATCGAATTTGCCTACAAGATCATGCCCACGCCGGAGCAGCGGGAGGCCATGCTCGCCGAACTTCCGAGGTGGGCGAAGAACAACTACTTTGTCATCCAGGCAGAAGCACCGGGCAATCCAACTAAGGACCAGATGCGGCTCATGATGCAGGCGCTGCTTGCCGAGCGTTTCAGTCTGCGCGTGCATTTTGAGACGCGGATCCAGCCCGTACTGGCCCTGGTCCTCACCCGGCAGGGCCGAACTGGGCCTCGGATTCGACCTCACTCGGAGGGCCTCGACTGCGGCGCGAAATGGACGCCGCCCCGGGATCGCACAGCACCCACCGTTCCTCCCGGCGAATTCACGCCGGAATGCGGTACCTTCGACGGTCTCGACGGGCCGAACAACACATTCCTAGCCGGTGCACGCAACGCTACGCTCGCGCAGTTGGCGGATTATCTTGCCTGGGAGCAGGAATTCGGTCGCCCGGTCGTGGACCAGACTGGACTCTCGGGAAGATTTGATTTCACTCTGCAGTGGACTCCGGAATACAAAAGGCCTCACAACGACGATGGCGTGCTCGATGTCAGCGGGCCTTCTCTGTTTGAGGCCCTCAAAGAACAGTTCGGCATGAAGCTGGAATCCGCGAAGGCTCCGGTTCAGGTGCTTCTCATCGACCATATCGACCCACCCTCGCCCAATTAGCGACCGAAATCGGCTTTCGGATCAAACCCGCTCATCTTGGCCGTATAACCGGCTTTCCGGAAGTTTCGTGGCGGCCGGTGCGCAGGGGCTGAAGCCCAGTCAAATTTGCGGCGTTTGCGGCACGACTGGAAGTCGTGCCCTGATACAACATTGGTCGGCAGCGCTTTTTGATTCAATAAGAACAAAATGTCGGGAAAAGTTTGCGCTCATTTTGTGCTTCACGCAGCCGCCCAGCCAGGGAGCAGAAGGGTTCGACCACTGTGACTTCCGAAAAGGCCGGTCGTACACCAATTGCACACGGAATAGACTCTTTCTCATGTCGTCGGTAGATGCGCTCACAGAACTCTTCTTTCGGCACGATCCCGTTGGTTTAGCCGAGATCGGCGCGCCTGAAGATGAATATTGGCCAGAAGCAGAGGCTCTGATCGGCCGCTTAAGAGAAGCTACCTCTCCAGAGCACCTTCGGCAGATCGTCCACACGGTGTTCCTGGAGGCGTTCGAGGACGAACAGACGTGCGGACCGGAGTCCGCATACGAGAAAATCGCGCAAGAGATTTGGAGTAAGTTCCTTGCCAGTCAAGAGATCCGGCAGTCTTGGGCGATATGAGTGGAATGGGGCCGGCGTGGAATCGGAAGGCCAACGCTGCGACTCGCAGCCCTGGTCCTCGCCAATCCATAACTGATACTTCGGGGATGGCGACGATACGGGATCAATCTGCACGCGATCCCGAATCTTGAGTGAAATCGCGATGCTTCAACAACTAAATTCCGTGCCAATCATGTCCGCAGTAGCGGCATTGTTTGGCTGTAGGGGTACGCGCGAGTTCCCCACACACGGGACATCGGTTGAAGAACACCTCGTCGGCGGAATCTCTGAGAATACGGGCCGCTGTCGTGAGTTGAAACTGCCGATAACCGTCCTTAGCGAGGCTCAGCACATCCGGCTCTGTGGAAAGCATTCGAGAGAGAGACTTGTCGTTGTGAGCTTGATGCTGCGCGATCTCGTCACTGCGACCCCTGGTGGCTTTCATCGTGGCGAACAGATGGCGTTGGGCCTTGAGTTCCGCATCGGTCATCAGATCAGCGTTATAGCGGACGACGTAATAAGCGAGTTGGGGATCTAACTCCATCCGATACCACCGGGCGAATTATAACTAAGGAAACCAAGGCGACACCCTCAAAACCACGCTTCGAGCACTGGTCATGACGTAACCCCGGCTTTCCGGAAGTTTCGCGGCAGCCGGTGTGCAGGGGCTAAAGCCCAGTCGATTTTGCGGTGTTTGCGGCACGACTGAAGTCGTGCCCTGATACAAAACCCTGCGCGATACAAACTTTGCGCGATACAAAACCTTGCGTCAAACAAAACCTTGCGCCTGTTGCTCCGGACTTGTGACCGGCGTTTCGGACAGATCGCTCTTTCGGTATCCCTCATCCAGCTTTTGGCGGTGTGGCTTTGCTTCTGTCGTTCGACGCCGCAGGGGCAGGCGCGGCTTTCCTCCAATCTCCCGTGCAGAAGCCGGGCGCGGCGCAACTCGCTCGGGTCCGGTACCATTCGAGGAGCACCGATTTCTGCGGAGGATCTGCTTTGAATCAGCCCGCTACGCCTCGCCCTGCGCATCTTATTGCCCGCCGTTTTGCCCGTCTTTTTGCTTTTGTCGTTCCGGTTCTGCTGGCCGCGCTGGCGGCTGCGCCCATGCTGCGCGCCGCCGACAGCGGATCCCAGTCGGAGCCCACGCGCGCGACGCTGCCCAACGGGATGAAGGTGGTGATCATCCGCAATACGCTGGCGCCGGTGGCGACCGTCGAGGCGAACTACCTGGTGGGCGGTGACGAGACGCCTGAAGGCTTTCCCGGCATGGCGCACGCGCAGGAGCATATGGCGTTCCGCGGATGCCCGGGGATGACGGCCGATCAGACTTCGGCGATCTACGCGCTGCTGGGCGGCGACAACGACGCGGATACGCAGCAGACCATCACGCAGTACTTCTCCACCGTGCCGGCCGCCGATGTGGACGTGGCGCTGGAGGCGCAGGCGGCCTGCTCGCGCGGCGTGGAAGACTCGCAGGCGCAGTGGGACCAGGAGCGGGGCGCGATCGAGCAGGAAGTGGCGCGGGACCTGTCGAATCCGATCTACAAATTTCTGAGCCGCCTGGACGTGGATATGTTCGCGGGCACGCCGTACGCGCACGATCCGCTGGGCACGCGCGAGTCGTTCGACAAGACGACGGGCGCGATGCTGAAGGATTTCCATGATAAGTGGTACTCGCCTTCGAACATGGTGCTGGTGATCGTGGGCGACGTGGATCCGGCGGCGACGCTGGAGAAGGTGAAGAAGCTGTTCGGCGACATTCCGAGCCATGCGCTGCCGCCGCATCCCGCGATCAACCTGGAGCCGGTGAAGAGCGAGACGTTCACGCTCGACAGCAATTTGCCGTACATGCTGGGGGTGGTGGCGTGGCGGCTGCCGGGTACGGATTCGCCGGACTTCGCGGCGGTGACGATACTGGCCGATGTGCTGGCGAGCCAGCGCGGCGATCTCTACGGAATGGTGCCGCAGGGCAAGGCGCTGGCGGCGGAGTTCGGGATGGCGGCGCAGTATCCGAAGGCGAGCATCGGCTACGGGCTGGTGGCGCAGCCGGCGGGGGTGGATCCCGCGGCGTCGATCGAGGAGATGAAGCAGATCATCGCGAAGTATGCGCAGAACGGCGTGCCGGCGGATCTGGTGGACGCGGCCAAGCGCGCGGAGCTGGCGCAGGCGGAGTTCCAGCGCAACTCGATCGCGGATCTGGCGGCGGTGTGGTCGAACGCGCTGGCGGTGGAGGGGCGCACTTCGCCGCAGGAAGATATCGATGCGATCAAAAAGGTCACGGTCGACGATGTGAATCGCGTGGCGAAGCAGTATCTGCTGAACGCAAGCACGATCACGGCGACGCTGAAGCCGGTTCCGACGGGCGAGGCCGTGGCACAGAAGGGATTTGGCGGGGCGGAGAGCGTGACGTCGGCGCCCACCAAGCCGGTGGAGCTGCCGGAGTGGGCGAAGAAGCCTCTGGACACGCTGCAGGTACCGGAGAACTACCTGCAGGTTTCGGATACGAAGCTCGAGAACGGCATCCGGCTGATCGTGCGGACGGATACGACCAGCCCCACGATTACGGTGATGGGATCAGTGAAGCATGAGGGCGATCTGCAGACGCCGCCGGGAGAAGAGGGCGTGGGCGATGTGCTCGATCAGCTCTACTCGTACGGGACGACGTCGCTCGACCGGCTGGCGTTCCAGAAGGCGCTCGACGATATCGCGGCGAACGAGAGCGCGGGCTTCGGATTCAGCGTGAAGGTGCTGAAGGAGTATTTCTCGCGGGGCGTGCAGCTGCTGGCGGATAACGAGCTGCATCCGGCGCTGCCCGAGCGGGCGTTCAAGGTCACGCAGATGCAGACGGCGCAGTTTGTGACGGGGAATCTGAAGAGCCCGGGGTATCGCACGGCGCGCGCGCTGGATCTGGCGCTGCTGCCGACGGGCGATCCGGTGCTGCGGGAGACCACGCCGGAGACGGTGTCGAAGCTGACGCTCGACGAGGTGAAGCAGTATCACGATGCGGCGGTGCGGCCGGACCTGACGACGATTGTGGTGATCGGCGACGTGACGCCGGACGAGGCGAAGAGCGTGATCGAAAAATGGTTTGGCGACTGGAAGGCGACGGGCGCGGAGCCGAACACGACGCTGCCGGCGGTGCCGCTGAACAAGGCGTCGGCGGCGAACGTGGCCGATCCGGAGGCGGTGCAGGATTCGGTGACGCTGGCCGAGCAGATCAACATCAATCGCTTCGATCCGGATTTCTATCCGCTGCAGCTGGGCAATCACGTGCTGGGCGGCGGCTTCTACGCCACGCGGCTCTATCACGATCTGCGCCAGGTGGCGGGGTACGTGTACAACGTGGACGTGGAGATGCGGGCGGACAAGACGCGCGCGAGCTATTCGGTGGATTACGGGTGCGATCCGCCGAACGTGTCGAAGGCGAAGGCGCTGATTGTGCGCGATCTGAACCAGATGCGGACGCAGGATGTGTCGGATGCGGAGCTGCGCCAGGCGAAGGCGCTGCTGCTGCGGCAGATTCCGCTGAGCGAGGGCAGCGAGGATGCGGTGGCGGGAGGGCTGCTGGGGCGCGCCCTGATGGGGCTGCCGCTCGACGAGCCGATTGTGGCGGCGAAGAAGTACTCGTCGCTGACGGCCGATGACGTGAAGGCCGCGTTTGCGAAGCACATCAGCACCGATAACCTGGTGCAGATTGTGCGCGGGCCGGCGCCGCAGTAAGCAACGAGGCAGAGCGGGAACGAGGCCTGAGCCGCGGCTCAGGCCTCTTCTTTTTGCGAGAAATGATGGCGGCGGAGCTGCAGCAGAAAGAGCGCCAGCAGCCAGCTGCCGTAGGTGCGGCGATGGCACTGGCGGCAGCGCACGGGATATTGCAGCGCGGCCAGGTGCTGGAGATCGCGGAAGCGCAGACCGGAGAGGCGGAATTCCGTTCCCTGGCACTTTTGGCAGACCATGGCGCCAACAGCGTACGGATGCGCGGGGGAAAAGTCCAGGGGCGGAGGAATCCGCGCGAGGCGGCATCGGCCCTGATGCGTCCTGGGGTAATGAGGGACGACGGCGCGGCGGTTCCGGTGTAACTTATGTCTACACACCGGAGGGTAACCATGGTTTGGGACGTTGCGTACACCTGCGATATTTGCGGCAAGAAAAAGGGCGAGGCCAACCACTGGTGGATGCTCGCGACGGGCGAGGTGGGGTGCTGGGATGAGGGGCAACCGAATCAGCGCTTCACGATTCTGCCATGGAACGACGCCGAGAGCCGGAACCAGGAGATGCGGCACCTGTGCGGACAGGGCTGCGCGACCAAGGCTCTGGAACGGTTCATGACGAATCAGACGATCGAGCGGGAGATGGCGGAAGTGGACTGAGGGCGGCTGCGATCACGCGGGGACGCGGACGCTCTCGCGCAGGCGGCGATTGAGCGGCTCGGAGTAAAGGCGGGCGACCGCGGCTCCGAGGAATCCGGCAAGAACCAGCAGCAGAAGATACCAGAGGGGCGCCAGGGCGGGCGGGAGATGGGCCCCGTCAAAGACCCGGATGCCCTCAATGACCACGAACATGTGGGTGAGATAGACCTCGTAGCTGTTGCGGCCGAACCAGCGCAGCGGGGCGGTGGCGCGCGCTCCTGAGTTGTTGCGCTGGGCGATGGCAATCATCACGAAACCGGCGCCGATGGCCAGTATGGTGACGTCGAGGCCGGTGGCGTAGAGGTGGAGCGCGCGCACCCACGGACGCGCCATGGTGATGAGGAGCATCAGCGCGGCTCCGGCAATCTGGAGCGGCGTGAGCCAGCGCGGCGGGATGCGAACGCGGGCGGCGACCACGGCGGCAAGGCAGCCGAGCGCGATGCCATCCATGCCGGAGAGGTAGTTGTAATCGCGCCAAAGCTGGTTGTGGCTGAAAACGGTGCGCGAGAGCGGTCCGAGAATGACGAAGATAATCCAGAGCGTGTAGAGCGGCCAGCGGCCACGCGTGACGAAGCAGAGCAGCGGGAATCCGAGATAGAAAACTTCTTCGATGCAGAGCGACCAGAGCACGTCCCAGTTGGCGGGCAGGTAGCCGTGGTGCGCTTCGAGCCAATTGATGTGAAAGGTGAGCGCGGCGAAGAGCGAGCGGGACAGCGAGGCGACGCCGCGGTGAATGGTGAATCCCGAAACGTGCGCCAGATCGAGCACGGCGAGGACGGCGAGCAGCGCGAGCAACAGCGGCGCGATGCGGGCGACGCGCAGGCGATAGAAGGCGGCAGGGCGAACCGCGCCGAGCGAGTTCCATCGGCGCAGAGACATGGTGGTGATGAGAAAGCCGGAAATGGCGAAGAAGATGGAGACGCCGTTGGCGCCGTTCCAGAAAAGGATGCGGCCGAGCTGCGTGGGCAGCATGGCCTCAACCGGGCGGCCGGCCATGTGAAGATTCGTGTGGTGCAGCACGACGGCGACGATGGAGACTCCGCGCAGAACGTCGATGCCATCGAGGCGGCGGCCGGCAGTCAAGGAATCCTTTCGTCAGGCCCGATGAGGCCGCGTGCAGAGCCTGCGGTACGGTTCACCGCAGGATGTCTTCGAGGGCGGCGCTGAGTTCGGTTTTTTCGTCGCGATACTTCACGATGACGGGCGTGTAGACGCTGAGGCCCCAGTCGGCAGCCTGGCCTTTGTTCACCGCGCGCGCGCCGGGGACAACGACAGCGTTTTCGGGAATGATGAGCGGCTTCTCCGCCGTGGCGCGGAGGACTTCGCCGCGGACGACGTCGTAGACGGGAGTGCCGCGGGTGAGGATGGTGCCTGCGGCGAGGACGGCTTTACGGCGGACGATGGTTCCCTCGTAGACGCCGCAGTTGCCGCCGACGAGAACATCGTCTTCGAGGACGACGGGGCTGGCGTTGATGGGCTCGAGGACTCCGCCGACCTGGGAGGCCGCGCTGAGGTGGACGCGCTTGCCGATCTGGGCGCAACTGCCGACGAGGGCGTGCGAGTCGATGAGCGCGCCTTCATCGACGTAGGCGCCGGTATTGATATACGAGGGCGGAATGACGATGACGCCGCGCGCGAGATAGGCTCCGGATCGCACGGCGGTTCCACCGGCGACAATGCGAATGCCCTCCTCGGCCTTGAAATGGCGGTGGGGGAAGGTGCCTTTGTCGACGAAGGAGAGATCGGAGCCCCAGGATTCAAGCTGGCCGATGCGGAATCCGAGGAGGATTCCCTCCTTCACCCAGGCATTCACGCGCCAGCCGGTAGGCGCGTCGGGATCGGGCTCGGCGGAGCGGATCTCGCCGGCTTCGAGCGCATCGCGCAAAGCGAGGAAGGCGGACAGGGCGTCGGGATCGGAGGCCGCGTCGGGCCCTGCGGCGAAGTGCTGCTCGATGATTTGCTGGAGGGACATGCTGCTGCGCAGTTTATCAACGGAGCGGCGTGGAATTGGGGGGCGCGCGAAGGAAACAGTATGCTGAGAGCGATCGATGGCGCGCGCGAGCACAAAGCGAACGATTGCGGGGGAACTCGCGCTGGTTGAGGCGATCCGGCGGCGCGCGCTGCGCGGGCGCAGCGGGGCGGGGGCGGTTCGGCTGGGGATTGGCGACGACTGCGCGGTGCTGCGAGCCAAGGTGGGACGCGAGATTTGCGTGACAACGGACTTCTCGCTCGAGGGGGTACACTTCCGGCGCGACTGGCACGCGCCGCAATCGGCCGGGCATCGGTGCCTGGCGCGGGGATTGAGCGATCTGGCGGCGATGGGCGCGGAGCCGATGGCGGTATTTTTGTCGCTGGCGCTGCCGGCGGGGACGAAACAGGCGTGGGTGGATGGGTTTCTCGATGGGCTGCTGGCGCTCGCGGATCGGCACGGGGTAGCGCTGGCCGGGGGCGATACGGCGCAATCTCCGGGGGGGATTGCGGCGGACATCCTCGCCGTGGGGCAGGTTGCGCGGGGAGGGGCTCGGCTGCGTTCGGGCGCGCGGGCGGGGGATCGGCTGTACGTGACGGGAGCTCTGGGCGGTGCGGCGGCGGAGCTGCTGGCCGTGGAGCGGAGTCCGGAGAGGTTCCGGCGGATCGCGCAAGCGGAGCCTGGGCATCCGCATCTGTTTCCGGAGCCGCGGCTCGCGGTGGGCAAGCGGCTGAGCGGGCTGGCGAGCGCGATGATCGACGTGAGCGACGGGCTGTCGACGGACCTGACGCATCTGTGTGAGGCCTCAGGGCTGGCGGCGGAGATCGACGGGGCGGCTCTGCCGGTTCACCCTCTGGCGATGGAAGCGGAACGCCGGGGTTTCGCGGGATCGGCGGAGGATCTGGCTCTGCATGGCGGCGAAGACTACGAGCTGCTGTTCACGGCACGGCCAGGGGTGAGGATTCCAAGGCGGATCGAGGGCGTTGCGGTAACGCAGATTGGAACCCTGCGGCGAGGGCGGCGAGGTCAGGTGGTTCTCCGCAAGCGGGGGCAGGCACCGCAAACCCTCAGGGGAGGGGGCTGGGAGCACTTCGGCAAATAGGCAAAATGTACAAACATCGTCAATCCGTACATTTTGGCTATTGAGTTACGTTGTTTCCATGCGCAACATATCCGCCAGCGAAGCGAAACAGAATTTCGCCGCGTTGCTGGACGCGGCTCAGCGGGAGCCGGTGGTGATTTGCCGTCACCATCGCGAGGTTGCGGTGCTGATGTCCGCGCAGGACTTCGACCAGATCCGGCAGCCGCGCGGCGAATCCGCGAGCGGTGCGGCGCCCCAACGCCATGCGCCGCTCAGCATGAGCGAGCAGCTGCTGGCGCAACTGCTGGCCGATGAAGAATCAGGAAATTCCGGCCGCTAGGGCTTCTGCTCCGCGTCGCGCGAGATCCACCACAGGATTTCGCCGAAGACCTTCCATTTCGACGCATTGGTGATGTCGAGGGGGGCGTATTTGTGATTGGCGGAAACGAGCAGATCGGAGCCGGCAATCCGCTGGAAACGCGCCACTTTGAAGCCCAGATCGCGGTGCGACACGACGGTGAGCCGCTGATGGAGGCGATCGCGATCGGTCACCGCGGTATCGACGAAGACCAGCGAATCGGGCGCGATGACCGGCATCATGGAATCGCCATGGAGGTGCATGCCGACGACGTTCTCGGGGTGCGGGCACCACTCGATGGGGGCGAGCAGGATTTCCTCGACCTCAGCCTGTGAGAGGACGACATTCTGGCGCGGAGCGATGCGGTCGCCCCAGGCGGCGACATTCAGCAGGGGGATGGCGACGGCGTTGCCGGCCAAGGGTTTGGACGGTTTGCCGCCGACGACGACCCGGAAATCCTGGAGGCGGCTGCGCAGAGAGCCCATGACTCGGCGCAGGCCGACGTCGGGCAGGCTGGAGATGTCCATCCCAGCGCGCTCCCAGAAGTAAACGCCGTCAGGCTGGCCGGCGAGATTGCCGAGAGCGACGTAAGTCTGAGCGGTCGGCTCATGCCGGCCCTGAATCCAGCGGGAGACGGTGGCAGGAGAGACTCCCAGCCTCTCTGCCAGAGCCGATTGGGTCAACTTGCGGCCCCGAAGAAGCTCCTGAATCCGGTTCGACCACTCGTGGGAAGGTTCCTGTTGTGAGGCCATTAAAACTCCACTGCGTACCGGGGCCCATTACACAGGTGCAATTGCACTATTGAAATCAACGACTTACCTCAGATCCAGAGTATCCTGGAGGACCGCGACGTGCATCGAACAGGGGTGACTCGCGGGGCACCCTGCCAGCGATTGGAACCAGTCAACCGATTCGAACAGGAGCACGGGTCATGCGGTCGAGCAGAAAGGCAGGAACGTCGTCAGCGGTGCACGGACCTTATGCCGTAGGTGGCGTACGGGCCTGACCTGGAAACAACAGCGACGCGCAGGACGACGAAGCGCGGCATCCGAGGAGCGTGCGTTGCTCCTGCAATCAGGGTAAACCCGTCTGCTGGCAGATGACCAGCGTAACCAGGAAAGAAACGAGACGGAAAACGAGGGGACGGGGGCAGGCCGTGGCAGTGGAGACAGGCAAGAGAATTCTGATTGTGGACGACGAGCCGGAGGTGACCGAATCGCTGGCCGCGATCCTGGCGCAACACAACTATGAAGTGCGGCTGGCGGACTGCGCTGAAGCCGCGGTGGAAACGGTGGCGCAATGGGCTCCGGATCTGGCGATCGTGGACGTTGTGCTGCCGCAGATGAGCGGCATCGATCTGGCGGCGGTGATCCGCGCTTCGTATCCGGACTGCCGCATCGTGCTGTTTTCAGGCCAGCAAACGTCGCAGGCTTTGCTGGAGGAAGCGGCGAAGAAGGGAAACCTGTACGAGATTCTGGCCAAGCCGGTGCATCCGATGTTCATGCTCGACTATGTGTCGAGCCGGCTGGCGGGGCGCGCGCGAGGCCGCGGGCGCCGCCCGGTTTAGGACGGAAACCGGCGCGCGAGAATTTTGGCGGGGACGTATCCGCGCAGAAACGGGAAGGCCCCGCGCGTCCAGTTGAGACGAACGGGGCCATCGATGGGCAGACAGACCTGTAAGCCGGATTCTGTCGAGGACGGCCATTCCTCTTGGCGACGCCTTACGACGCCGCTCCAGCGACCTACCCGGAACTTTCACCCCAGCGAGCAAGCTCGCCGGGGGCCCCTGAGCTCCTCCTGCGAGGCGCTCATTTTGGGCTGACGCGCCGGGCCGGCACGTGCCGACTTTGCAGCCGGCTTGTTCCCTATTTGGTCTTGCTCCGTGTGGGGTTTACCCTGCCTCCGCCGTTACCGCCGGAGCGGTGCGCTCTTACCGCACCTTTTCACCCTTACCTCGGCTGCTTGCGCGGCCGGGGCGGTATGTTCTCTGTGGCACTTGCCGTCCCTGAGCCTTCACGCTCAGGTCCCGGATGTTATCCGGCACACTGCCCTGCGGAGTCCGGACTTTCCTCCACCGCGCGAGCTTGCGCCCGCGTGGCAGCGGCCGTCCAGTCTGCCTGCTGGGTTGATGATAGCGCGAATGATCTTCGCGTCACACCCTGTCGCGAAAATCGCGCGGCCGGCATGGGGCACCCACCACAAACGAAGCGCCGCTATCGCTTTGGCTCGAGGACGACTTCGCAGAGCTGCTCGGCGTAGGAGGCGCGCATGAAGCTTTCTCCGCAGAAGCGGTGCGTCTCGCGATAGCCGTGCGCTTCGGCGTAGGGAATGACCTGATAGATGTCGTTGAGCGGGACGCGATAGGCCTCGGCGGGATCGCGCACGATCCAGTCATCGGTGATGGCAGCGTCGCGCATGCCTGGCTCCATGCCGGCGACCACGATCACATCGGGATGCGTGGCGATGGTGGCGGGCGCCTGCTGCACGGTGCGCACCTGGCTGCTCCACGGCCACCAGGTGTGGGGCTGATTGAAGAAGACGGGCCGGCGGAACCACGCGGAGGTGCCCACGGTGTAGTAGTAGAAGCCGGCGATGCGCTTGCCGGGCTCGTGATCGCGGAGGAAGCGGGCGGTGGCGCGATTGCTGGAGTAGGGCTGGTGCACATCGGCCCAGACGCTGTGGGCGGTCCACCAGATCTGGCCGAGGGCGACGGCGACCAGCGCGGCGACGGTGGCGTGGCGCAGCCACACGGTTGCGCGCGAGACGCTGTCGTCCGCGGGCCAGGCGAGCCAGGCGGCGGCGATGAACGCGGTCCAGAGCATGCCGGCGTGGCGCGGCGCGAAATACATGGAGGAGAAAACAGCCACCATCAGCAGCCAGGGCAGGAGGCTGGCGAATCCCAGCGGCCCGGCGCTTTTGCGGGCGCGAAAGACGAAGGCCTGGAGGATGACGAGACAGCAGGCCACGAGCGCGAGAACGCGGAACTGGGAAACGGGATAGGTGATGAGGGAGAGCACGCGGGCGATTTTGCGCCAGCGCGCTTCGCGGGGGGTCCAATGCTCCTGGAGCGGAGGAATGGGCGCGAGCTCGCCGGGACGCGCTTCGGTTTCCTCGGCCTTGAGGGCGGCGATCTGCGCCCTGGCGTGCGTATCGCCGGCGAGGGCGCGCACGCGCAGCACGGATTCGCGCACGTTGGTACCGGCCGCGAAGGACACCTGCGACGCGGGCGCTGCGGTGAAGACGGCGAATCCCCAGAGGCAGGCGAGCAGCAGCGCGGGGCCGGCCAGCGCTACGGCCTGGGCGGCGTGAATGCGGCGGCGCAGCAACAGAAGCGCGGCCAGCGCAAAGCCGACCGATGCGACAAAGCCGTGGACCGAAACGTTGGCCATGAGGCCGAGAATCGCGGCGAGGCCCAGCAGGCGCGGCCAGCGTAGAGCGGCTGGCGCCTCCCATTGCGCCATGCCGCGCAGGAGCGCAGCGGCGCTGAAGGCGAGCACCGCGAAGAGCACATAGCTGCGAGCGACGACCGCATCCTGATAGGAGAACCAGAATCCGAAGGGCAGAAGGACGCGCAGAATGAGCGGGAACGGCGCATAGCGCAGCAGCACGGCCATGCCGGCGAGAGCGATAGCTCCGCCGATCCAGTGCATGCCCATGTAGGAAACGTGCATGCGGACGAGGAGCCAGAGGAGGACGTGCCAGAGGCCGGGCGATCCCTCAAAATGCAGGCCGTGCAGCATGAGATTGCGGAAGCTGGAATCGCGCGCGAGCAGCCAGGCCTGGGCTTCGTCGGCCCAGGGCTCGTGCCACGCGATGCCGGCGGCCACCACGATTGCGCAGGCGCCCAGGATGAGCGTCTCGATCCAGGTCCACGGGCGAGCGGCGGGCTTCGGCTCCTCCGCTGCGCGGCGCGCCGGCGTGGGCACCAGGACCGGGCCGGGCGGAGGCGCGGGAACGGGCAGCCAGTCGGCCAGACGCACGGGGCCCGTGCCGGTTTGGCGCACGGGGCCGGCCATCGCTTCCCACACGGAGTCCTGCTCTTCCCGAATGGAAAGGATACGGCGTGCATTGGGGTCGTCGGATAACCGGCGCCTGGACATCAGAAGGTTCGATCCTTAGAAAGTCTGGTCGTGCCTCTGACGAATCGTTGCCGGCTTGCGTGGTGTGTGGGGACACCCCGAGCGCAGAAACATCTGCAACTTAGAAGCCGGCAGTGGCCCGGGTGGATGCCTGCTCCGGAGCAGGATTATGGAGCCGAGGAGCCGCGGCGGTAGTCGCCGCTTTTGCCGCCGGTCTTGCGCTCGAGCTGTATGTTCCGGATCACGATGCCTTTGTCGGCGGCCTTGCACATGTCGTAGACGGTGAGCGCGGCGACGGCCGCGGCGGTGAGAGCTTCCATTTCCACACCGGTTTGCGCGGTGGTGGCGGCGGTGGCGCGGATGGCGATGCCGCCTTCTTTCACGCTGATGTGCACATCGGCGTGGGTGAGCGGCAGGGGGTGGCAGAGAGGGATGAGATCGGATGTGCGCTTCGCCGCCTGGATGCCCGCGATGCGCGCGACCTGAAGCGGATTGCCCTTGGGGTTGTGCTCGAGCGCGGCCAGCGTCGCGGCGGACATGGCGACAAAGGCCGACGCTTCGGCCTCGCGCCGCGTGGCCGTTTTTGCGCTCACGTCGACCATGCGCGCGTCGCCGGCTTCGTCGAAGTGCGAAAGCTTGCTCATGACGTACAGAGTACCGCCCCACCCCGTTCGCGATGTGGTAGTTTCGTTGCTTGATTCGAAAACGCCGCCCCCGGTCGCTCGCCCCAGCGCCTGCACGAGAGCGGCGCGGTTGATTTTTGATTGGGAGCAGCGACAACCATGAAAGCAGCCGTTCGTGGCCTTACCTGCGCCGTTCTGGCGCTCGCCTTCACGAGCCTTTTGCAGGCGCAGGAATCCGCCCACGAGAATCCCAACTGGTGGAAGAACGCGGTGATCTATGAGATCTATCCGCGGAGCTTCCAGGATTCGAACGGCGACGGCATCGGCGATCTGAACGGGATCACGTCGCGGCTGGACTATCTGCAGAAGCTGGGCATCGATGCGATCTGGCTGACGCCGATTTATCCGTCGCCGCAGGTCGATTTCGGCTACGACATCTCCGATTACGTGGGCATCGATACGCAGTACGGCACGCTGGCGGACTTCGATCACCTGGTGGCGGAGGCGCACAAGCGGCACATCGGCATCATCATGGACCTGGTGCTGAACCACACGTCGGATCAGCATCCGTGGTTCAAGGAGTCGGCCAGCTCGCGCACGAATCCCAAAGCCGACTGGTACATGTGGCATGACCCGAAGATGGTGGACGGGCACCGCGAGCCGCCGAATAACTGGGAATCGGTCTTCGGGCACTCGGCGTGGGAGTGGGACGAGGCGCGACAGCAGTACTATTACCACCGCTTCTATATTCAGCAGCCGGATCTGAACTGGAACAATCCCGCGGTGCGCAAGGCGATGTACGACGTGGAGCGCTTCTGGATCGGGCACGGCGTGGCGGGCTTCCGCCTCGACGCGATCACTTCGCTGTTTGAAGATCCGCAGGATCGCGACGAGGCTTACGTGCTGGGCCCGGACGGCAAGCCGCTCATCAACGCCTACGGCGACAAGGTGGTGAAGACGAACCTCACCGACAATCTGCCGGAAGTGAATGACGTGCTGCGCGAGTTGCGCAAGGTAGCCGATCAGACGCAGGGGCGCAAGGTGATCCTGATTGGCGAGACGTATCTGCGGTCGATCGCCGATCTGCGGAAAATGTACGGCACGCACAACGACGAGCTGGACCTGCCGATGGATATGGAGGTCGGCTTCCCGCCGAATCGCAATTACGTTTTCGATGTGAACCGGTTCCGCGCGCGCATCAACGAGGCGGAAACCGAAATCGGCGGCAACATGCCGCTGTTCGTCTTCGACAACCACGACAACGCGCGGTGGGACCGCTGGGTGACGGACGACCATCGTGAGGACGTGGGCCGCGTGATTGCGACGATCCTGTTTGCCTCGCGCGACACCGCGATGATGTATTACGGCGACGAGATCGGGATGGCCACGACGCCGCCGACGCGCAAAGAGGACGTGAAGGATCCGATCGGCATTACGGGCTGGCCGAAGGAGAAAGGCCGTGACGGCGAGCGCACGCCGATGCAGTGGAACGCGAGCGAGGACGCGGGCTTCTCGACGGCGGCCAAGACGTGGCTGCCGATTCCGCCGAGTTACACGAGCGTGAATGTGGCTGCCGAGGAGAAGGATTCCGACTCGATGCTGCACTGGTATCAGCAGCTGATCGATCTGAAGAAGTCGGACGCGGCGCTGCATGAGGGCTCTGAAGCGATGCTGAACACGACGGATCCGCACGTGCTCTCATGGCTGCGCAAGGCGCCGGACGGCGAGGCTGTGATTGTGGCCTGCAATTTCACGGCGGAGCCGCAGACGGTGAGCTTCGACCTGGCGAAGCAGGGCCTGCATCGCTTCCACGTGAAGACGCTGATCAAGACGCCGGGCGGGGCCGATCCGCTGTCGCTCGATCTGGTGGAGCTGGGACCGTACGGCGTTTACATCGGGAAGGTGGAGTAACGCGGGCGGTCCGCCTGGCAGGGCTTGCAGCACGCAGGCAGCGCGCGTGCAATCGCGTGCGCGCGGCGGGAGCGGGGATCTCGCCGGGGACCCGTTTTCCTCGGTGATACTGTTACCAAAGTTATTGTTTTTCTAGTGACGATTGCAATCAGAATCAAAGTACGCTGGTTCCATTGGGCGTAACTTCCCCGGCCCCTTGCTGTACGTTCTGCCCTGTCACGGATGAAGATCGCGACTCTGTTTGAAACGTTGCTGAATTCGAGCACAACGTTTTCCGCAAGGAGCCGGAGGGATACCGATCCCGCGGTTCCGTCGCGGAAGCGGCGCGGATTCGACCATCGCAGGTCCCGCGAAATCGAAGCAGCCCTTCGGTCGACGCTGGCCGCCGACGGATTCTCGCTCAACTATCAGCCGATTTTCGATCACGAAGGCCGGGTGGTGGAGGTGGAAGCGCTGCTGCGCGCCCAACATCCGCTGCTGGAACGCATCGGGCCTGGCGAATATATCCCCATTGCGGAAGAGACGGGCCTGATCCTGCCGATCGGCGAGCTGGTGCTGCGCATGGCGTGCGAGCGGCTTTCGCTGTGGCGCGCGTCGGGACTGAACTCGGTTCACCTGGCGGTCAATGTCTCGTGCATCCAGATGGTGAATCCGGGCTTCGCCGAGCGCGCGCTGAACATTTTTGCCGAGCATGGCATTCCGCCCGAGGTGCTGCATCTGGAGCTGACGGAGACCACGCTGCTGCGCGACACGCCGCCGCTGGAAGCGCAGATGGGGATGCTGGCCGCGGCGGGCGTGGCCTTTTCCATCGACGATTTTGGAACCGGTTACTCGACGCTGGAACGGCTGGCGAAGCTGCCCATCTCCACGATGAAGATCGACCAGAGCTTTGTGCGCGAAATCGAGGAGAACCAGCGCGCGCTGGGCATTGTGCATGCCATGGCAGACCTGGCGCGGCATCTGAATCTGGATCTGATTGCCGAAGGCGTGGAGCGGGCCGAGCAGGTGACTATGCTGAAGGCGATCGGATGCCACAAGTTTCAGGGCTACTTTTTCAGCCGGCCCATTTCGGCGGAGCAGATTCTGGCGGTGATGCTGGACATCAGGAAAAGAGCCGCGGAACGCAAGGGCGGCGCCGAGCCCGGGGGCAAGCCTCCGTCGGGGCTGCCGGACGTCGCGTAGGGCTTTTCTTCCGGCGCGTGGATCTTCAAACAGCAAAACTCTTCAGTCGCGCTTCGGCACTGCTTCGTGGTTCCACGGGCAATGGCGGCAGCCGGAGCCGCAGCAATATCCACGCCTGCGGTGGTAGGCCTCGGTGAAGACGACGCAGGGGCCTTCGCGGTAGAAATCCTCGCCCTCGACGAGGGGGCGGGGCGCGGCGGCGGATTCCGCGGGCGGCTCCGCGGCGCGTTCCGGGGAATCAGGCAAGCGCGCTGCCCTCCGGCCTGACCGCTTCCCAGGCAAAGGCGCCGGGGATGGGGGCTTCCTGGACGATGGCCTCGACAGGACTTTGCGGCAGAGGCAGCGTGACGGTATTGCCCGCGATGCAGGCGGGGCTTTCGCCAGGGATGACCGCGCCGATGAGGTTCATGGGATCGGCCGCGGCGATGGTGAGCGGCGGCATCTCGGCCAGGGTGCGCGAGCGATTGGCGCGCAGCATGTCCACGGCCTCGGGCAGGGCGAACTGCTCGCCGCCGAATCCTGAAACGAAGCGGCCGCCGCGGATGACGCCGCGGGCTTCCATCCTCCGAAAGACGCCGACCAGCTCGCGCCAGGGCGGAGCGGTGGTTTCGCGCGCCAGGGCATCGCGGATGACGATGCCGTAGCGGCGGAGCAGCACGCGGCAGGCGGACTCGAGTTGGGCATCGCGTTTTGCGGCGGCCTGGGCGGCGGCTTCGGCGCCGGCGTGGCGCAGACCGTCGAGCGGCACGGGATCGGCAGGGTCGGCGAGGAGAGCCCAGCGTCCGGATGCGTGGCGGGTAGCGGCTTTGGTTTTGCCGGGTGCGGTGAAGGCGCGCTTGCGGCGGGGATCGATGAGCACGCGGAGGCTGTCGAATCCGTCGGCGTGGACGAGGCCGGCGGCGACGAGTTCCCACAGCGCGCGGTGCACGTCGTCGGCCTGGACGCCGGAGAGGCGAATGAGATCGGCGGCAAACATGGCGCCGCGCTCGCTCAGGCAGGAGCGCACGCGGTTGGCGAGGTCGCTGAGACAGGCGGACAGGGTGGCTTCGGGAATTTGTCGCCGTTCCAGGCACAAATCCATCCAGAGAGCTTCTTCGCGCACGAAAAACGTGACCGGAGCCATGCTGGTGGGCACCACGCGGCGCGGGCCGCCGCTGTTGGCGTCGGCAAAGGCGGGATGCGGCGAGATGCGTCCCCAGCCGACTGCGCCGGTGAGGCAGAGCGCATCGAGCCAGCGCGGATCGTAGCCGGCGACGCGCTGCGGCAGGAGGGTCCGCTCCCACTCCGCGGCGGCCGCTTCGAATCCCTCGAGGCCGCGCAGCGCATCGAGCAGGCCCTGCTCGCCGGTGAGCTGGCGTTGCTCGCCGAGGTGCTGCCAGTCGAGCAGGAAGCGCATGTAAACGGCGGGCGTGACCGGCTCAATCTGGCGGCGGAGGGCGTGGAGCGTGCGCTTGTGGATGCGCTGCAGAAGGCGGCGCTCGCACCACTCCACATCGCAATCCGCAATGGATTCCTGACCGGATTGGGCTTCGAAAACGCCGCGCAGGATGGTTCCGGCGTTTTCGAGGCGCAGCATTTGCGGCCAAATTGCGTTCGTTTCAAGGCCCAAACGCGCGGAAAACGCCGCGGAAGTGATCGGACCGGTGATTTGTAACCAGCCCTGTAAGGTTTTCGCCAAAATGTCACAGTGGGAGGGCGTTTCCCCGGTGAATTTGCACATTTCCACAGAGAATTCCACGTCCGGCCACAAAATTTGCGCCCACGAAGCCCGTTCGGCGGCGATCCAATAGGTGCGCGCGGCGCGTCGTGCCTGCGTCACGCGCCCGGTTTGCTCGAGGCGCGCGAGGAAAATCGGCCAGTCGCGCGCGCGGGGTTCGGCGAAGAACTCCGTGGGCACCAGGACCAGCGCGCAGAGCAGATCGTGCAGCTCGTGCTCGTCGCGAATGTCGGGCCAGATTTCGTCGCGGACCTCGGCAATGGCTTCCGGAGACAGACGCCCCGCTTCGCCCAGCAGCGCATCCGGGATGACGCCGCGCATTTGCACTGCGCGCGCACGGCGCTCTTCGAGGCCCGCGTCGTCGAGAAACGCAAACGGATTCGCATTGATCAACTCATGCGCGAAGGCCGAGGGCGTGGTGGTGTCGACGGCGACGCAGCGAATGCGGCCATCGTGCATGCCGGCGAGCACGGCGCGCAGGCCGTCGAGATCCATCGCCTCCTGGAGCACGTCGCGCATCACTTCGTGCACCAGGGGGTGATCGGGAATCTGAATATCGCCTTCGATATTTTCGAAGCAGGCCGCGGCCTGCGGAAAAACGCTGGCCAGCAGATCGTCGGAGCGGATGCGCTGCACCTGCGGGGCGACTTTCTTTCCTTTTTGAAACCGTAACAGTTGCAAACTGCGCGCGGCATCCCAGCGCCAGCGGGTTTTGAAGACCGGCGCAGCCAGCGACGCCTGCTCCAGCAACTCGGTGACGGTTTCGGCGGTGAGGAAATGGAAGACGTCGCTGAGCGGGAAGCTGTGCTGCTCGGCCAGGCAGATGTTGATGCCGTTGTCGGTGGCGGCGGCCTGCAGCTCAAAATTGAAACCGCGACAGAAACGTTTTCGCAGCGCGAGGCCCCAGGCCTTGTTGATGCGCCCGCCGAAAGGCGTGTGCAGGATGAGCTGCATGCCGCCGCCCTCGTCGAAGAATCTTTCTGCAACGATGGTGGTTACAGTTGGGACGGTTCCCAGCACGGCGCGGCCGGCGACGATGTAGCCGATAAGCTGCTCGGCGCCGGCATCGCTGACGCCGCACTCTTCTTTCAGGAACGCGGCCGCCTCGGCCACTTCAGGATTGGCCTGGCTGATGTAGCCGGGCAGCACATTGCGCGTGCGCAGGTCGATCTCGGTGCGCAGCTCGGCGACGAAGCGGGACAGCTCCTCGGTGCGCAGCGGGGCTTCTCCAAACCAGAAGGGCAATGTGGGCGGCGCGCCGTGCGCGTCTTCGACCAGCACGCGGCCGGCGGATTCGATGCGCTGGATGCGCCAGCTCGCGTTGCCGAGCTGCACCACGTCGCCAGGCGAGGAGTCGACGGCGAAATGCTCGTCGAGCGTGGCAATTTGTACGCCTTCCGGTTGCAAAATCACGGGAAAGAGCGCGGCATCGGGAATGGCGCCGCCGTTGGTGATGGCGGTGGTGCGCGCGCCGCGCCGGGCCTGCACGCGCCCCTGCACGCGATCGCGCAGAAGATAGGCGCCGTAGCGGCCGCGGCTGGATTCGATGCCTTCGGTCAGCAGGCACAGCGCCTCGTCGAATTCGTCCCAGGTGAGATCGCGATAGGGCTGGGCGCGGCGAAGCATGGCGAAGAGAGCGCGCTCCTCCCACGGCTCGGCGGAGCAGGCAGCGACGATCTGCTGCATGAGCACGTCGAAGGGCTTGGGCGGAATCTCGAGGCGATCGAGCACGCCGGCGCGCATGGCGCGGAGGAGCGCAGCCTGCTCGACGAGATCGTCGCGGGTGACGGCGAAGAAGCGGCCCTTCGGCGTCGCGCCGCGCCAGTGTCCGGCGCGGCCCACGCGCTGCATGCCGACGGAGATGGAGCGCGGCGACTGAATCTGGCAGACGAGATCGACGCTGCCGATGTCGATGCCCAGCTCGAGCGAAGCGGTGGCGACCAGCAGGCGAATCTCGCCGTTCTTCAGGCGATGCTCCGCGTTGAGGCGCAGCTTACGCGAGAGGCTGCCGTGGTGGCACGCGACGTTCTCCGCGCCGAGGCGCTCGCCGAGCTGGAAGGCCAGGCGCTCGGCCATGCTGCGCGTGTTCACGAAGACAAGCGTGGAGCGATGCTCGAGCGCCAGCTCCGCGAGGCGCGAATAGACGCTCTCCCAGATCGAGACGGTGGCGACGGAGCCCAGCTCGTCGGTGGGGACTTCGATGGCGACGTCGAGCTTGCGGCGCTGCCCCGCCTGGACGATGGTGACCTCTCGCCCCGGCTGGCGAGCCTCTTCGCCGCCGAGAAAATCGGCGACCAGTTCGATGGGGTTTTGCGTGGCCGAGAGGCCGATGCGCAGCGGCTTGGGATGCGCCAGCAGGCTGCCGCCAGCCATGAGCACGTTTTCGCCGGCCACCAGCGCGTCGAGGCGCTCAAGGCTCAGCGCCAGGTGCGAGCCGCGCTTATCGTCGGCGATGGCGTGAATCTCGTCGACGATGACCGTATGCACGCGGCGCAGGTGCTCGCGGCTTTGCTGCGCGGTCAGCAGGATGTAGAGCGACTCCGGGGTGGTGACCAGGATGTGCGGCGGCGACTTGAGCATGGCGCGGCGCTCGGCCGGCAGCGTGTCGCCGGTGCGCACCCCGGCCCGCACCGGCGGACACAGATAGCCGCGCTCGAGCGCAAGCTGCTGGATTTCGCGCAGCGGCAGTTCGAGATTCTTATGGACGTCGTTGGAGAGCGCCTTGAGCGGCGAGACGTAGACGACTTCGGTGCCCACGGCGAGGCGGCCGGCGATCGCCTTGCGGATGAGGCCATCGATGCAGATGAGGAACGCGGCCAGGGTCTTGCCCGATCCGGTGGGCGCGGAGATGAGAACCGGCTTGCCCGCGTGGATGACGGGCCAGCCCTGCTCCTGCGGCTCGGTGGGCGTGCTGAAGCGGCGCACGAACCACTCCTGCACCAGGGGATGGGCCCAGGCAAGGGAGGGCGGGACGGCGAAATCCGGCAGGGGGTCCGGGACTGGGGTCACCGGGGACAGCATCCTGCGATTGTAGCGCGATTTTCGTTTTGTCTTCGCCTCCAGCGGCGGAGGAATCTGCGATACTCGTCCGATGTTTCGGAAATTCGCGTGTCTTCTGCTGGTTTGCGCGCCGCTTGCGATGCAGGCGCAGAGCGACTGGAGGGCGAAGGTTGCGGAAGAGCTGCCGCTGATGGGGCATCGCAACTGGATCCTGGTGGTCGATTCGGCGTATCCGCTCCAGACTTCGCCGGGCGTGGAGACCATCGATACGGGAGAGGACCTGCCGCGTGTCGTGCGCACGGTGCTGGCGGCCATCAACGACTCGCGGCACGTGCGGCCCGACATCTTTATGGATGCGGAGCTTCCGTTTGTCCCGGACGAAGATGCGCCGGGCGCGGCGCAGTACCGGGCGAATATCGCCGATCTGCTGCACGGGTACGCGATTCAGTCCATGCCACACGAGAAGATCATCGCCACCGTCGCGGAGACGGGCCAGACGTTTCACGTGCTGGTGCTGAAGACCAATGCGACGATTCCCTACTCGTCGGTGTTCATCCGGCTGAACTGCAAGTACTGGAGCGATGCGGCCGAGGCGCGGCTGCGCGCGAAGATGGCCGCAGCAGGACAGAGATAGCCATGCTGGCCACGTTCCAGGCGCGCCTCGAAAAGAGTCCCGCGAAGGGCGGACACACCTATGTTGTCTGGCCGGAGTCCGTCGCGTTCTTCAGGACGCGCGGCCTCGTGAAGGTGCGGGGCACGGTCGACGGGGTCGCGTTCCGCAGCTCGTTTATGGCGCTGGGCGACGGGCGGCACAAGCTGCCGGTGAAGGCGGAAATCCTGAAGGCAACCGGCAAAAAGCCGGGCGACTGGGTCACGGTAATTCTGGAAGAGCGGATCGCGCCCGGGCGCGGTTAACTGGGACAATCCATTGCCGGCGGCGTCCCTTTCCGGGACCCGCCCGAAGGCGTCATTGGTTACCCCCGGCTTAGCGATGTTTCAGTAACTACGAGGCTTCCGGATGGGGCGCGCACTAAAGTTTCCGGTTGCAACGGTGCAAAACCGGGGTATAGTCAGGTCTCCCCCAAAAGGAGGCATAGATGGGCAAGATGAATTTTCGTCGCTGGCTGCTGGCTGGACTGGTGACCGGGGTTGTCATGGATATCCTTGGTTTCTTCATCGACGGCATGTGGCTCAAGGGAGCCTGGCAGGCTGGGATGCAGAGGCTTGGGGTGAGCGGTTTCGCGCCCAGCGTGTGGGAATGGTCGAACGTGCTGGGGGTCGTGAACGGCCTTCTGGCGATGTGGGTGTACTGCAGCATTCGCCCGCGCTTCGGGGCCGGGCTCAACACGGCGTTTAAGGCGGCCGTCGTGGTATGGGCGATCGGTTCGCTGATTCCGAACGTGGTCTTCATGGTGTTCGGCGGCCTGTTTTCACACCAGCTGGCGGCATACACGACGCTCGGCGCGTTTATTCAGATCGTCGTTGGCGTGATTGCTGGCGCGGCTACCTATAAGGAAGAGCCTGCGGCAGCGGCGACGCCGGCGCCGGTTGTTTCCAAGGCTGTTTCCTAAGCTCCTCCAGGACTGAGGCGGCAACCTCGCTCCGGGCGGAACTGCTCGGGCGGCGCAGGCATTGCCGCCTCACGCCACCTTCTTCCGCGTTCCCCCCGCTCCTTGCCCGAAGGGAGTATCCCCATGGAAGTCAATCGCATCGTCCGCCGCATCGCGGCTTTTCTCGTTTGCGTGCCGGTGGCGCCGGCGTTCGCGCAGGCTGCGCCGCCGGTTACGGTGGTTCACTGCCCGCGGCTTTTCGACAGCGTGGCGGGAACCATGCAGGGGCCGTCGACGATCGTGATCAGCGGCGACAAGTTCGACAGAGTCGAGCCGGGGACTGCGAGCGAAACGGGCGCGACGGTGATCGATCTCTCCGGCGTGACGTGCCTGCCGGGGCTGATCGACGATCACGTGCATCTCGACATGCAGTTCGGGAAGAACAGCTACACGGAGGCGACGCACCTGAACCTCGCCAATGAGGTGTTGCGCTCGACGCTCTATGCGCGGCGCACGCTGCTGGCCGGATTCACGACGGTGCGCAATGTGGGCGACCACGACTATGACACGGTGGCGCTGCGCGACGAGATTGCGGCGGGTACAGTGATCGGGCCGCGTATCTACACGGCGGGACCGGCGATCAGCACCACGGGCGGCCACGCCGATGCAAGCAACGGCCTCAGCCTGGAGTTGCAGGGCGATCCGGGGCCGCTGCAATCCATCTTCAACGGACCGGATGAGGCGCGGAAGGTGGTGCGGCTGCACTACAAGAACGGCGTGGACCTGATCAAAGCCATGCCTTCAGGCGGCGTGATGGATCTGGGGACCAACGGATCGGGTCCGCAGATGTCGCAGGACGAGCTGAACGCGCTGGTGGAGACGGCGCACGACTACGGCCTGAAGGTTGCGGTGCACGCGCACGGAGCGGAGGCGATTCGCCGGTCGGTGCTGGCCGGGGTCGATTCGGTCGAGCACGGCACATTTATGGACGACCAGGACATCGCGCTGATGAAGCAGCACGGAACCTGGTATTGCCCCACGATCTATACGGGGCAGTTCGTCGCGGAGCAGGCGAAGAAGGGCGCGTATCCGCCGGCGGTGACGGTGAAGGCGCTGGCGATCGGGCCGCAGATTCTGAACACCGTGAGCCGGGCCTACAAAGGCGGAGTGAAGATCGCGTACGGCACCGATGCCGGGGTGTATCCGCATGGGCAGAACTGGGAGGACTTCATTTATCTGGTGAAGGCCGGCGTTCCGAATGCCTATGCGCTGCAAACGGCGACCATCAACGCCGCGCAGTTGCTCGGACATGACGACACGCTGGGCAGCGTCGCGGCGGGCAAGTTCGCCGATCTGGTCGCGGTACCGGGCAATCCGCTGGACGACATCAGCGTGATGAGCCAGGTGAACTTCGTGATGAAGGCCGGGGTGGTTTACAAGCGCGACGGCAAGGAAGTGCTGCAGCCGTAGGGTGTATCGACCTATAGGGATCACAGGCGGAATCCCACCTGCCCAATCAGGGCCGAGGGGGGCACCCAGGCGCAGCGACAACTGACACGAGTCGGCTGATGTACATTGGCAAAACTACTCTTTGAGGAGTTTTGCCGATGCTGAATCGCCGCGTCGCCTTCGCTGCCACGCTCACCGTTTCGCTTGCCTGCTGCGCCGCTCCGTTGCTGGCGCAGGCGCCGCCGGCCCCCGCCGATCCCACGCTGCCGCCGGACAAATACATCTGGCTGGAAGAAGCCAACGGCGCGCGGGCGATGGACTGGGTGAAGGCCGAGAACGAGCGCACGGCGAAGATCATGGACGCCGATCCGCGGCTGGCCGGATACACCGAGGAAGCGCTGAAGGTGGCGGAGGATCCCAGCCGCCTGCCCATGCCCGGCCTGCGCGGCGACCTGGTGTACAACGACTGGCACGATGCGACGAATCCGCGGGGCCTGGTGCGCAAGACCACGCTGGCCGATTACAACACCGCCAATCCGCACTGGCAGACGGTGCTGGACGTGGATGCGCTGGGCAAGAAAGAGAACACGAGCTGGGTGCTGCAGGGCTTCGATTGCCTCTATCCCGGCGACCGCTACTGCCTGGTGTCGCTGTCGGCAGGCGGGGAAGATGCCAGCACCGAGCGCGAGTTCGACCTGAGAACCGGCCGCTTTGTGGAGGGCGGCTTTGTGGCGCCGCACAGCAAGCAGAACATCGCGTGGGAGGACAAAGACACGCTGCTGGTGGCGCGGGACTGGGGCGCGGGAACCATGACGACGTCGGGGTATCCCTTTGTGGTGAAGGAATGGAAGCGCGGCACGCCGCTGGAGAGCGCGAAGGAAGTCTTTCGCGGCGAAGCGACCGACATGGATGCCAGCGCCTGGGTGCTGCACGACGCCCAGGGCGATCAGGCGGTGCTGTTCATGCGGCGGCCATCGTTTTTTGAGGCGCATTACTGGATCAGGACGCACGAGGGCATGCGGGAACTGGGCATTCCCGCCAAGGCTGAGCCGGCGGGGCTGATTGCCGGCCGCATGCTGATCCACATTCACGAGGACTGGACGCCGGCGGCGGGCGGCCCGACGTTTACGCAGGGATCGCTGCTGGCGGTGAATCTTGCCGAGGCGAAGCGCGATCCGGAGCATCTGCATCCGGTGGTGGTGTTCGCGCCGACGGCCGATGAGTTCCTCGACGGCTATGCGACGACGCATTCGCACCTCATCGTCACGACGCTCGAACACGTGCTGGGGCGCGCGTATGTCTACACGCCGGAAGGGAAAGACGGGTGGACGCACGAGGCGCTGGCGGTGCCCGACAACAGCACGATCGGCATTGTGACGACGAGCGATACGAGCGAGAATTTCTTTCTTTCGACGGAAAGCTTTCTGACGCCGCCGGCGCTGCTGGCGGGCGACGCAGCCACGGGCGCGCTGACGCCGTCGAAATCGCAGCCGCCGATGTTCGACGCTTCGCAGGACACGGTGGAGCAGCTCTACGCCACTTCGAAGGACGGGACGAAGGTTCCCTACTTCGTCGTTCATCGCAAAGACATGCCGCTCAACGGTGCGAATCCGACGCTGCTGACGGCGTATGGAGGCTTCGAGGTATCGGAGACGCCGGAATACTCGGCGACGACGGGAAAACTGTGGCTCGAAAAGGGCGGCGTGTACGTGCTGGCGAACATTCGCGGCGGCGGCGAGTTCGGGCCGGCGTGGCACGAGGCCGGCCTGAAGACGCATCGCCAGGTGATCTACGACGACTTTGCCGCGGTGGCCGAGGATCTGATCGCGCGGAAGATTACTTCGACGCCGCATCTGGGGATTCTGGGCGGATCGAACGGCGGGCTGCTGATGGGCGTGGAGATGACGCAGCATCCCGATCTGTACAACGCCATTGTGATCGCGGTGCCGCTGCTCGACATGCTGCGCTTCGAGCACATTGCCGCGGGCGCGAGCTGGATCGGCGAGTACGGATCGGTGAGCGTGCC
>DATJTG010000002.1:0-69676 GCA_035503555.1 Acidobacteriaceae bacterium | reverse complement strand
GCCACCAGCTTCTCGCTGGCCGGCCCAGTTTCAGCTGTCTTAGCGGATGAAGTGCAGGATGAACTGGTTCGTCGCCAGCGACGCCACATAGGCCAGGCAGCCCATGTAAATGAATTGCAGCGCCGGCCACTTCCAGCTGTTCGTCTCGCGCCGCACGATCGCCAGCGTCGAGGTGCACTGGAGCGCGAACGCGAAGAAGACCACCAGGGCCATCGCCCCGCCCAGCGTCAGGTCGTGCCGCAGCGCCGCCTGCAGGCCCAGCGACTGAGTCGCCGGATCGGCTCCGTACAGCGTGCCCAGCGTTCCCACGATCACCTCGCGCGCCACCACCGAGGTCAGCAGTCCGATGCCGATCTTCCAGTTGAAACCGAGCGGCCGGATCGCCGGCTCGATCAGATGCCCAAGCCGTCCAATCACGCTGGTCGTCAGATCCGTGTGGAACGGCACGTGGCTCAGGACCCAGAGCACCAGAGTTACGGCCAGAATCACCGTGCCCGCCTGACGAAGAAAAACTTTGCCGCGATCGACGAGCCGCAGGCTCAGCGAGCGGAAGGTAGGCAGCCGATACTGCGGCAGCTCCAGAATGAACGGAGCCGACGAGGCTTTCAGGATCGACGACTTCAGCAGCCGCGCCGTCGCCAGCGCCGCGACAAATCCAAGCACGTAGAGCGAAAGCATCACCGCCGCGCGCAGTCCGAAGAAGTCGCCCAGAATGGGCTTGTTCGGAATGAACGCCGCGATCATCAGCATGTAGATGGGCAGCCGCGCCGAGCACGTCATGAACGGCGCCACCAGGATCGTCGCAAACCGGTCGCGCTTGTTCTCAATCGTACGTGTGGCCATGATCGCCGGAACCGCGCACGCATAGGCCGAAAGCAGCGGGATGAAGGCCTTGCCGTTCAGCCCAATCGATCGCATCACCCGATCGGCAATCAGCGCGGCGCGCGCCAGATAGCCCGAATCCTCAAGCACGCCGATGAACAGGAACAGCAGCAGGATCTGGGGGAGGAAGACCAGAACCGACGCTACGCCGCGCCACACGCCGTCGATAGCCAGCGACTCAAGCCAACCGTGGCCCAGGAGCGGAGCGATCCCGTCGCCCGCGCGGTTCAGCAGTTCGCCGAATCCGTCGCTGAGCGGTTGTCCGATCGAAAAGACCACCTGGAACACCGCGAAGACGACCGCGAGGAAAACCAGCGGTCCCCAGATCCGATGCAGCAGCACGCCGTCGATCCGCTTCGTCGCCTGGTTCGAAACCGGAGCCTTGTATTTCGTGCGCGTGCTGATGCCCGTGGCCCACTGGCGATACGATCGCGGATTCCCGACCACCGGCAGTTCAATCTTCGCCGCTGCCGGCGTCGTCTCGGGCTCCGCCTTCCGGTCCAGAAAATGATTGATGCTGTCGAGCCCGGTGCCCCGCGTCGCGCTGATCTTGGCCACCGGCACGCCCAGTTCCTGCGCCAGCGCCAGCGTATCGATGTGGCCGCCGCGGGCCTCCATCAGGTCGCTCATGTTCAGCAGAACCAGGGTCGGCAAGCCAAGCGCGAGCACCGGCGCGGCCAGCATCAGCTGCCGCCGCAGATGCAGCGAATCGAGAACCAGGAGGATCGCGTCCGGCACCGGCGTTCCCGGCATTTCGCCATGCAGGACTTCCACCGCAACCCGCGCGTCTTCAGAATAAGTATCGAGCCCGTAAATGCCGGGCAGATCGATGAGAGTGAGGTCCGCGCGGCCGATGCCGTTCAGCCGGCCGACGCGCTGCTCGACGGTGACGCCGGGATAGTTCGCAACCTTCTGCCGCAAGCCGGTCAGGCGATTGAACAGCGTCGATTTGCCCGAGTTCGGCGGTCCCACCAGGGCCACGGTCCGGATTCGCCCGGCAGCGCGCGGCTCAATCGGTACGTCGATGGTGGGCGTGCTGCAGCAGCTGCTCATTTGCCTCTCGCGTTCTGTCCCTCGTACTCGCGAACCCGGATCGCCCTGGCCGTGTCCCGCCGGAGCGCAACCTCAAACCCATCGATGGCATAAACCGTGGGGTCGCCGGCTGGCGCCCGCCGTACCACCGTCACTCTCGCCTCCGGAACGAACCCCATATGCATGAGGTGATGCTGGATTTCCCCCGGCAGGTCCAGGCTTTCTACCACCCCGGTGGTTCCAATGGGCAATTCGCTCAGAAGACTCAACTTCCATGCCCCGGACAGATCCAGTTCCTCCTCTGTCTCGGCTCCAAAAATCGATGATAGCGCAATTGCGACCATTTCGCTCCTATATTGCGAAGAATACGGTCGCTCCAGGACTTTCGCGGTGATTCAGGTCACACAACAGGCGGGGTTTGCCGAAGAACGTGCCGGGAGCGGAACCGGGGCCAGTTCGGTCGAAAACCGCCCTGCAGCCCGGCCTCCGGTTCCGAGGGCGTCTTTTCTGCAGCCTCAGACTCCGGTTTCCTGCCCTTGCACGCGATGCCGGAAATTCTCGCCGATCTGCCCCGCAGATCCACTCCGGTATTGCCGCGGTGCCCCGCCTGCTACTTCGACGGCGTCGACACCGGCAACGGCGTTGAAATCAGGCTTTGCACATCCGCGGGCAAGGGCTGATCCGCCTGCTTCAGCAGCAGCGAGACCTGCCACATCTGTGTATCCGTCAGCACCTTGTTGTACGACGGCATGCCCGTGAGCCGAATGCCGTTCGACACCTTCCAGTACGTCTCGCCCACCGGATCGTCGCTCACGCCCACGACGCTGCCATTCCGGTGCTTGTTCCAGAGCTGCGGAGCGTGGGGATACATGTGGTTGGCAAAATCCGATGCATGGCCGGAAAGCCCGTGGCAGGCGGAACACTGCTGGCGATAAATTTGCGCCCCGGCCTTCAGGTTCTCGAGCGATGGTTGGATGGGCGCGCTGGCCGGCATCTCTCGATCGATCCGCGCACTCAGCGGCGCCCGAACAATCTGCTTCTCGTAGGGAAAGGCGGCATCGGCGACCGCCACGGGCGGATGGCCGAAGTGAAGATAGCAGTAAGCCCAAACGGGAATGAGCAGAAATCCAATGACCACGCCGAGCAGGAATTTCAGCATAGGTGATAACGCCTCAGACCGGAAAAGATCGCAATGAGTTTCTCGGCCATCCTTGCATGGCGCCGGAGATTGCGCAAACGGCGTCACCGTACATGACAGGCTCATTTCAATTTCGACATCTGTTACATCGTGTAACTTTAAGCGGGGAGCGCTCTGCGATTGCCGTCGCGCTCCGTCTAACGATCATTCGCGCTGAGGTGGCAAGCATGTTCTCAGACCTGAAGCTGGTTCTCCGGCAGTTGCGGAAGACTCCTGCATTCACGCTCACCGCGGTGCTGATGCTGGCTTTCGGCATCGGCGCGACAACCGCGATCTTCTCGGTCGTCGACGGAATTCTGCTGCGGCCCCTTCCCTTCGCGCATCCCGAGCAACTGGTGACGCTCGGAGACCAGGTCGTCGGAACGAACTGGGGCCATAGCGATCCCGGGCCCGTGACGCCGCACGAGGTAGTCATCTATCCGCGCGACACGCGCGCGTTTTCGGCGCTGGGCGGATTCGGCGGGGCGGCCTTCGAACTATCGGGCCTCGGCCAGCCGGCGCAAATTGCCGCTTCGCGCATGACCGCGTCCGTGTTCACCGTGCTCGGCGTGCCGCCCCTGCTCGGCCGCGTCTTCACGAAACAGGAAGATGAGCAGAGGCAACTGGTCGCGGTGCTGAGCTACCAGACGTGGAAGAGCCGGTTCAACGGGAATCCCAATGTGGTGGGCACGAAGATTCTTCTCGACCGGAAACCCTACACCATCATCGGCGTGATGCCCCAGAGCTTCGTGTTTCCCCTCTACGCCGGCCATCTGTACCGCGCAGAGCTCTGGGTGCCGATGAGCCTGCTGCCCGAGGAGCTTGCACCCGAAGCCAGCGCGAGCTGGTATCTCTCGCTCGTCGGGCGATTGCAACCCGGGGTAACGCCGACCCAGGCGGAGGCCGACGCGAATCGCGTGGCGCAGGAGGTGATGGCGGAATTTCCGCCCGATGAGCGGAATTTTCATATTCACCCGGTCGTGTATCCGCTGCGGCAAATCACCGTACAGCAAGCGCGGCCCCTGCTCCGCATTCTCTTTCTTGCCGTCGCGGTGGTGCTGCTGATTGCCTGCGCGAATCTGGCGGGGTTGCTGCTGGTGCGGGCGACCCAGCGGCAGCGCGAGACGGCGGTGCGGCTGGCGATCGGCGCGCCGGCACGAACCCTTCTGCAGCAGATGATGCTGGAGAGCCTTGTGCTCAGCGGGACCGGCGGTGTGGCGGGTATAGGCCTGGCTGCCCTGGCCCTCGCCTTTGGAACGCGATTCCTGCCCGAAAATCTGCCGCTGGAGTCCGGCATCTCCCTCAACTGGACAGTGGTCGGTTTTGCGCTGCTCCTGGCGCTGCTGACGGGCTTCCTTTGCGGCCTGGCGCCCGGCTTTGCCGCGCTGCGCACCAACGTGAACGCATCGCTGAAAGAAGGCGGGCGCAGCGGTTCCGCAGGCGGCAGCCACGCGCGGCTGCGCTCGGCGCTGGTGGTGATGGAGATTGCCGTGGCGCTGGTGCTGCTGACGGCATCGGGCCTGCTCCTGCGAAGCTTCAGCGCGATGAGCCAGGTCGATCTGGGATTCCGGCCCGACCATGTGGCGACGGCAGCCTACGGCTTGCCGCAGAAGGAGTATTCGACGCAGGCGTCAATCGACACTTTTAATCGCAGGCTGCTGGATCAACTCAGGCAAATGCCAGGCGTGGAAGCCGTGGGGCTGACGAGCACGCTGCCGATGACCGGCAGCGGGATTGAAGCGTTCGTGGCCGAGGGCTACGTCGATCCTCGGGGAGGCGTCGAGAGCGCTGCGTCGCCCTCGCAGGTGATCGGCGACTACTTCAAAGCGATGGGCATTCCGCTGGTGCGGGGGCGGTATTTCACTGAAGCGGATGACGCCAATGCGCAGCTGGCGGTGATCGTGAATCGCGAATTTGCCGAACATTACTGGCTGCATCAGGACCCGATTGGGAAGCGCATGCGCATCGGCACTTCGAAAATGAACACACCCTGGATGACGGTGGTCGGCGAAGTGGCGGACGCGAAGCTTGGCTCGCCGGATGAAGACGCGCGCGAGCAGTTTTACCAGCCGGTGGCACAACTGGAGAAAGACGACGGGCAGTTTGCGCAGGCGACCGATCTGAACGGCAATGGGAACTACATCGTGCTGCGCTCGGCTCTGCCGCCGGAACAAATGGAGAACGCGCTGCGGACCACCGCCCACGCACTCGATCCGCAGCTGCCGCTGACGCAGGTGCAGACGATGGACGAGGTGGTCTCGCTGAGCGAGGCGCCGCGGCGTTTCAACACCGTGGTAATTTCGGCCTTTGCGCTCGCGGCGGTCCTGCTGGCGGTGCTGGGAATCTACAGCATCATTGCGTTCTCCGTGGCGAGCCGCGTACAGGAGATGGCAATTCGCATGGCGCTGGGATCGCAGCGCTCGCACATCATGAGGCTGATTCTGACGTCGGGGCTGAAGCTGGCCCTGATCGGCGCAGTCCTCGGGATTGCCGGAGCCGCGGCTGCGTCGAAGCTGCTGCGGACATTCCTGTTTCACGTGAGCCCCTTTGATCCGCTGGTCATGGGCCTGGCCGCGCTGGCGGTCTTCACCCTGGCGCTGCTGGCGTCGGCCTTGCCGGCACGACGCGCGGCCAGCGTCGATCCCCTCCAGGCCCTGCGGGGCGAGTAGCGTATCCGTGCTGCTGGCTCTGCTCGGGTGGAATGGTTACCAGGCCGCGAACCGCGGGCCTTCGAAGCCAGTGGCCGCGTAAAACCGAATCTCTTCCCGACGGTGTAGACTTGGTGCCGCTCGCAGGTCGAAAGATGAACCTGAAGCCCACAAACACCACTTGCAGGAGGATTCGACGCTATGAAGCACGGAATCGTCTGCCCGGCACAATGCCTGCTGGCCGCTCTGCTCGCCACCACCCTTAGCCCCGCGTGGGCACAATCTCCGAGCCAATATCAAACGGGCAGCTCGGTTGTAGCGACGGCTGATCCGCCGGTGGCGCGCCCCCATACAAAACCGTGCGTCGTCACGCTCCTTGACAATCAGGCCTTCGCGGATTTCAACAACAAGCCGTTCACCTTCACACCTCCCGCCAACTGCCCCGGCCCGTGGGCCAGGGTCGTGTTTACCGGCGACTTCTCCATCCAGGCCGGCGTGCAGTACGACCGGACCGCCGAAGTGTTCTTCGACAATGTGGATCTGTATTTCGGAACCACGGCCGAGCCGCTGCAGAATCAGACCGACAACTGGCACGTGGAGCGTGATGTCACCGACTATTCTGCGCTGTTCACCGCGCCGCAGACCGGCTTCGCGAGTCTCGGCAATCTGATCGAGCCGGGACTCAATTCGGTGATCTTCGGAACCTTCAAGCTGGAGTTCTATCCCGCGAACTTCGCGAATCCGGCGCAGCGTACGGCCGATGCCGTGTTGCCGATTCCGCAGAATGGCGGAACGGTCGGAATCAGCACGGGAAATCCCCAGCTGACGGCGACGTTTAATTTCCCGACCAACGTCGAGGCTGCGTATCTCGACGTCTACGCGGAGAGCCAGTATTACGAGGAGCAGTGGTTCCTCTGCGTGCCGAATACGCTCGCGCCCGAATTGGGCGACTGCCAGAACACGGATTTCCGCGAAGTGGAGGTTTCCATCGACGGAACGCCCGCGGGCGTGGCGCCGGTCTATCCGTGGATCTACACGGGCGGCATCGATCCCTACTTGTGGATCCCCATTCCCGGACTGCAGACGCTGGAGTTCAAGCCGTATCGCGTCGATCTCACTCCATTCGCCGCGGAGCTGAGCAACGGACAGCCGCACACGATCGGGCTGAGCGTGTACAACGCATACAACTACTTCAGCGCCGATGCGGCGCTGCTGCTCTTCCAGGACCACGGACGGTCAACCGTGACGGGCGCGGTGACGCAAAACAACCTGACCGCGCCGAATCCGACAGTGACGAATACGGTATCGTTCAACGCCAGTGGCGTGGGATCGGGGAACGTCATCACGTCCAACACGCACGATTTCACAATCTCCGGCTACGTGAACACGTCGCACGGGCGCGTGACCACGACCGTGCATCAGGACGTGAATTTCACCAACAACACCTACATTGCGCTGACGGCCAGCAACCAGGAGATTCAGAACGAGGTACAAAGCTCAACCGTACATGCGCGGACGACCACACAGGACGGCCCTGTCGTGTCCACGAAGGAAACGGACGTTTCCTATCCGTTCTCAATCCAGCTTTCCGACACGTTCCTGGCGAGCGGCGACGTTCCCCAGGTAACGTCGGTCGACCAGCAGTATCGAGTCAACGAACTGGATGCCGTGGGACCGTTCCCGATCTTCGGATCGAGTACGAGCAACGAAGTGAAGACCACCGACTCGACGGAATTCGTCCTTTCCAACGGCGGCTACTATCTGGGGCCCAGCACCGGACAGAGCAGCCAGCAAACCTATACGTATCGCGACTCGTTTGGCGGTTGCTACAACCGGACCATCACGGCAGCCAATCTCGCCCTCACCGGTGTTGAGAATCGCGGCTGTGGCCCGCGGTGGCAATGGTAACGATTTCGCGAATGCAAGGGACCCGTTTCCGGCTGTCGGAAACGGGTCCTTTTTGTCTCGATCCAGGGTATGGGCTCGTTGCCGGCTCCGCCTTCTGCCTCATGCGACGATGACGTATGGACTCTTCCGCGATCCCGTCGCCCCTCCTCCGGCGCCCGCTTCTCGTTACGCTGCTGGGCTGGATGCTGATCGCGCTGGGCGCAGTGGAGTTCGCCTGCCAGGCGGCCAGAATTCGCCCGCCTCTTCAGGCGAGCGCCTTCGGGGTTCCGCTTTTTGAATTGATCATTCTCGTGTCCGGCGTGTTCCTGCTGCGCGGCCACGCCTGGGCGCGATGGCTCGCGGTGGCGTGGGTCGGCTTTCACGTCGCAGTGGGCTCACTCCACTCGGTGACGCGGGGCATCGTGCACGGAGCCATCTTCCTTCTGTTTACATGGATGATGTTCCGGCCGGAAATCAACGCATGGTTCCGAGCCCGGAGCCAAACCGCTTAAAAGATCCCGCTGGAACCCGCGGCCATCCGTCCCTCCCTTTGTGCGAGCGCTGCGTCTAACCCGCAGAACCCCCGAATGTACCCGCTGTTATTTGCTCCAGCCCACCGCAGATGATTGAATACAAGGAACGGTCCAACTTTCCGTTTTGAAGGCAGTGGAGGCACCCAGGTTCATGCATTTTCGCAAGTGTTCCGGATACGCTCTGTATCCGTTGTTTGCAGCTCTCCTTTTTGCTCCTTTCGCGGTCCGCGCCCAGCAACAGCAGCCGGGCGACACCACCCAGCAGCAGCAGCCTGATCAGACCCAGCCGCAGAGCACCCCCGGGCAGCGGGCCCAGGTGCTGCGCGAGGCGCAGGAGCGCGTGAACGCGCGGCGCAAGATACGCGTCCGGCAGATCATCGCGGATACCTACAGCCATAAGTACGAGCTGGATTTCGGCGGCGGCTATCTCCGCTTTCGTCCCGGCAACACACTGCAGCACAACAGCGAGTCCAGCTGGAACGTGGACCTCACCGACTACCTTCGCGGCGACCTCGGTGTCACCCTGGAAGGCCGCGGCTATTACGGCACCGCCTATACGGGCACCCATGTGGGCAGCGGACTTGCGCAGGCCTATGAGCCCGGCATCAGCCAGTACTCCATCATGGCCGGCCCGCGGTACCGCTTCTTCAAAGGGCAGCACTGGGGCTGGACCGGCCAGGTGGAAGCCGGCGTGGGCCACGGCAATTTCGGCACCGGTACCAACGGTCTGCCGCCGCAGCTGGTCGGGCTTTACGAAGACGCGACCGTCCTCAACGTCACCGCCGGGGCCTCCGTCGACTACAACCTCGGGCCCGGTCTCGCCTTCCGCCTGACCCCTAACTACCTCATCACCAACTACGGCAGCACCATGCAGTACAACGCCGGGTGGAACCTGGGCATGGTCTACCGCTTCGGCAGAAAGTAGCTCCACGCCCGCCTCCCACCGGGGGCGGGCATCTCTCCTCCGCGCGGCTGCACGGAATTCATCCCGTACAATGTGCAGGAACTTCTTCTGTCCTTACCGGCGCAAGCCTGCATGCACAGCCTATTCCTCTCCTTCGTCTGGACCGCGCACCTGCTCCTCAGCTGGGCGCACACGCTGTGCCTCCTCTTCGTCAGGAACGACCTGAAGCATTACCTGCGCACCCACTACGGCGACCACACCTTCCAGGACCTCTATCACTGGCAGCTCTTCTCCTTCGACACCCTGCTGCTCACGCCGTATTTCGTCGTCATGATCGTGCTCTCCGTCTACGGTCTGCACCGCTATAAGCTCGTCTGGCAGTTCTATCGGTATAAAAAAAACGCCACGAAGGACCCGCCGCTTCGGTTCGGGCAATTGCCCCGCGTCACCATCCAGCTGCCCATCTTCAACGAGCAGTTTGTCATCGACCGCCTGATTGAAGCGGTCTGCCGCATCGATTACCCTCGCGAACTCCTCGATATCCAGGTCCTCGACGATTCGACCGACGAGACGGTGGTGGTGGCTGAAGCCATCGTCGAACGCTATCGCGCCATGGGGCACCCCATCGTGTACCTGCACCGCACCAATCGCAGCGGATTCAAAGCGGGCGCCTTACAGGAGGGCCTGAAGTCGGCCCAGGGCGAATTTGTCGCCATCTTCGACGCCGATTTTGTTCCCCCTCCCGATTGGCTCATGAAGGTGGTCCACCACTTTGCCGAGCCGCAGATCGGCATGGTGCAAACCCGCTGGACCCACCTGAACCGCGACTACAGCTTCCTCACTCAGGTGGAAGCCATCCTCCTCGACGGCCACTTCGTGCTCGAGCACGGAGCGCGCGCCCGCGCCGGGCTCTTCTTCAACTTCAACGGCACCGCCGGCATGTGGCGCCGCTGCGCCATCGACGACGCCGGAGGCTGGCAGCACGACACCCTGACCGAAGACACCGACCTCAGCTATCGGGCGCAGATTCGCGGCTGGCAGTTCAAATACCTGCTCGACGTGGAGTGCCCCGCCGAAGTGCCCATCGAGATGACGGCCTTCAAGACCCAGCAGCAGCGCTGGGCCAAAGGACTGATCCAGACCTCGAAGAAGATTCTCCCGCGCGTCTTCCGCAGCGATGCGCCCCTGCGCGCCAAGATCGAGGCGTGGTACCACCTCACCGCCAACATCAGCTACCCGCTCATGGTCGTCCTCAGCGTCCTCCTCATGCCCGCCATGATCATCCGCTTCTATCAGGGTTGGTGGGAGATGCTCTACATCGACTTCCCGCTGTTCATGGCGTCCACGTTTTCCATCTCCTCGTTCTACCTCGTCTCGCAGAAGGAGCTGTTTCCCGGGCGCTGGTATAAGACCTTCCTCTACCTGCCGTTTCTTATGTCCCTCGGCATCGGCCTCACCATCACCAACACCATCGCTGTGATGGAGGCGATCTTCGGCATCCAGAGCGCGTTCAAGCGCACCCCAAAGTACCGCGTGCAGAAAAAGGGCGAGAAGTCGAAGGCTTCGAAGTACCGCAAGCGCCTGGGACTGATTCCCTTTGCCGAGCTGCTCGTCGGCTGCTATTTCGCGCTGTGCATCTGGTACGCCATCGCCAACGAAAACTATTTCACCGTGCCCTTTTTGGTGCTATTTGTAGTGGGCTACTGGTATACGGGTCTGCTGTCGCTGTTCCAGGGACGCTTCGAACGCTGGCGCTCCGGCACCAATCTCGAGGAGTCATCGCCGAAGCCGTTTCCCGTCGGGGTCTAAGGAGGCTCCAGTGCCTGCGCTGGAGATCATCGCTGTCGTCGCCGGTTCCCTGGTGGCCGTGCTCGCCGTGTGGGCGATGCTGCTCCCCATCGTGGCCTGGTTCAGCGGTTGGCGCCTTCTCGCGGAACAGTTCGCCGCCGCACCCGGCACGCGCGGACGCCTCGTGCTCGGCAATGCCGCCATGCGTTACGGCGCGCACTACAGCGGCATCATTCTCCTCGACTGCCTGCCGGCCGGCCTTGTGCTCTCCGTGCGCAAACCCTTTCGCCTCGCCCATCCGCCGCTGCTCATTCCCTGGTCGCAGGTCGAGGCCGAGCCGACCAAACTGCTCTGGATTCTCCCCGCCACGCGCCTCGATCTCGGCCGCGACGCCCACGTCCCCCTCATCTTCTACAGTTCCGAAGCCCGCGAATGGGTCGATCCGTATCTCGGCGCATCCGGAGAGCCGCACACCACGAGTCTGGCCTGACCGGCGCACATCCTCGCATTCGACGCTCCCCGGTATACTCCCCTCATCATGAAATCTCAGCGTTTGGCTCGAATGTTGCTGCTGATGGTGTGTCTGCTCGTGGTTGCTGCGCCTTCCTCTTTTGGATGGGGGAGCAAGGGCCACAAGATGATCAATAAGCTCGCGGCGGAAAATTTGCCCGCGGACGTTCCCGCGTTTCTGAAGACGGCCGACGCGATCAACGAGATCGAGTACCTGGGGCCGGAGCCGGACCGCTGGCGTTCGCGCGCGGAGCCGGAACTGAGCGCCGAGCAGGCGCCCGATCACTTCATCGACATGGAATATGCCAGCCGCATCGGGGTGCTGCCCCGTCGACGCTACGATTTCATCGCAGCCCTCTACGCGTATGCGGCGGCGCATCCCGATCAGGCCCAGGAAATGCGGCCCGAGAAGGTCGGCTTCCAGCCCTACATTACCGAAGAAGTCTGGGAGCGGCTGAAGAGCGCCATGCGCGACTACCGCACGCTCGCCGCGCAGCCGGGAGCCGACACGAAGCCGGTGGAAGCGGCCATCCTCTTCTATGCGGGATGGCTCGGCCATTACGTCGGCGACGGATCGCAGCCGCTGCACGTCACCATCCAGTACAACGGCTGGGTCGGCCCCAACCCCAACGGCTATACCACCGACCACCAGATTCACTGGAAGTTCGAGAGCGAGTTCATCGATGCCGCCGTGAATGAGTCCGACGCGCAGCCCCTGATGACTCCGCTGAAGCCCATCGGCGACGAGTGGGACGATTACCTCGCCTACCTGCACAACACCGGCTCGCTGGTCGAGAAGACTTACCAGCTCGACAAAGCGCACGCCTTCGATGGAACCGGTACGCCCGAGGGCAAGCAGTTCGCCGCGGAGCGCCTGGCGGCCGGCGCGTCAATGCTGCGCGATTTGATTGATGCCGCGTGGGTGAAGAGCGCGGAGCCGGTGCCGGAGTGGCATGAACAAAGGGCGGATGCTGCGCCGTCGGCAACGCCAGCCTCAGCCGCCGCGAACAACCCGGTCGCTGACGCTCCCTACAAGGGGCATGTATTCGCGCTGGACAAAGTTACAAACAAGCCGTCTTTGCTGAGCGGCCATCCCACGCTCAGCTTCGGAACTCCGAATGGCGATCCGAAGTATCAGGGAACTGAGATCGTGTCTCTGATCGTCGACGAGAATGGCATGCCGCGCGAAGTTCACATCGCTCAACCGCTTGGCGTGAGCCTCGATCAGCGAGTGATCGACGCGGTGAAGGCGTTCCGCTTTGCTCCCGCGATCAACCTGGGGCAGCCGGTTGCCGTCAGTATGGACGTTGAAATCAGGGTGAGAGTGTATGCCGATGCGGCCATCGGAGAACTTCCAAACACCAGGCCGGTGATGCATCTGGGAGGGGGCGTTTCGGCCCCAGTTCTCCGCTATGCGCCAAATCCGCAGTTTTCAGACGATGCCCGCGCGGCAAAATTTCAGGGCGTCGCCATTGTGGGCCTCATCGTCGATGAGAACGGGAAAGCACGCAACGTTCACATCGTTCGGCCGCTCGGTCACGGGCTGGATGAAAAAGCGATGGAGGTGGTAGAGCAGTATCGATTCACGCCGGCCATGTACAAAGGCAAGCCGGTACCTGTGGAGATCAATATCGAAGTCAACTTTCGAATGTATTAGGACCGCTCGGCTTCACCCCGCCATCATCGGCACCAGCAGCGTGAGCAACCCGGCCAGTCGCGTCTCCACCGCGCGCCCCGTTTCCATCACTTCTTCGTGACTGAGCGGCTCCCTCTGAATGCCCGCCGCCATGTTCGTCACGCACGAAATCCCCAGCACCTCGATGCCCATGTGCCGCGCGGCGATCGTCTCCTGCACCGTCGACATACCCACCAGATCGGCCCCCAAAGCTCGGAACGCGCGAATCTCCGCCGGCGTCTCAAAGCTCGGCCCGAGCACGCTGAGGTAAACGCCGTCGTGGAAGCGGAAATCAGGACTCCCCGCCTGCCCGCCATCGGCCGTTTGGGGCGGCGAGCCCTGTTTGCGCGCGGCTTCGTGCGCCAGGCGGCGCAGCCGCGCCGAATAGGCTTCCGACATATCGAAGAAGCGGGGCCCAAAGCGATCTTCATTCGCGCCCGCGACGGGATTGCGCCCGCTCAGGTTAATGTGGTCGGAGATCAGCACGAAATCGCCGCGACGGTACGCCGTGTTGATGCCTCCAGCGGCATTGGTGAGCATGAGCTGCGTGATGCCGGCCCGGCCCAGCACGCGCACCGGAAACGTCACTTCGTCCGAGCTGTAGCCCTCGTACGCATGCACGCGTCCCTGCATCACAGCGACGGGCACTCCCGCCACCTTGCCGATCACCAGTCGGCCGGAATGTCCTGGCACGGTCGATTGCGGGAAGTGCGGAATCTCGGAAAACGGGATCGCCGTCGCATCGGCCAGCTCGCCCGCAAAGGCGCCGAGCCCCGATCCGAGGACGATGCCGATGCATGGCCGCAGCGTTGTCCGGGCGAGGACAAACTCGGCGGCGGCGCTGGCGCGATCGAATAATGTATCCGTCATAGTTACCTGAGCAAAATCCCTACAATGCTCGCTGACATCAGATTCGCCATCGTCCCCGCAAGCATGGCGCGAAAACCCAGCTTCGCCAGCTCGTTGCGGCGGCCGGGAGCCAGCGCGCCGATGCCGCCGATCTGAATCCCAATCGAGCTGAGGTTGGCGAATCCGCAGAGCGCGAACGTCGCAATCGTTACCGAGCGCGCCGCCAGGACGCCAGCCTTCGCGTATCCGCCGAGATAGGTGTACGCCACCAGCTCGTTCAGCACCATCCGCGTGCCGAGCAAGTTGCCGACCGTCGGCGCGTCATGCCACGGAATCCCAATCAGCCACGCAATCGGCGCGAAGAAAAATCCCAGAATCGTGTCGAGCGAGTGCGGAAACGGCACGTGATGCCCGCCGAGCCAGTTGTGCATTCCTCCCAGAATGCCGTTCAGCAATGCGATCAGCGCAAGAAAGCTGATCAGCATGATGCCCACGTTGAAAGCCAGACGTCCGCCGTCGATCGTGCCCCGCGCAATCGACCCGATCAGGTTCTCGTCCTTGTGTTCTTCCCCTTCGGGGATGTGCACCACGCCTTCCGTCGCCGGCTTTTCCGTTTCTGGCACCAGCATTTTCGAAATCAGAATCGTTCCCGGCGCCGTCATGATCACCGCGGCCAGCAGGCTCGACGCCGATATGCCGTAGAGGATGTACGCCGCCATGATGCCGCCCGAGACGTGCGCCATGCCGCTCGTCATGATCGTCATCAGCTCCGAGCGCGTCGCCCCCGGCAGGAACGGACGGATCGTCAGCGGCGCTTCCGTCTGTCCCATGAAGATGCTGGCCGCCACGTTCAGCGACTCCGCACCGGAGACTTTCATCGTCCACTGCATCGCCTTCGCGAATCCGCGAATGATGAGCTGCATCACGCCCAGGTAATAGAGCACCGCGAAGAACGCCGAGATGAAGATGATGGTGGGCAGCACCTGGAACGCGAAGAAGTTCGTGCCGAAGGCCGCCCCGATCCTCGAGTGCGGATCGGCCAGATCCCCGAAGATGAACGTCGAACCGGCGAATGCGTAAGCCAGCAGCTTGTTGACCGCGTTGCCGGCCACATGCATCACCTTCTGCCCAACCGGCCACACGATCACGAAAAACGCGAAGAGAATCTGCAGCCCGAGCCCCCAGATGACCGTGCGCCAGCGGATCGCTTTGCGGTTGGTGGAGAAGAGCCACGCCAGCAGCAGCATCGTTGCCAGTCCCAGCACACCGGTGAATCGAGCCAAATCGGTCTCCCTCGGGGTTTTCTCAATCCTATGGGCGGCGAGGCGGTTGCAGAAAGGAATTTTTGTTCTCCGCCGAGATGATCCGCCGAACCAGCGGCGGCGCAGCCGTCGGCGCATCGCCAATCGTGATCGCCGAACGCAGCAGCTGCTCCGGCTCGGCAAACAGCCCGTCATTTTGCGCGAACATCGTGGCCAGCGCCTCGCCGGCTTCCACCCGGTACCCGAGCTTGACGTGCATCTCGAGACCCGCATGCGCTTCCACCGGCTCACCGGCGCGCTCGCGCCCCGCGCCCAGCCGCTGCACAGCCCAGCCGATCTTCGTGCAATCGGCGGCGCTGAAGTATCCGCTCCGATAGGCGACAAAATCGCGCCGGTACTTCGGCGCATGGAACGCTGCGCCCGCGTCGAGCGCGCGCAGATCTCCTCCCTGCGCCGCGACCATCTCGCGGAAGATTCGGAGCGCGGAGCCGTCGGAGAGTTTTCCTTCCGCAACCCGCTTCCCTTCCTCCGCGCTCGCCGCCTTACCGCCCAGGTGAATCATCCATCCTGCCAGAACCAGCGAGATCTCCCGGCAATCTTCGGTCAGCCGGTCGCGCTCGCCGGCCAGCAGCGCCAGCGACTCCTGAATCTCCACCCAGTTGCCGGCAAAGCGGCCGAGCGGCTGCGACATATCGGTCTGGATGGCGACCGTCCGCGTGCCCGCCCGCTCGCCAGTCTCCACCATGAGCGCCGCCAGATACGCGGACTCCGCCTCGTCGCGAAGAAATGCGCCCGATCCCGCCTTCACATCGATCACCAGGGCATCGAGACCCGCCGCCAGCTTCTTGCTCATGATCGACGCGCAAATGAGATAAGGATTCTCCACCGTCGCGGTGCGGTCGCGCAGGCTGTAGAGTTTCCGGTCGGCGGGGACCAGGTTTTTCGTCTGGCCCACGATCGAGCAGCTGCAGCGGTCCAGCACGCGGCGCATCTCCGCCACCGAAAGCTGCGTCCGATACCCCGGGATCGACTCCAGCTTGTCGAGCGTCCCCCCCGTGTGGCCCAGAGCGCGTCCGCTGATCATGGGATCGGCGAGTCCCGCGGCGGCCGCAATCGGCGCCACCAGAAACGACGTCTTGTCGCCGACGCCGCCCGTGGAGTGCTTATCGACGGTTCGCCGCCCCAGGCCGGAATGCTCCAGCACCTCGCCCGAATACCGCATCGCGGTGGTCAGCGTGTCGAGCTCCGCCAGCGAGAGGCCGCGAAGAAAAACCGCCATCAGCCACGCGGAAAGCTGCTCTTCAGGGATCGTTTCCCGCGCCGCGCCCTCCACGATGCAGCGAATCTCGTCCGCGCTCAGCTCTTCCCCGTCGCGCTTTTTGCGCAGGATGTCGACCGCGTGCAGGGAACTCATGCGCGCGCAGCCTCCCGAGTGAAGGTGAACCGGCGCAATTGTTCCGGCGCGTCAGGGGCAATCGGGTCCATGTCCCTCTGAGGCTAATGGTTGCGTCGCTGCCAGGCAACCAGCGTCTCAAGTTCTCCGCCTCCCTTTCCGATAACGAAAGCGTGGACGAACTGACGCGCGAATTTCTGCTGGAAAGCCAGGAAGGCCTCGACCGGATGGAACGCGGCCTCACCGAGCTGGAAACGCGGCCCGGCGACGCTGAGTTGCTCGCGGAGATCTTCCGCTCCGTGCACACCATCAAGGGGACGACCGGCTTCCTCGGCTTTGGCCGGCTTGAGGCTCTTTCCCACGCCGGCGAAAATCTTCTGGGACTGCTGCGCGAAGGCAGGCTGGCCGCGACGCCGGACATTGTGAGCGGTCTGCTGGCCCTCATGGATCGCCTGCGCGGCATCCTGCGCTCGATCGAGGCCAGCGGTGGCGAAGGCGAGAGCCGGCGCGACGACGCCGCGATGATTGCGCGCCTCGAAGTTCTGCAGGCCCTGGAGGCGCCCGCGGACGCGCCCGCCGATGTCTCCGAACCGGCAATGTCGGCTGCAAGCGCCGTTCCGCCCAATCCGGTGGCCGGCCGCACTCGGCGCACGGCCGGCAAAATGCCCGCGCGCCCCGCAGCCGGAAATCGCCAGAAGCCACCCAGGTTCCAGCCACGTTCGCCTTTGCCGATAACCGCGGCAGAGGCAGGGCCGTCCACGGCGATCGCGGCGCCGCCCTGCGCGCGGGAAGAGTCGGACGTTTGTTCCGCTTCCCCCGCTGCGGCCGGCGCTTCGGCGCCCGCACGGCCCGGGAATCCACCCACCCCGCCGGCGGCGGAGACGCAGCCGGCGGCCGCGGTCAACACGGCCGACTCGACGCTGCGCGTCGACGTGGAGCTGCTGAACCGCATGATGAATCTGGTCGGCGAGTTGGTGCTCACGCGCAATCAGATCCTTCAGGCCACCAGCGCCGATGCCGGTTTCTCGCTGCTCGGCCGCCGGCTCGATATGGTCACCGCCGACCTGCGCGAAGCGGTGATGAAGGCGCGCATGCAGCCGGTGAGCCACGTCTTTTCGCGTTTCCCTCGGCTCGTGCGCGACCTGGCGCGCGGCCTCAGCAAGCAGGTGCGTCTCGAGCTGGAAGGCCAGGAAACCGAATTGGACAAGAGCCTCCTCGAAGCCATCCGCGATCCCCTCACCCACGCCATCCGCAACGCCATCGACCACGGCATCGAGGCGCCGGCGGTGCGCAGGGCTGCGGGCAAGCCCGCCGAAGGGCTCCTGCGTCTGCGCGCGTACCACGAAGGCAGCCACGTGGTCGTCGAGGTGCACGACGACGGCGCGGGCATGAACCTTGCGCGCATTCGCGAAAAGGCGGTCGAACAACAACTGGTGCCCGCCCAGCGCGCCGAACAGATGAGCGAGCGCGAGATCCTGCAGCTCATCTTTCTTCCCGGCTTTTCCACGGCCGCCGCCGTCACCAGCGTCTCCGGCCGCGGCGTCGGCATGGATGTTGTCCGCACCAACGTCGAGAAAATCGGCGGCAAGGTCGACGTGGACAGCCGCGCCGGCCACGGAACCCAGCTGCGTCTGCGCATCCCCCTCACCCTCGCCATCATTCCCGCGCTCATCGTGCGCAGCCGCGGGCAAAACTTCGCGGTGCCGCAAAGCGCGCTCATGGAGCTGGTGCACCTGAGCGACGGCGAGAGCGACAGCCGCATGGAATGGCTCGAGAATTCGGCGCTCTGCCGCCTGCGCGGCAGGCTGCTGCCCCTCATCTTCCTCGATCGCCTGCTGCAGCAACCCGCCCGCGACCGCAATTCGCCCTGCGACATCGCTGTCCTCAACGCTGACGGTCGCCGCTATGGCCTGGTCGTCGACGGCCTCGCCGATCCCGAAGAGATTGTGGTGAAGCCGCTGGCGGCGGTGCTGCGCGAAATCGGCTTCTACGCGGGCGCGACCATCCTCGGCAACGGAGAGATGGCCCTGATCCTCAACCCCGGCGCCATTGCGCAGCATGCGGGTGTCTCGCTCACGAGCGATGCCGAAGAAGCCGGGCTCGCGCAGAAACACGTCGGTCTCGACGATTACCTCGTCGTGGAAGCCGGTGGCCGCCGCGCCGCGCTGCCGCTCGAGACGGTCGTGCGCATTGAGCGCATCCCGCGCTCGCGCATCGAGATGGCCGGACCGCATCCGGTGCTGCGTCTGGAGGGCGCGCTGCTGCCCCTCGACGATGCCGCCGCTGCTGCCGGCGCGGGCGATCCTGAGGCCCGGACCACCGTGGTCGTCTGCCGCGATGCCCATCGCCAGATCGGCATGACCGTCTCCCAGGTCCTCGACGTAACCGGGGGACGGCAACTCGAAGAAGCGGGAACCGGCGCGGTCGCTGCGGGTGTCACCCTCCTCCATGAGCAGGTGACGGGCATTGCCAGCCTCGCCGGCATTCCTGCGCTCGAAACGGAGGCAGCACGATGAGCGAAGACACAATCGGGCAGGTTCAGCAGGTGTGTTCCGTGCGGGTGGGTGCGACGCTTTACGGCATCCCCATCGCCCACGTGCTCGAGATTCTGGGCAAGCCGGCCACGCAGCCTGTGCCCCTGGCGCCGCCCTTCGTCGGCGGCCTCGTGCACTATCGCGGCGAGGTGCTCACCGCGGTCTCCCTGCGGCGGCTGCTGGCGATGGAGCCGGCGTCGTCGCCCGAAGACGTTCTCGTCTTTGAATCCGCCGATGGCCCCTTCGGCCTCTTTGTCGACTCGGTGGGCGAAGTGCTCAACGTTTCCGCAGCCGATCACGAGCCCAATCCGGCAACCCTCGAGAGCTGCCGCCAGGCGCTCTTCGACGGCGCGTGGAAGATGAAGGACCGGCTGCTGGTGAAGCTCGATCCCGCGCGCCTCGAACCGATGCGGCTGGCGGGTGCGGCGGCCTGATCGCCGGCGGAAGAGAAAGGACACAGATATGGCGGTTCGAGCGCTCCTGGTGGACGATTCGCGGTTTGTCCGCGATTACCTGCGCTCGGTTCTCAGTCGGCGCGGTGTGGAATGTGTTGAGGCCGCGGACGGGCGCGAGGGCCTTGGCTGTCTCCACGAAGAGGGTCCGTTCTCCGTCGCGCTGGTGGACTGGAACATGCCGGTGATGTCGGGTCTTGAGCTGCTGCGCGCTGCGCGCGCCGATCCCGCCTGCGACTCGACCCGCATCGTGATGGTGACCACCGAAGCGGAAAACGATCACATCGAAGCCGCCCTGCTCGCCGGAGCCGACGAATACCTGGTCAAACCCTTCGACGAGGAAGGTCTGCTCGATAAGCTGCGCATGGCCGGAGTGGAAGAGCTGTGACCTCAGCGCTCGGCGGCCGCCGGATCCGCGTCCTCGCCGTCGACGACTCGGCGGTCATGCGCGGCGTCCTGCGCATGGTCTTCGACCGCAGCCCCGAGATCGAAGTGGTCGCTACGGCCTCCAACGGCGCCGACGGGGTGGCCGATTTCGATCGCCTGCAGCCCGACCTCGTGCTCCTCGACATCGAAATGCCGCAGATGAACGGCCTCGAAGCCCTCTCCGCCATCCGGCGCCGCAATCGCCGCGTGCCCGTCATCATGTGCAGCACTCTTACCTCCCGCGGCGCGCACATCACCCTCGACGCGCTCTCCCGCGGCGCAACGGACTACGTCAGCAAACCCGCCGCGCAAAGCGGTGTGCGCTCCGGTGTGGAGACCCTGGCGCACGAACTGCTTCCAAAGATTCTCGCTCTCTTCGCGCAGCCTCCGGCCGTCGCCACTCCCGCCGCCACGCCGATTCCGCCCTCTGCGTCTGCATCTCCGCGCGTCGTCGTCGTTGGCGTCTCCACCGGGGGGCCGGCCGCGCTCGAAACCCTTCTTCCCGTCCTGCCTGCAGCATTTCCGCTGCCGATCCTCATCGTGCAGCACATGCCCCAGCTGTTCACAAGGCTCCTCGCTGAGCGTCTCAATTCCCTTTGCGCCCTCAGGGTGCGCGAGGCCGCTGAAGACCACTGTGCCGAGCCAGGAACCGCCACCATCGCGCGCGGCGACTGGCACATGGAACTGACCCGCGATTTTCGCCTGAGCCTCAACCAGAATCCCCCTGAGAATTTCTGCCGGCCCTCCGTCGATCCGCTCTTCCGTTCCGCGGCCGAGGCCGCCCCAGGCCGGGTGCTCGGAGTAGTGCTCACCGGCATGGGCAGCGACGGACTGGCCGGAGCCCGCGCCATTCGCGCATCCGGCGGCGCCATTCTCGCGCAGGATGCGTCCACCAGCGTCATCTGGGGCATGCCCGGCGCCGTCGCTGGCGCCGGTCTTGCGAACCGCATCCTGCCCCTCGACGCCCTCGCCGCCGAAATTCTGCGCTATGCCCGCGTTCCATCGCCGCTCCTCAAGACCGCGGAGGTCCCGGCAGTATGAGCCTCTCCGCGCTCGACGCCGATTTCCTCCGCGCCGTGGTCATGCGCAATTCCGGCAACCACGTCGATTCCGCGCGCGACTACCTCTTCGAGTCCCGCCTCCAGCCCGTTCTTCGCGACCGCGGTTTCGATTCCCTCGAGCAACTGGTGGCCGCCCTCCGCATGGACGCGGGCGCGCATCTGCAGCGCTCCGTCGCCGAGGCGATGACCATCAACGAAACCAGCTTCTTTCGCGATTCGGCCACCTTCGATCTCCTTCGCCAGGAACTCCTTCCGGCTCTCATCGCCGCGCGCCGCGACAAGCGCGCCCTTCGTTTCTGGTCCGCCGCCAGTTCCAGCGGACAGGAAGCCTGCTCGCTCGCCATGCTGCTTCGCGAGCATTTCCCCGCGCTCGCTTCCTGGAAAGTCGAGATCGTCGGCACCGATATTTCCGCAGCCATGGTCGACCGCTCGCGCGCCGCACGCTACCAGCGCATTGAGATCAACCGCGGCCTGCCCGCGCGCCTGCTGCTGAAATACATGGTGCGCACCGGCGACGAGTGGGAAGCCGCGCCCGAAATCCGCAGCCTTTGCAGCTTCTTCCAGCGCAACCTCTGCGATCCCGCGCCGCGCACCGAGAGCTTCGATGTGATCCTGCTGCGCAACGTGCTGATCTATTTTCCTGCCGATACGCGGCGCAGGATTCTGCTCGACGTCCATCGCGCCATCGCGCCCGATGGCGTGCTGTTGCTCGGCATGAGCGAGCAGCCCCGCATGGAATCGCACTGGCAAACCGTGCTCTCCCCGCGCACCGTCTGGTACAAGCCCGTGCCGACCTCCTGAGCGCGTCCTGCTCGACGAGCGATATCCTCACTGGCAGGGATGCCGCCAACCTCCAGCCATCACAGCCATCCGACAGAGCCCCGGCAGCCGCAGGACATGGCGAACGCCCTCGCGCTCTTCCATCCCGTCACCCAGGAGTGGTTCCGCTCCGCGCTCGGCGAGCCCACCACGCCGCAGCGCATGGGCTGGCCCGCCATTGCGCGCGGCGCAAGCACCTTGATTCTCGCGCCCACCGGCAGCGGCAAAACCCTCAGCGCCTTTCTCTGGTGCCTCGACCGCCTCGCCCTGCGCGCCATCCCCTCCGAGCCAGGCTGCCGCGTCGTCTATCTCAGCCCGCTCAAAGCGCTCGCCGTCGACGTCGAGCGGAACCTGCGCACGCCCCTCGCCGGGATGGCGGAAGTCGCCCGCCGCCGTGGCATTCCCTTTCGCGCCCCCGAACTGGCCATTCGCACCGGCGACACGCCGCAGGCGGAGCGCGCCCGTTTCCGCCGCCATCCCGCCGACATCCTCATCACCACGCCGGAATCGCTCTACCTGCTGCTCACTTCCGGCGCGGCCGCCGCCCTCCGCACCGTCGACACCGTCATCGTCGATGAGATCCACGCGCTCGTGCCCACCCGGCGCGGCGCGCATCTCGCGCTCAGCCTCGAACGCCTCGAGGCTCTCGCGCCCCGCCGCATCCAGCGCATCGGCCTCTCGGCGACGCAAAGGCCGCTCGAGGAAGTCGCTCACTTTCTCGCCGGCACCGAACCGGACGCGGGCGAAAACCCATCAGCCCCGTACTCCGAGCGCCGGTTCCGTCCCGTGACCATCGTCAACGCGAGCGAGCCCAAGCGCCTCGCGCTGCAGGTTCACCTCCCCGTCGAAGATCTCACGAAGCAGGCCCCGCCCGAGCCGGCTCCGCCCGGCGAAGCGCCGCGACATGCCTCCATCTGGACGACGATCCCGCCGCGCCTGCTGGCGATCATCCGCCGCCGCCAGTCCACGCTCATCTTCGTCAACAATCGCCGCACCGCGGAGCGGCTGGCTGGCGCCATCAACGAGGTTGCTCAGGCATCCCCCGATCCTGCCGCCCCCGACGCCCCGCCCATCGCCCGCGCCCATCATGGATCGCTGGCTGCCGCCCAGCGCCGCGAGATTGAAGATCAGCTCAGGCGCGGGCAAATTCGCGCCCTCGTCGCGACATCGTCCCTTGAACTCGGCATCGACATGGGCGCCATCGATCTCGTCATCCAGATCGAGGCGCCGCCCTCCGTCGCCAGCGGCATGCAGCGCATTGGACGCGCCGGGCACCGTGTGGGTGTCGTCAGCGAAGGCATCATCTTCCCGAAGTACCGCGCCGATCTGGTCGCCTGCGCCGCAGCCACGCGCGCCATGCACGAGGGCCACGTCGAGGCCACCGCGATGCTGCGCAATCCCCTCGACGTGCTGGCCCAGCAGATTGTGGCCATCGTGGCTCAGCCGCCAGCCCTGTCCGCTCCTCGCGGCCGCGGCGAGCGCCCGCCGGAAGCTGTCATCTCCGTCGACGATCTCTTCTCCATCGTTCGCGGGGCCGCACCCTTCGTCACCCTCACCCGCACTTCCTTCGCAGGCGTTCTCGACATGCTTTCCGGCCGCTATCCATCCGACGAGTTCTCCGAGCTCCGCCCCCGCATCACCTGGGATCGCACCAAAAACCTGTTGACGCCGCGCGAAGGCGCAAAAGGATTAGCGATCCTCAACGGTGGCACCATCCCCGATCGCGGCCTCTACGGCGTCTTTCTTTCCGGCGAACACCGGAAACCCGTCCGCGTCGGCGAACTCGACGAAGAGATGGTCTTCGAAAGCCGGGTGGGCGATGTCTTCGCGCTCGGCGCGTCCAGCTGGCGCATCGACGAAATCACCAACGACCGCGTGCTTGTCTCGCCCGCGCCCGGTCAACCCGGCAAGCTGCCTTTCTGGCATGGCGATCAGCCTGGACGCCCCCTCGAATTCGGACGGCGCATCGGCGCTCTCGTGCGCGATCTGTGCGCCCTTCCCGTGAACGCCGCCATCAGCCGCCTGGTGCGCGAGCACGACCTCGACGCCGGCGCCGCCGAGAGCCTCATCGCCTTCCTCACCGATCAGGCCGCCGCCACCACCGTCGTTCCCGACGATCGCAACATCGTCATCGAGCGCATTCGCGACGACCTCGGCGACTGGCGCATTTGCGTGCTCTCTCCGTTTGGCACGCGTGTCCATGCGCCGTGGACCATGGCGATTGCCGCAGATCTCCTGAGCGCCGGCGGCCCGCAGGTCGAGACCATGTGGACCGACGATGGCTTCGTTCTCCGCTTTCCTGACGTGGATACGCCGCCCGAGCCGTCCCTTCTTCTCCCGGATCCCGATCGGGTGACCGATCGGGTCGTCCAGCAGCTCGGCGCGACCGCCCTCTTCGCCGCGAAGTTCCGCGAGGCCTCCGCGCGCGCTCTGCTGCTGCCGCGCCGCCGCGCGCAGGGCCGCGCCCCCCTCTGGCAGCAGCGCAAGCGCGCCGCCGATCTGCTCGCCGTCGCCGCGCAGTATCCCTCGTTTCCCATGCTCCTCGAGGCTCATCGCGAGTGTCTGCGCGACACCTTCGACATGCCCGCGCTCGTTGACGTCCTCCGCTCCATTCGCGCGGGCGATATCCGCGTCCACGTCGTCGACACCCCGAAGCCTTCACCCTTCGCCGCATCCCTCCTCTTCGGCTACGTCGGCAACTTCATCTACGATGGCGACGCGCCGCTGGCCGAACGCCGCGCTCAGGCGCTTTCCATCGATCAGAGCCAGGTGCAGGAGCTTCTGGGCGAAGCCGATCTGCGCGAACTGCTCGATCCCGACGCTGTCCGCGAAACCGAATCTCAGCTCCAGATGCTCGGCGAAGCGCAGCGCGTCCGCTCCGCCGATGGCATCCACGACCTTCTTCTGCGCCTCGGCGATCTCTCGCACGGCGAAATTGAGCAGCGCCTCGCATCGCCCGAGGTGCTCTCCTCGCTCGCAACCCTCGCGCAGGCGCACCGCATCCTGCAAATCACGATCGCGAAGGAGCCTCGCTTCATCGCCGTCGAAGACGCCGCCCGCTACCGCGACGCGTTCGGCGTCGCGCTGTCTTCCGGCCTGCCCAAAGCTCTGCTCGCGCCCGTCGCCGATCCCCTCCTCGAGCTCCTGCGCCGTTTCGCGCGCACCCACGGCCCCTTCACCCTCGACGAAGCTGCAGCCCGCTTCGGCCTCGACCGCCGGCCCGTGGAAGCCGCGCTGCGCGCGTTGGTCCTGAGCGGTCGCGTGCTCGAGGGGGGATTCCGCCGCGGTGGAACGCATCGCGAGTACTGCGATGCCGAGGCCCTGCGCATCATCCGCAATAAGTCGCTGGCGCGGTTGCGAAAAGAAATCGAGCCGGCGGAGCCGCGCTTGCTCGCGCGCCTGGCCACCCACTGGCAGGGCGTGCTGGCCAGGCGCCGCGGACTCGACGCGCTCCTCGACACCGTCGAGTCCCTACAGGGCGCGCCCCTGCCGGCTTCCCTGCTCGAATCGCAGATCCTGCCCGCGCGCCTGGCGCGCTACGCGTCGTCCGATCTCGACGCCCTAATTGCCGCCGGCGAAGTCTTTTGGTGCGGCATCGATGCCATCGGCGAGCGCGACGGCCGCATCGCCCTGTACCTCGCCGACAGAATGCCTGCGCTCCTGCCGCCTTCTTCCCCCGCGACGGATCTTAGCGGGCACGAGCAGGCGATTCTCGATGCGCTGGCGCGCGACGGCGCGCTGTTCTTTGCGCAATTGCACGAGCGCCTCGGCGGGGGCTACCCGGGCGAAACCGTCGACGCTCTCTGGAGCCTCGTCTGGCGCGGCCTCGTCACCAACGACACCCTCCATGCCCTGCGCGCCTGGATTCAGAAGCCCGACGCTTCTCGCTCCTCCAAACGCGTCCACAACCAGATGGCGTTCCGCTCCCGGCGCACCACTCCGCCCAGCGCACAGGGACGCTGGACGCCGATCCCGGCGCCGGATCGCTTTTCCCCCGCGGCGCAGACTGCCTGGAGCCACGCCGTCGCCCATCAGTTGCTCCAGCGCCACGGCATCGTCACCCGTGAAACGGCGGCGCAGGAAAACCTTCCCGGCGGCTTCACCGCGATCTATGAAGTGCTCAAGGCTCTGGAAGCCGGCGGCCGCATTCGGCGCGGCTATTTTGTTGCCGGCCTCGGCGGCGCCCAGTTTGCTCTGCCGCCGGCCGTCGATCTCCTGCGCTCACTCGGAGCCTCAACCCTCGACAAGCCGGAGATGGTTCTCCTCGCAGCCACCGACCCCGCCAATCCCTGGGGCAGCATCCTGCGCTGGCCTCCATCCGATGCGCCCGAAGAAGCCGGCGCTCCCATGCTTGCCCGTTCTGTGGGCGCCTCTGTGATCCTGCGCAATGGGGCTTTGGCGGCGTATCTGCGCCGCAACAATCCCGCCATCCAGGTCTTCCTGCCTCCCGACGAGCCGGATCGCTCCGCGGTCGCGCGCGATCTCGCCGCCTTCCTCGTGGAATACGCTCAAACACTGTTACAGAATCCCGATACGCGGCACCACGGCGGCCTGCTCATCGACGCCATCGGCGGACGACCCGCGCACCTGCATGCCCTCGCTCCCTTCCTCGAAGAAGCCGGATTCCGCGCCTCGCCCCGCGGCTACCACGTGCGGTTTGTCGCCTCCGCAGTGTAATGGTTGTTGCGCGAAGAGCGTTCGCCTGGACGGCCAGCGCTAATGGATGGTCTTCATCCGCCGCTGCATGAAGTCCATCAGCAGATACTCGCCCAGCGTTTCCGGCGTTGTGAAATACGCCTTGCCCTTGCACATCTGCGACACCTTCTGCACGAACTGGACCAGCCCAAAGTCCGACGCCAGCATGAACGTGTTGATCATGATGTTCTGCCGCTTGCAGCGCGCCACTTCTTCCAGCGTCTCGCTCACCACCAGGGGATCGAGCCCGAAGGCGTTCTTGTAGATCCGCCCGTCCGGCAGCGTCAGCGCCGACGGCTTCCCGTCCGTGATCATCACAATCTGCTTCATGTCCTTGCGCTGGCGCTGCAGGATGCGCTGCGCCAGGCGCAGCCCTTCGCGCGTGTTCGTGTAGTAGGGCCCCACCTTCACGCGCGCCAGTTGCGAAACCGGCATCTCCTCGGCCGAATCGTGGAATAGCACCAGCGAAAGCGTGTCCCCCGGATACTGCGTGCGGATCAGGTGCGCCATCGCCATCGCCACCTTTTTCGCCGGAGTGAAGCGATCCTCGCCGTACAGGATCATCGAGTGCGAGCAGTCCAGCATCACCACCGTCGCGCACGAGCTTTGGTACTCCGACTGGTGCACCTGCAGATCGCTGTATTCCAGATTGAGCGGCAGCGTCAGCCCCTCGCGCGCGATCGCCGACGTCAGCGTCGCCGCCGCGTCCAGATTCATCGTGTCCCCAAACTCCCAGGGCTGCGATCCGCCGCTCGTCTCCACACCCGTTGCCCAGTGGCGCGTGTCGTGCCGTCCGAAGTTGGCCTTGCCCAGCGAGCCCAGCAGATCGCGCAGCGTCTTGTAGCCCAGAAAGTCGAGGCTCTTGTCCGTCACCTCGAAGCGCGCATCCGTCTGCGCATCGCCCATTTGTCCCGACGGCTGCGACACCTGCCCCGGATCCTGCGATCGATCCGTGGAGATGTAATTCTCGCGCTCCATCCGGTTAATCAGCTTCTCCACCAGTTCGTCGAGGCGTCCCTCCTCGGCCATCTGATCGATCTTCTGCTGGATGCTCTCGTCGAACGCATCGCCCTGCTCCAGCGCGCGCTGGAGCGCCTCGCGCAGGTCGTCCAGCGTCTGATCGAGATCCTGAAATTCCGACCAGGGGCTCTGAAATCCCGAGTCCAGCAAATAATCCGAGAGAGCGCGCAGCAAATCCTCCATGCTCATCTCGCTGGACAAATCGCCGGTGAACTTCGTATAGCGAACGCTCTTCATTCCAGATCCCGGAGCCGGTAGCCAGGAGCAGGCTGCGATCCCTGCACGCCTCAGGCTCCTCGCTCCCCGCTAGTTGAAACTTCCCCTCCGCGCGCGCCGCGTCTGCCACTGCTCGTACTCGCGCTCGGCCTCCACGCGCTCGGGATTCTTCTCCTGCGGCTTGCGCTGCGCCGCAAAACTGCGCTCCTCGTTGCGGCTGATCCGCCGGTGCGCGCACATGCCCTCCAGCAGAAATTCCGCTGCTGCTGTCATCGCTTCCGGCGCTTCGCCTGCCTTGATCCCCAGCACCACCAGCTTTTCCTCGAGTCCCTGAATTTGTTTCAGCTCCTCAACCGTGGCCTTCGACGGCTGCTCGTCGGCAATCTTCACCGTACCGCCCAGGTTGAACCACTGCTCGATCTGCTGCGTGTTCGCATCGCCGAAGTAGCGGTCGAAAATCTTCCCGATCGCCGCGCGCACGATATCGCGCACCACGGTGTCGGCGCCCTTCATCTCGCCTTCGTACTCCAGCTCCAGCTTGCCCGTAATCCCCGGCAGCGCCGTGTAGAGGTCGCCGATGCGCGGCGCCACCCGTGCCTCGCCATGCATCAGCGCTCGCCTCTCGGCATTCGACACCGCCAGTTCCAGCGTCGATATCGGCAGCCGCTGGCTCACGCCGCTGCGCTTGTCCACCTTCTTGTCTTCGCGCGCCGTGAAGGCAACCTGCTCGATCACTTCGCGCAGGTACTGCGGAACTGCCACGTCACCCAGTTCGCGCGCCGTCCACGCCTCCTGCGCCGTGATGGCGATGCCCTCTTCAAGCGTCTCCGGATAATGCGTGCGAATCTCCGAGCCGATGCGGTCCTTCAGCGGCGTCACGATCTTGCCGCGCGCCGTGTAGTCTTCGGGATTCGCGCTGAACACCAGCGCCACATCCAGTTCCAGCCGCACAGGGTAGCCTTTAATCTGTACATCGCCTTCCTGCATGATGTTGAACAGCGCCACCTGGATCTTCCCGGCCAGGTCGGGCAGCTCGTTCACGGCGAAGATGCCGCGATTCGCGCGAGGCAGCAGGCCGTAGTGCATGGTCATCTCGCTCGCCAGGTCGTGGCCCCCGCGTGCCGCCTTAATCGGATCCAGATCCCCAATCAAATCGGCAACCGTCACATCCGGCGTCGCCAGCTTCTCCACGTAGCGATCGCCGCGGGTCATCCAGTCCAGCGTCGTCGCGTCGCCCTGCTCCACGATCAGATCGCGGCAGCGCCGGCACAACGGCTGATAGGGGTTGTCGCGAATCTCGCAGCCCGCCACAAACGGCGTGTACTCGTCCAGCAGCGCGGTCAGCGCGCGCAGAATCCGGCTCTTCGCCTGCCCCCGCAGCCCGAGCAGAATGAAATTCTGCCGCGACAGCACCGCGTTGATGATCTGCGGCACGACCGTGTCTTCGTATCCGATGATCCCTGGAAAAATCGGCTCGCGCGCCCGCAGCCGCGCGATCAGGTTCTCCCGCATTTCGTCCTTCACCGATCGTGTGCGCAGCCGCGTCTCGCTGAATGTGCGGTGCGCGCGCAGTTCGCCCAGCGTCTGCGGAAGGTGGACCGCCCCCGGCGCGTGCTGCCGAGCCTGCGGTGAATGCGCCGAAGCGGTCTGTCGAGTGGCCATCGTGACTCCTGATCCTTCTACTCGCAGCTTATGTCTCTGTTTTGACGTTTGTCACGTCCCCGCCGATGCAGCAGGGTGTCACATCACCGGCCCCGCGGCCGCATCTCCAATGCCGCCCTGCAGTTTGGGCAGCAGTGCGTGGTAAAAGTCGCGCAGGCGCGCGGTCCGATCCGCATCCGATCGGCTGCCCAGCAACTGCTGCTTGAATCCCAGATCCGACGGCAGCGCGTCAGCCAGCTGGAAGGCCACCGGCGCGTTCAGATCCAGATGCATGAGCGGCGTTTCAATGCCGGCCAGGGTCAGCGTCGCAAAATGCAGCGCCGCGCATTCCTCTCGCTGCGGGCGCGTCGAGCCCTCGCCCTCGTCCTCAAACAACTCCACATCCGCCTGCAGAAACGTCCGCGACTCATCCAGCCCTTCAATCTCGAATCGCTCCTCGCCCTCGCACAAAATGCTCATCCGCCCATCGGGAAACTTCTCCAGCACGCGCACCACCCGGGCCGTGCATCCGATGATCGCCAGCGAATCCCCCTCCGCGCGCACCACGCCAAACACGCGATCCTCCGCCACGCACTCGCCGATCATCTCCCGGTAGCGCCCCTCGAAGATGTGCAGCGGCAAAGCCGTTCCTGGGAAAAGCACCGTGTCCAGGGGAAACAGGGGAATCCTCATAATGGAGTCATTATGCTCGTGACCGGCGTGTCCTGCACGCGAATGCTGCATCTCCTTGCTTGGGACGCAACTCCCGGGCGAACGCTCCCTGATTTTCCCTCATCCGGATGAAGCTCACTCTGCCATCTCCAGGTCGTCGAGCAGGGCCTGCATCTCTCGCTGTGCGTGCTGGTTGCCCGTGCGCCGGGCGCAGACGATGCCATCGTTCAGCCGCTGCTTCGCCTCGTCGCCGCGCCGAGCCCTCGCCAGCGTCTGCGCCGCCATAAAGTATCCCGCCACATAATCCGGATGATCCGCCCGCAGCCGGTCGAACTCCGCCACCGCCGCGTCGGTCTGTCCCTGGCCGCCGAGTTCCATCGCCAGTCCGTAGCGGGCAAAGGCGTTCGTTGGATCCTGCTCCAGAATCTCTCGGAGACCTGCGATCTTATCCATATCTCCCTCTATCATTCCCTGGCCGCGGCTCCCAGCGCAAAGCCGTCCCGCTCCGGCGCGGGAATCTTCTTGAACCCGTTGCCTTCAGGAGGTATTGTGAGGCAGTTCTGGTTGGCCTGGGGCTCGCGCACCACATCCCCATGAGCCCGCAGAGGACTCACTGCCATGGCTCAACGGTACTTCGGCTCCTCGGCGTCCTCCGTTTGCATCCGCCGTATCCTTCCTCTCGCCGTGCTCGCCTGCGGAACCGTCCTGCTGGCGCAATCCGCTGCCTCGCCGGCGGCGCCCACGGCCACGAGCGCGGTCCAGCAGCCGGAAACGCCGACATTGAGCACGAACGTCGACGAAGTTTCTCTGGACCTGGTGGTTCGGACCAAAAGCGGCAAGCCGATTCTTGATCTGAAGCCCGATGACCTGCAGGTGACCGATAACGGCACGCCGGTCAAGCTGACCGACCTGCATTTGGTAAAGGGCGCCTCCCAGTCCGAGCGCCTCATCACCCTGGTTTTCGATCGTCTCGATCCCGGGCCCGCCAAAGTCGCTCGCCAGATGGCCGCGAAGATCCTTTCCGTAGTCCCCAACGAAGGCTACTCCTACGCTGTTCTGCAGATGAACGGTCGCCTGCGTCTCATGCAGCCGTTCACCACGAGCCTGGAAACGGTGAACCAGGCCATCGCGCTGACCACCGCTCCGCAGGCCAACGACAAGCCCGTCGCCGAACTGACCCCCGCCGAGAAGCATCTTTTGGAGACAGTCAACGGAGACGCGCTGTTGACCGATTTTCGCGACCGCGCGCGCGCCAAACTTCTGATTGCGGCCCTTGAGGAATCGCAGCGCACCCTCGAAGATCATCATGACTTCCCCTCGCTTACGGCTCTGCAGGCGCTCGCCATCAGCCAGAAGCAAATCACCGGCCGCAAGATCATCTTCTGGTTCTCCTTCGGGCTCGACGCCAGCGATGCCGTGCGCGATGCCATCAGGAATGTGGTGGGTCAGGCCAATCGCGCCGGCGTGACGATTGTTTGCATCGACACGAATCCCATGAACCGCGAAGCCGGCGACGCCATGAGGGTCGGCGCCGCCATGAACTCCATCGGCTCCCTCACTCCGGGCCTGGTCGAAGGCGCGGCCATGCACGCCTCCGGGAGCGCGATGTATGGCAGCGTGGGAATCAGCCCGCAGGGCGTCAGCCTTCCCAGCCCCACGCAAATCAACTCCGGGGGACAGACTCCCTGGGGCGTGCTGGAAGATATGGGCTCCAACATGGAGAACTTCGAGTTCAACAGCCTCGAAGGCGCCAAAAGCCCGCTCGGCGCGCTGGCCGTCTTCACCGGAGGCCAGTATTTCCAGGCCGGGGCCAGCATCAGGGTTCCGCTCCGCCGATTGCAGGAAAGCCTCACCGAATACTACGAAGCCGCTTACACTCCTGGCATCAGGGACTACAACGGCGCGTTCCGCCCCATCGTGATTCATCCCCTCCGCAAAGGAATGGTGGTGCAGTCGCGCGCCGGATACTTTGCCCTGCCCCCCGACAACGGCTCCGGCATCCGCCCCTGGGAGGTGCCGCTGCTGTCACTGTTCTCCCAGCCAACCCTCCCCAACGATGTTCCCTTCTCCACGCGCGTTCTGCGTCTTGGCCTTCTGCCCGACGGCAACTCCGCCGCCCTCGCCGTCCAGGTGCCCGTTTCCGCGCTCCAGGTCCGCGACGACGGCAACACCCACCTCTCCTCCGTTCACCTGACCGTGGTTGCACAGATCAGAAACGCCAAAGGCGCGGTCCTCGAGCGCTTCAGCGAAGACATCCCTGTGCATGATGCTCCCGACGTCCTCCGCAGCCCGCAGAACGCATGGCTGACCATGGAGCGCCACTTCTCGGCCGAGCCTGGCACCTACACGCTCGAAACCGCCGTCATGGACCGCATCAGCAACAAGGCCGGTGCGGAGCGTACGCAGTTCACCATCGATCCTCCCGCCCATGGCCCGGCGCTCAGCGACGTGACGCTCGTGCAGAAGGTCGAGCCGCTCCACGCCGAGACCGCATCGTTTGAGCCGATGCGCTACATGAATGGCCGTATCGTTCCCAATCTCTCCGACGAACTGCCCGAGAAGACCAACAAGCTCCAGATCTTTTTCCTTGTCCATCCCCTGCCACCCGCAAGCGGCCAGCCGCAGCTTTCCATGGAGATTTTCCGCAACAACGAGTCGGTGGCCAAAACTCCCCTGGCCTTGAGCAAGTCCGACGGCCTCGGCGCAACACCCTACCTCGGCACCATCAGCGGAACCGTCTTCCCGCCGGGAAACTACAAAGTCGTCACCACGCTCGTGCAGGGTGGCCAGACCGCAACTTCGAGCACCGAATTCAAAGTCGAAGGCACCATCGCCGCTTCCATGGCTTCTGCCGCGCTTTCTTTTTCCGCTGAAGGCGCCTCGGGAAGCGCCGCCGATCAAAAACTCACGGCAGAAGCAGCCACGTCCAACAGCCGCTTCGCGATCGCCGCATCCAAAGATCCGGTGCCGCCGCCCACCGAAGCGGAGGCGCAGTCCATCCTCGAAGCCGCTCGGACACGCGCCCTCTCCTGGGGCGACACCCTGCCCAACTTTTTCTGCATTGAGATCACCGACCACTCCGTCGATCCCAGCGGCATGGGCGATTGGCGCCACAAGGACACTGCCGTGCAGATGGTGCGCTACGTTGACCATCAGGAGTCGCGCTCCACGCTCTCCGTCAACGGCCAGAAGCGCGCCGCAAGCGACCCTGATGGCCAGGCTTCGGACCTGGACTTCGCTCACTCCATCGGCGAGTTCGGCGGCATGTTCAAACTCGTCTTCGATCCCTCGGCGAAGGCGAAGTTCACCTGGAAAGAGGCTGACGTCGTGGACGGCCAGCCCGCCCAGGTCTTCACCTTCAAAGTCGACGCCGCCAACTCCAGCTTCGATGTCGCCGGCTTGAATAACCGCCAGAATGTCGTGGCCTTCCACGGCGAGGTCTACCTCGATACCGCCACCCACAGCATCCGCCGCATCACCGTCGACGCTGACAACATCCCCGACTCCCTCGAGGTGCGCGCGTCCACCATTTCCGTCGACTACTCATGGGTCACCATCAACGGTCACGACTACCTGCTGCCCTCCCGCGGCGCCGTAAGCCTGCGCGAAGGCAAACATCAGGCCGTCCTCAATGAATTTGAATTCCGCGGTTATCGCCGCTTCGGCTCCCAGGTCCGCATCCTCTCCACGGCCGAATCCAAATCCCTGCCGAAGAACTGACCTGCTTTTTGCGCCCAGCCTCTCCCGCCCGTTAATCTTGAAGCACAAGGAGAACCCATGGATTTGAACGGCCCCGCGCTGCCCGCGCGCACTGTGGCCCACTCGCAGTCGGAAATGACCGAACTGATTCTGCCCAACGACACCAACACCCTCGGCAATCTGCTCGGCGGCCGCCTCATGCACTTTATCGATCTGGTCGGCGCCATGTCCGCCTACCGGCATGCCCGCAGCCATGTCGTCACGGCTTCCATGGAGCACATCGACTTCATCGCGCCCGTCCACGTCGGCGATCTGCTGATTCTTAAATCGTCAGTCAACCGCGCTTTTAAGACTTCCATGGAAGTCGGCGTAAAAGTCTGGGTCGAAAACACCCTCGCCGGCGTGCATCGTCACGTCGCCTCGGCCTATCTCACCTTCGTTGCCATCGACTCGCAGGGGCGCCGCGTTCCCGTTCCCTGTCTCGAAACACAGACCGACGACGAAAAGCGCCGCTTCAACGACGCCGGCCATCGCCGCGAAATTCGCGAGGCGGAAGCCCGCCGCCGTCACATCGCCAAATTTGACCCTGCCGTCAAGGGCTGAATCGACGGCACGTAGTCCGGCCTCTGTACCCTGCTACCTGCAACCTGTACCCTGAAGTCATGGCTCACTCGCACACGCCGCCGCCGCCCACTGCCCTTCCCGGCGTTAAGTCCATCGTCGCCATCGGATCTGGCAAAGGCGGCGTGGGCAAAACCACGCTGGCCGTCAATCTGGCCATCGCTCTCGCGAAGCTCGGCTACCGCACCGGCCTCATTGACGCCGACATTTATGGCCCCAACGTGCCGCTGATGCTCGGCACCACCCGCCAGCCCACCGTGCGTCCCAACAACCAGATCGAACCGAATGTCGCGCACGGCATCAAAGTCATCTCCGTGGGTTTCATCTCGCCCGGCGACAAGCCCCTCGTCATGCGCGGCCCCATGCTCCATCAGATCATCCGCCAGTTCCTCCAGCAGGTGGAGTGGGGCGAGCTCGACATCCTGCTGATCGACCTGCCGCCAGGCACCGGCGACGTGGTCATCTCGCTCGTGCAAACCGTGCCCCTCACCGGAGCCGTCGTCGTTTCCACTCCCTCCGACGTCTCCCTGCAGGACGCCCGCAAGGCCCTGGAGATGTTCCACCAGGTCAACGTGGAAATCCTCGGCATCGTCGAGAATATGAGTCACTTCACCTGCCCGCACTGCCACAAGGAAATCGATATCTTCTCGAGGGGCGGCGCCGAGCGCACGGCCAAACAGTTCAATGTCCCGTTTCTTGGTTCGGTTGAGCTGATCCCTGAGATTCGCCACGGCGGCGACACCGGCGTGCCGGTTGCGCTGGCCGGCCCGGAAGCCGAACACGCCGCGCAGTTCTACGCCATCGCCAGCCACCTCGTCGAGCGCGCCCAGGCCCAGACCGCAAAGAGCGAGAACATTTTCGAAATCAGCTGAGTGGAGCGCCGACGCCGCTAATCCGAATAGGCAATCGCCTGCCGGCTCGCGGATAGCAACCCCTTGGCACGCTCCAGAATCAGTGTGGGATGAATAGGCTTCGGGAGAATGTCGAAGATGTGGCCTTTCTTCGCGGCCTCTTCCAGCAATCCCCGCGTGCTCTCATGCCCCGACACCAGCAGCAGATGGCACTCCGGGTGGTTCGCCTTCAGCACAATAGCCAGATCGATGCCGTTCATTCCCGGCAGATTCACATCCAGCAGCGCCAGGTCGGGCACGCAGGCCGCTATGTTTTCAATCGCCTGTTCGGCGGAGTAGGCCACGCGGGCGTCGTACCCGTGCATCCGAAAGATGGCCCCAAGAGTATCTGCAATAGCCTGATCGTCGTCGACAATCAGAACGGTGGTAGAAGGAATGGGGCCGGGCATGCTGACCTCAATCTCCTGGATGCAAATCCAGGGCCAAAGGTAGTGTCGCTCTCCGAAATTACACGACGAAAACACTCTCTGCCACACTTTCACCGCTCCAGCGTAGATTCTTCTGCCTGTGCTACGATCCGGCTATTGGGGGCAGCTATGTCTCAGTTCTCCCGCCGCGACTTCCTCCGGGCCGGAGCTACCGCCGGCGCCCTGGCCGGCATCAGCACCCTCCCCGTTAGAGCCGACAGCCACGCCGCCGCCGAATGGGTTCCCCTCGGCAAGTCCGATACCAAAGTGACGCGCCTCGCCTTTGGAACCGGCAGCTTCAGCGGCGAAGTGCAGCGCAACCTCGGACAGGACGGCTTCAACCGCCTCGTGCGCTATGCCTACGATCGCGGCGTCCGCTTCTTTGAGACTTCAGACTCGTACTACGACATGCATCGCATGCTCGGCGTCGCCCTCCAGGGACTGCCCCGCGACAGCTACCGCATCATGACCAAGGTGACCACCGAAGATTCGATGGATCCGCAGAAGAAGATCGACGAGCTGCGCTCTCAGGTCCGCAGCGACTACTTCGACATCCTGCTGCTCCACTGGCAGCACACCGGCACGTGGGTCCAGGACACACGGCACTGGCAGGACGCCGTGCTCGTCGCGCAAAAGCGCGGCGCGGTCATCACCCGCGGCGCCTCGGTGCACGGTCTGCCCGCGCTGCGCCAGGTTCCCGGCTTCGACTGGCTCCAGGTCGCGATGATCCGGGTAAACCACAATGGCACGCGCATGGATACGGAGATCGCCGATGGCCCCGGCCTCGGAAACGTGCCCGAAGTGGTCAGCCACATCCATCAGGCGCGCGGCGCCGGCATGGGCGTCATCAGCATGAAGCTCACCGGCGAAGGCACTTTCAACCGCGACGATCGCCGGAAAGCCATGCGCTTCGCCTTCCGCGACGCCAAAGTCGACAGCGTCACCGTCGGCTACAAGAACAACGCGGAAGTCGACGAAGCCATCGAGAACATCAACGCCGCCTTCGCCTAGGGCACGAGCGGGACAGTTTCTCCGCGCTCCAATGTCGTCCTATTCCGCCGTCGTCGGATCGATGGTCGAGCGGATTTGCGATATCCGATTCGCCGGGAAGCCGCCCATCTCCGCGTGCTTCTTCACCGCTGCCTCGTCAGGCGCAATGTAGATGCAGTAGATCTTGTCGTCGGTGACGTAGCTGTGCACCCACTGCACCTGGGGTCCCAGTTCGCGCAGCACCCCGCACGACTTCTGCGAGATGGCCTGCACCTCCTCCGGCTTCAGCGACCCCACTCCCGGCACTTCGCGCTCGATCACAAACTTCGGCATGGTCTTCCTCCCCGCTCTGCGAGTCTCGAATCGGCGGCTTCGACGAATGCGCAGGCGACCAGCCGATGCATGGCGGCAGTGTACCCCGCGCGGCTGCAAACTTGAAATCGCCTGCCCCGCCGCCATTCGTCCGTGCCGATGCGCTATCTCCCGGCCCCACTCTGATTCGCGGCGATCTGCCGTTCGATATCCGGGCCCCACGACGGCTGTGCATCCGGTTCCATCTTCTCCGCCGCAGCCAGCGCGCTCTGCCACGCCGCAAGCGACTCGGCGCGGTTGTGCATCGCCGCCTCGGCGCTGCCCAGCGCCATCTCCGCAAACATATCGCCGGGAGCGATCCTCGTAGCCTCCTCGGCCAGCGCCAGCGCCGCCTGCATTGCCAGCAGACCGAAAACGATTAACCAGACGCTGCGGCGGCTCATCACCATGCGTCCCGCACCTCTGGAGCAAGAGAATAGCGCGTGCCTCAGAACGCAGCGGTCTCCCCGGTCACCCGCCCCTTCCCCGCCTCCACCGTACTGGGCAGAAGGATTCCCGCAGCAATCAGCCTGCTCCAGCGCGTGGCCGACGAGCAGGGCCTCACGCGCAACGTGCACCCCGGCTACCGCACCCTGAGCACCCAACGAGCATCAGGCCCCTCCAGGGCGCGCGCTGGCTGAGACAACGCGCCCGCCGTCTGTCTCCCCAGGTTCACAGATCCGCGCTCATCGTCTCAGCTTGCGAACTGCTCATCGCGCCCGGTTCGATACCCATTCCGCGAGCCTTTGTTCCCCGCGCGGGAATCTGAACAGGAAGATCGTCCAGGATCATCGTGCAGATCGTATGCGGACAAAATTGAAGGGCGGCGAACTCCCGTTGTCCACCCTCGAGAGTGTCCGCTGCTACAACCTGCGGCCCTGACTTTGCTACCTTGGAAATGGATACGCCATGAGCCTTTTGCGCCTTCCCTCCCTCCTGCTGGCCGTCATCCTCGCTGCTTCCGCTGCCCAGGCACAGACCCCGGCCTCGCCCGCGCCCCAGTCTCCGGCCCAAACCGCCCCTCAACCCGCGGTGCAGCAACCGCCGGCGCAAAATGCCGCGCCGCGCGAGTCAACGGCGAAACCGGCCACGCTCACGCATCGCGAAGCCGAGCGTGCCCGCGAGGCGGATCGCGCCCATGAGATCACCGTTCCCCCCAGCGCCTATAACGACCACCCAAAGCTGGCCATCATCCTCGTCATCGATCAGTTCCGCGGCGACTACCTCGACCGCTGGCGCTCCGACTTCAAGGGCCGCGGCTTCGATCTCTTCCTCGATCACGGCGCGTACTTCAGCAACTGCTACTACGACTACGCCAACACCAAAACCGCTCCCGGCCATGCCTCCATCGGCACCGGCGCCTACACCGACGGCCACGGCATCAGCAGCAATGAGTGGTGGGACCTCGCCCGCAATCACGACCGCCCTGTCACCTCGGTCGAAGACGAGCGTTACCAAATGGTGGGCGAACCGGCCTCCAGCATTCCCGCGAACGCAAAATACGTCACCGGCAGTTCCCCGCTCAACCTGCGCGCTTCCACGCTCGGTGATGAGCTGCGTCTCGCCACCGAAGGCCAGGCCCGCGTCTTTGGCGTGGCCCTCAAAGATCGCGCCGCCATCCTCACCTCAGGCGCAGCCGCCAACGGCGCCTATTGGATCGATCCCGCCTCCGGCGACTGGGTCACGTCCACCTATTACCGGCCGCAGCTCCCCGACTGGGCCACCGCCTTCAACAGCGGCGATGCCATCGCGCAGGCCGAGCAGGACGCGAACGCCGCCGGCACAAAGAATTTTTACGAAGATGTAGGCAAAACGCCCGCCGCCAATGCCTACGAGTTCAGCTTTGCCGAAGCGCTCATCCAGGGCGAGCAGCTCGGTCAGGGCAAAGTCACTGACCTGCTCACCCTTTCCCTCTCCGCCAACGACATCATGGGCCACGCCGCCGGACCCGACTCCCCCGACGAGCAGCAGATGGTCGACGCCCTCGACTCCCAGCTCGACGCCTTCTTCACCTGGCTCGACCAGAACATCCCCGGCGGTCTCGGCAATGTCTGGATCGCTCTTACCGCCGATCACGGCATCGCGCCCATCCCCGCAACCGCCGCCCAGTATGGCATGGACGCTGCTGTCATCGACCTGCCCAAACTCATCTCGGCCCTCAACGATTCCATCAATCTCAAGTTCTCGCCCGGCGAAAAAATTAGTTACATCCTGCCCCATCAGGAGCTGCCCTACATCTCTCTCAACGAATCCGAGTTCACCAAGGCCGGCATCAACGAGCTTGAGGCCGAGCAGGCCGTGCAGGCCGCCGTGCCTGCCGCCCTCGCCGCGCTCGCTCCGCAAACTCCCGTGCCGCCCCCCTCTGACTCGCCGGTTGCCGGCACCGGAGCGCCAGCGCTCGCGCCTTCGCAATCGCGCTTGCCTCCCCGCCCCGCCATCTTCCGCACCTACACGCGCGAGCAGCTTGCCGACGGACCCTTCCCGCCCACGCCCTGGGGCGAGATCCTCGCCCACAGCTATTCCCCGAACGGCGGATGGTACGTCATGATCATCCCCGACGCGTTCCAGATGGCATCGGCGCACGGCACCAATCACTTCACGCCGTACTCCTACGATCGCCACGTACCCCTCGGCTTCTACGGCGCTCCGTTCGCCCCCGGCGATTACCTCAACCGCGTCCAGCCCGTCGATATTGCCGCCACCTTCGCCGCGCTGCTCGGCATCAATCAGCCCTCGGCCTCCGTAGGCAACGTGCTCACTGAGGCGCTGAAACCCGCCGCGCAGGTTCAATATCCGCGCGAAATCGTGCCGCGCGCACATCGCACCACATCGCAGCACCCCGCGGCCGCCGCGCAGCACGCCGCCCCGGAGACACCACCGCACCCATGAACGCCCACGATCGATCCCGCACCCCTCGCCTCCGGCGTCCGCCCCCGCCTTTCTTGCTCCCCGCTACCTGCTGCCCGCTGCCCGCGGGCCCCGGCCGGAGCCCGCGCTCATGAAACCCGACATGCGCGTCCAGTTCGCCGGCATCGAGCTGGTGAACCCCGTCATCGCCGCCAGCGGCACCTTCGGCTACGGCATCGAGTTCGAGGAGATTGTCAGCTTCCGCCGCGTCGGCGGCTTCGTCACCAAAGGCATCTCGCGCGACCCCATGCCCGGCAACCAGGCGCCGCGCCTCATTGAAACCGCTGCCGGCATGATCAACGCCATTGGCCTGCAAAACATCGGCGTCGAGAAGTTCCTCGCCGACAAGCTGCCGCCGCTGCGCCACTACCCCACCTGCGCCGTCATCGTGAATGTCTTCGGCTACACCATCGAGGACTACGTCGCGGTGATCGAGCGCCTCAACGATGCCGAGGGCATCGCCGCCTACGAACTGAACGCATCCTGCCCCAACACCCGCCACGGCGGCCTGTCCTTCGGCTCCGACACCGGCATCCTCTATGATCTCGTCGCGCGCGCCAAAGAGAAGGCTTCGCGCCCCCTCATCGTCAAGCTCTCGCCCAACGTCACATCCATCGCCGCCATGGCGCGCGCCGCGCAGGACGCCGGCGCCGACGCCATCTCCCTCATCAACACCTTCGTCTCGCTCGTCATCGACGTGGAAACCCGCCGCTCGCGCCTCGCCAATTTCATCGGCGGCCTTTCCGGGCCGGCCATCCGGCCCATCGCCGTGCGCATGGTCTGGGAGGCTGCGCGCGCCGTCGGTATTCCCGTCATCGGCCTCGGCGGCATTGCCACGCCCGAAGACGCCGTGGAATTTCTCCTCGCCGGCGCAACCGCCGTCCAGGTCGGCACCGCCAGCTTTGCCGATCCTCGCGCCACCGAGCGCATCGCCACCGGACTCGAGCAGTGGTGCACCCGCCATCACGTCGCTCGCGTCGCCGAGCTCACTGGCGCTCTCGACGTCACGCCGCTCCCCAAGCCCCCGCAGACCCCTCCGCCACCGTCAGAGCCCAAAAGCTAGCATTGCCTCCCTGAAGCTCTGAACACAATCGCAATCGTCCTTCTGAACGCGCCGAGTCCCGAACGATTTGCAATGCGGCGTGGCAACCGAAGAATCAGCGCTCGCCCTTTCTCTCCTGCTCCGCCCCGCGAATATCGAATCGCCGCACCAGCCCGTCTTCGATCCGGAAGATATGCCCCACCATCTGATCCACCAGGAGTTTCCCTTCCTTGTCGTGCACTACCTGATGCACTTCCACCACGAGCGTCCCATCCTGCGTCTCCACGATCGACACCGGATCCACGCGCGGATCGAGAATCGCCCACTGCCGCGTCCAGTACGCGCGCACCCCTTCGCGCCCCTGCACGTGGCCGCCCTCCATGCCATTGGCCCACAGCACGTCCTCGTGCATCGCGGCCAGCACAGCCTCCATCGCCCGCGCGTTGAATCCCGCATACATCGCACGCAGCAGCTTCTCTTTTCCGGCCATCGCAGTCTCCTCTTCTCAGGGTAAGGCGCGTCGCTCTCCCCGAATACCCCGGCGAAATCGCGGAAATCCCGGTATAGACTAGTGTTTTCCCCAGGCCTCTGGGTTCACGGACTGCTGCCGCATGGGATTTCTCTTTAGCCTTATCTTCACCTGGTGGGGCCTGCTCCTTGAGGCCGTCGCGATTATCCACTTTATTCGCCGGCGTCCCGACACCTGGTGGCTCTGGATCCTCTTCCTCCTCGGCCCGCTCGGCGCAGTGATCTACATCTTTGCTGAAGTGATACCCGACCTCGGCCTGCTCGGCCAGTCGGTGAAAGGTTTCTCCCGCCGCAAGCGCATCCGCGAGCTCGAAACCCTCGTCCAGGTCAACTCCGCCGTGGGCAACATTGAAGAGCTCGGCGATCTGCTCATGGACGAGGGCCGCCTCGCTCCGGCCCGGGCCGCCTTCGACCAGGCCATCACCGGCGGATCCACCACCCTCGACCCCTTCTATCGCCGCGGCGCCTGCGCCGTGCTCCTCGGCGACGGCCTCGCCGCCATCCCTGATCTCGAGCGCGTCCTCGCCAAAGAGTCCGACTACGATTTCCATCGCGCCGCCGGCCTCCTCGCTCAGGCCTATGCCCTCGCCGGCCAGAAGGAAAAAGCCGAAGCCCAGTTCCGCCGCGCCACGGCCGCATCCACGCTCTCAGAAACGTATCTGAATTTCTCCGACTTCCTCGCCGCTCAGGGCAACAACGCCGAAGCCCGCGAGTACGCCCGCAAAGTCCTTGAGAAAAAGACCGGCATGCCCGGATACCTCAAGCGCCGCGAGCGCCCCTGGTTTCGCCGCGCTCAGAGAAGTCTGCGCCGTCTGCCTGCCTGATCCGGTCCTCTGCCCGCTGCCTCTCAGCCGCGCCGTACCGCGGATTTGCGCGCAGCCTCCGCCTTCCGCCGCTTGCTTTTCCCAGGCGCCGCCGCGTTTCCCGGCCGCCGCGGCCGCTGCTTCGCCGAGACCGACTTGATGATGAGCTGGTGCCGATTCGCCGCATCGAAGGGGACCGCCGCGCGCGCCACGGCTTCCTCCATCAGCGCGCAGACTGCGGGATCCTCAAACAGCTCGAGCGAATCCACGCGAATATGCCGTACCTGATTGCCTGATCCCTGCAACCGCCGCTCCGGATCGGGCAGCCCCTTCCCCTGATAGAAAAACAGCGTCACCCAGCGCGGATAAACAGCCACGGAAAAAATCACTTCACTCGTGCGCTCCGTTGGACCGTATCCGATCGCCAGTGCGTTGTAATTGTCGTAGACCAGCTCGTTGGCCGCCGGACAGCGCCTTCGCATCACGTTGCGAATCGCCTCCGCCTGGGCCGCAACCTCCGGCGTGAACTTCGCCAGAAACCCCGCGAGTTGCTCTTCCGGGTCTTTCGCGCTCGTCACAACGCTCTCCTTCATCGCGCTGGGGCTTGACGCAGGATTGGCTCGCCGTTCTGCGCCCAGCCCATTTTCCGCCCGCGGCCAATGCGAACCCAGCGTCCCTGCGATACTCCGACGCCATCATCATAGCCCTGCCCGCCCTCAGTGGCTCGCCACGCTCTCGGCTTCCACCAGTGCCTGCCCGCCGAGTCCAGGCCCGCCCGCCTCAGGGAACGGCCGCCCATAGAAACTGTCGAGCAAAAGCTGCCTCAGCTCGCTGATGAGCGGAAAGCGCGGATTGGCCCCCGTGCACTGGTCGTCGAAGGCCTCCTCGGCAATCGCGTCGACCTGGCTCAGGAACTCCGCCTCCACCACGCCCGCCGCCTGGATCGATACGGGAATCTCCAGATCCTGCTTCAGCGCGTCCACCCATCCGATCAGGTTGCGCACGCTCGCGTCGTTGTCTTCCCCCGCAATTCCCAGGTACGCCGCAATCTCCGCGTAGCGGCACTTCGCCTTCGGACGGTCGTATTGTGAAAACGCCGCCTGCTTGGCCGGATTGTCGTTCGCGTTGTAGCGGATCACGTTCGCGATCAGCAGTGCGTTGGCCAATCCATGCGGCAGATGAAAAGCCGCGCCCAGTTTGTGCGCCAGCGAATGGCACACCCCCAGGAACGCATTGGCAAACGCCACGCCCGCCAGGGTCGCCGCATTGTGTACGCGTTCGCGCGCCTCGGGATCTTTCGCGCCGTTGCGATACGCCGACGGCAGATGCGTCTTCAGCAGCCGCAGCGCCTGCAACGCCTGCCCGTCGGTGAACTCGTTCGCCATGATCGAGACGTAGCTCTCCAGGCAATGCACCACCGCGTCGAGCCCGCCAAACGCCGTCAGCGGCTTCGGCAGGTGCATCACCAGGTTCGGGTCCACAATCGCCATTGCCGGCGTCAGTTCGTAGTCGGCAATCGGATACTTCACGCCCGTCGCATCGTCCGTCACCACCGCAAACGGCGTCACCTCCGAGCCCGTGCCCGACGTCGTCGGAATCGCCACCAGTTCCGCCCGGATCCCCATCTTCGGAAAACGGTAGATGCGCTTGCGAATATCCATAAACCGCAGTGCCAGATCTTCGAAGTTCACCTCGGGATGCTCGTACATCGTCCAGATCAGCTTCGCCGCATCCATCGGCGATCCGCCGCCGAATGCGACGATCAGATCCGGCTGAAACACCGCCGCCACTTCCACGCCCTTGCGCACGATCGAGAGCGTCGGATCTGCCTCCACCTGGTAGAACACTTCCACCTCCATGCGCAGGCTCTTCAGTATGGCGATCAGTTCGTCCGCGTGGCCGTGCCGGAAGAGATACAGATCGGTCACCACCAGCGCGCGCTTCTTCCCTTCCAGCTCGTGCAGCGCTTCCGCCATGCACCCGCGCCGAAAGTAAATCGACTTCGGCAGTTTGTGCCACAACATGTTCTCCGCCCTCTTGGCCACGGTTTTGCGGTTGATGAGATGTTTCGGCCCCACATTCTCAGAAATCGAATTGCCGCCCCACGTCCCGCAGCCCAGCGTCAGCGACGGCGTCAGGCTGAAGTTGTACAGGTCGCCGATGCCGCCGTGCGATGAAGGCGTGTTGATCAGGATGCGCGCCGTCTTCATGCGCTCGCCAAACCAGCGCACCCGCTGCTTCTGCAGGTCCTGGTTGGTGTACAGAACCGACGTGTGTCCCGTCCCGCCCAGCGCCACCAGTTGCGCCGCCGTTTCCACGGCCTCGGCAAAATCCTTCCGCCGATACAGCGCCAGCACCGGCGACAGCTTCTCGTGGGCCAGCGCCTCACCGGCTCCGGCCTCCTGCACTTCCGCCAGCAGCACGCGCGTTCCCGCCGGAACCCGCACGCCCGCCATTGCCGCAATCTTATCCGCGGATTGCCCCACCACCGCCGTGTTGATCGATCCCTCCACGAACAGAAGCTCGCGCACCTTCTCGATTTCTCCCTGCGCCAGCAGATATCCGCCGTGCGTCGAGAAGCGTTCGCGCACCGCATCGTAGACCTCGTCGACCGCGATCACCGACTGTTCCGATGCGCACACCACCCCGTTGTCGAAGGTCTTCGAGAGCACAATGGACGCTACTGCGCGCTTGATGTCCGCGGTCTCGTCGATCACCACCGGAACATTCCCCGCTCCCACTCCGATCGCCGGCTTACCCGACGAATATGCCGCCCGCACCATCCCGGGCCCGCCCGTCGCGAGAATCAGATTGATCGCCGGATGCTCCATCAGAACCTTCGACAGTTCCAGCGTCGGCTCGTCAATCCATCCAATAATGTCGTCGGGAGCGCCCGCGGCCACCGCCGCCTCCAGCACCAGCCGCGCCGCGGCGCACGTCGATCGCCGGGCTCGCGGATGCGGGCTGAAGATGATCCCGTTGCGCGTCTTCAGGCTGATCAGCGCCTTGAACAGCGCCGTCGACGTTGGATTCGTCGTCGGAATGATGCCGCAAATCACCCCAACCGGCTCGGCTACGGTCATCGTGCCGTGCTCATCGTCGATCTCCACAATGCCGCACGTCTTCTCGTCTTTGTACTTGTTGTAAATGTATTCCGAGGCAAAGTGGTTCTTCACCACCTTGTCCTCCACCACGCCCATCCCCGTTTCTTCCGCCGCCAGTTTCGCCAGCGGAATGCGCGCGTCGGCCGCGGCCAGAGCGGCGCTGCGAAAGATGTGATCCACCTGCTCCTGCGTGAATCCCGAATAACGTTCCTGCGCGCGCTGTACGCGCACCGCCAGGGCATTCAGCTCGGAAAAATTGCTAACGGGCATGGGTCCCTCCAACGTGGAGGCCGTCGCAAACCGCCATCGCGCGAATTTCTCGCCGGCTCCTCCGTTACCAGCATGGCTCGGCGCAGATACGGTTGTCGGTGATCATCGTCACGGCCATCTCCGTCCCCCGGCACGTTGCCGCCCCATCCCAGGTTAGACTTCCCCTTCGAAGCTCTCAGGAGGCTCTCATGCGCGCTGCGGCCGTTGCTTTGCTGGCTGGAATTCTCACCGCCACCGCCGCTCTCGCCCAATCCCCCACGGCTGCAACCGCATCGCCCCAGGTCCGCACGCGGCAGGGCATGCTCCAGGGCCAAAGCGAGTGGACCGGCGCAGCCGTCTTTCAGGGCATCCCCTACGCCGCGCCCCCCGTCGGCGATCTCCGCTGGAAGCCCCCGCAGCCACCCGCTTCCTGGGACGGCGTACGCGACGCAACCAAGGCCCCGCACTCCTGCATGCAGGTTAACTGGGGATGGAACGCGCGCGACGCACAGGACGAATCCGAAGACTGCCTCTACCTCAACATCGCCACGCCGTCGCTGCATCCTCAGCATCCCCTGCCGGTATTCTTCTGGATTCACGGCGGCGCCAACTACAACGGCTCTGGCCGCTATGCGCACGGCCAAACACTCACCGCGCACGGCGTGATCCTCGTCAGCATCAACTACCGTCTCGGCGTCTTTGGATTCCTCGCCCTTCCCGCTCTCTCCGCCGAATCGCCGCACCGCGCCTCCGGCAACTACGCGCTCCTCGACCAGATGGCCGCCCTCGCCTGGGTCCGCGACAACATCGCGCAATTTGGCGGCGACCCCGGTAACATCACCATGGCCGGCCAATCCGCCGGCGCCATGGATGTGGGCATGCTCCTCGCCGCGCCCCAGAGCCGGGACCTCTTTGCAAAAGCCATCGCCGAAAGCGGCGGCCCCATCACGCCCGTGCCCGTTCTGCCCACTCGATCCGAAGAAGAATCCATCGGCGAAAGCTTCGCCGCATTCGCCGGCGCGCCCTCTGGCCCCGCGCAGCTATCCGCGCTCCGCGCGATGTCCGCCGCCGATCTGCTCGAAGCCGCGCATCGCTACACCGCGCCCGACCGCGAAGGCGTCCCCACCCACGAAGGCCCCGCGCTCAGCGTCGACGGATGGGTTCTGCCCCTGCAGCCCGCTGCGGCCATCCGCGATGGCGCATCGCACAACGTCCCGCTCCTCATCGGCAACAACATCCAGGAGTTTTCCTTCAGCCGATCCAGCGTCATCCAGGCCAACGCGCCACCCGATCCGCCCGACGCCCTGCGCCACGCCATCGAGCACAGCTTTGGCGAGCAGGCGCCCGCCGCCATCGAAGCCTACGGCCTCGCGCACAGCGATGCGCCGCCCGTCGACCCGCAACTCGGCTCCGCGGGCACGCAAATGATGACCGACACGCTCTTTCGCTGCCCCGCTCGCATCGCGGGCGACTGGCTCTCCCATCGCGGCCTCAGCGTGTGGGAGTACCAGTTCGAACGCCCCCTGCCCGGCAGCGGATCCGCCTCCACGCGCCACAGCGGTGAGCTTCCTTACGTCTTTGGATGGGCGCAGCGCGCAGGCTCCGGCGTGATGGGCGCCACGTATACTCCCGTCGACGCGGCCCTCTCGCAGCAGATGCAGGGCTACTGGACCAACTTCGCGAAAACCGGCAATCCCAACGGCTCCGGCCTTCCCGCCTGGCCGGCCTTCGCGGGCGCTGCCCCGCCGCTCATGCATTTCACCGCGGCGGGAACTTCCCTCGCCGCACCATTGCAGGCACGCAAAGCCTGCTTGCTCTATCAAAAGCATGTCGAGCAGCAGTTGGCGCCAGGGCAGTAATCGATTCCGCGCAACAAAGTTCCAGTCGCGTCCGTTCCAGTCCGCCACGCACCATCGTTTCTTTCGGCAGTGCAGTTCGTGGTAAAGGATGCGGGTCGCCCCCGTATACTGATCAGCCGGGCCGTTGGCCCCGCAAAGCCACGCCGCAATTCCCGAGGGTTCTCATGATGAAACTGGTCGCGCGCGCCGCTGCGCTGCTCATCACCGCATTGCCGCTCTCCGGAGCCTATGCCCAATCCCCGCTCCTCACTGCAAGGATTGACAGCGGCGCTCTGCACGGCGCTATGGACGATGGCGTTGGATCCTTCAAGGGCATCCCCTTCGCCGCTCCGCCCGTCGGCGATCTGCGCTGGCGTCCTCCGCAATCCGCCGCTCCGTGGACCGGCACGCGCCAGGCCACGCAATATGGCTCGGACTGCATGCAACTGCCCTTCCCGTCCGACGCCGCTCCCCTCGGCACTCCACCCGCCGAAGACTGCCTCTACCTCAACGTCTGGACACCCGCGCACTCCGCGAAGCAAAAGCTGCCCGTCATGGTCTGGATCTACGGCGGCGGCTTCGTCAACGGCGGCTCCTCGCCCGCGGTCTACGACGGCGCAAAGTTCGCCGCCGACGGCATCGTCTTCGTCAGCTTCAACTATCGCCTCGGCCGCTTCGGATTCTTTGCTTTCCCCGCGCTTTCCCAGGAAGGCGCAGGTCATCCGCTCGGCAACTACGCCTACATGGACCAGATCGCCGCTCTCCAGTGGGTGCAGCGCAACATCCGCGCCTTCGGCGGCGATCCTTCGAACGTCACCATCTTCGGTGAATCCGCTGGCGGCGGATCCGTGCTCACGCTCCTCACCTCGCCCTTAACCAACGGCCTCTTCGAAAAAGCCATCGTCGAATCCGGCGGCGGCCGCGATTCGCTCCTCGGCGATCGCTTCCTCGATAAGCCCTCCGCTACCGGTAACCCCTCAGAGGAATCGCTCGGCGTCGCCTTTGCCAAAAAGAACGGCATCGACGGCACCGATGCCGCCGCGCTGGCGGCCCTCCGCGCGCTTCCCGCCGATAAGGTCGTCGACGGTCTCAACATGGCCAGCATGGGTCGCGCTGCGGCCACCTATGGCGGGCCGATCATCGATGGAAGCATCGTCGTCGAATCCCCGGGCAAGGCTCTCCTTGCGGGCCACTTCAAACGAGTCCCCCTGATGATTGGCGCCAATAGCGCCGACATCGGCTTCCCGCGCTGGCACACACTCGCCGACACCTGGGCCGCATTCGGCGCTGACGCGGCCGCCGCCCAGGCCGCATGGGATCCCGACAAGACCGGCAACGTGATGCGCGTGACATGGACGATTGGCGCGGAGATGATGATGATCGAGCCCGCCCGCTTCGTCGCATCCACCATCGCCGCCGCTGGCCTGCCCTCGTATGAGTACCGCTTCTCCTACGTGGCGGAGTCCATCCGCAGCAAAACGCCCGGCGCGTTCCACGCCACCGAGATCCCCTTCGTCTTCGACACCGTCAGGGCCAAATATGGAGCCGATCTGACAACCGCCGATGAAACCGCTGCCCAGCAAACCCACGCTTACTGGGCCAACTTCGTGAAGACCGGAGATCCCAACGGCGGTTCGCTGCCGAAGTGGCCCGCCTACAAAGCCTCTTCCGACCAGCTCATGAACATCACGAACGATGGACCGGTCGCCCAGGCCGATCCGCTGAAAACGCAACTCGATCTTGTTGAGAAGCTCGCGACGCAGCCTGCGCCAGATCCTAAGCCGGCCGCCGCACCCACGGCCACACCGTCTTCACGCTGAAGAGAGCCGAAAAACGCGAAGGGGCGAGATTCAGTCTCGCCCCTTCCTTTTGCTCCAGCATCTCCGGCTCTACTTCCGCGTCGTTTCCAGCCCGTCGAGCAGATGCCCCATCTTTTCCCGCTTCACGCGCAGATACTGCTCGAAGCTATCCTCCGCCGGCACTTCAGCCGATACCCGCTCGGCCACGCGCACGCCGGCCGCTTCCAGCGCCGCCACCTTCTCGGGATTGTTCGTGATCAGCCGCACCGCCTCCACGCTCATCGCGCGCAGGATACCCGCGGGCAGCTCAAATCCCCGGCAGTCCGCGTCAAACCCAAGCTCAAGATTGGCCTCAACCGTGTCCAGTCCCTGATCCTGCAGTTCGTAGGCGCGCAGCTTCGCCATCAGCCCGATGCCGCGCCCCTCCTGCTGCTCGTAGATCAGAATGCCTGCGCCCGCCTCGACGATCTTGTTCAGCGCCAGCTCCAGTTGCAGACGGCAATCGCACCGCAGCGAGTGGAACACATCGCCCGTCAGGCACTGCGAATGAATGCGCACCAGCGGGGGCGTCGCGTGGATATCGCCCATCACCAGGGCCACAGCCTCTTCGCGCTCCGGCGTCGCCCCACAGCCGTCGCTCGATGCTTTCGGCTCCTGCGCGCCCTCAAAGCCGAGAATGCGGAAGTGTCCCCACCGCGTGGGAAAATCCGCGTCCGCAACCTTGCGCACCGTGGTGATGGCCATAGCTTCATTATAGAGATGCCTTTCCCATCGCCCGGATTCTCCCTCTTCCACCGTTCCTTCAACCCGCGGGCTTTTCGCCGTCCGATCCTGAATGGACCGGCTCGCAACGATCCGGTTTCTAACGGCCCGCATTTTCACGAACCGGTCCTGAACCCACGGCTTCTTCGCTGACCGTTTTACCGCTAACCGTTTTACCGCTGGCCGTTTCATCGCTGACCGCTTTACGCTAGGTAGGTGCTCGAACCGCGCATCATCTTCATCACCCTGCTGATCCGGCTGGGCGTCGCCGCCGCTGTGGCGGCCGCGCTCGCGCGTTCGCGTGCCTTTCAGCGGCTCCTCCTGCGCGACGTCCGCAGCTTTGCTCAAACCCTCGGCCTTCTTGCCTTCATCTGCATCCCCCTCGGCCTCGGCGTCTACTTCCGGGTCACCGTCCCTAACTTCCTCGGCGCCGACATCTCCTTCGAAACGACAGTCCTGATCGGCATTCTCGTTGGCCCTGGATCCGCCATGCTCGGTGCCATTGTCCTGGCGCTGCCCGCGGCCTTTCACCACGAGTACCTCACCCTGCCCTTTCTTCTCACCGTCGCGGTCGTTGCCGGCATTTACGGTATGTTCGCCGAGAAGGAAGAAGTCTGGTCGTTCTCGCCCTTCGTCGATCTCAGCCTCTGGCGCTGGGTGCGCCGCAATCTCCGCCGCCCCCGCGTCGATCGCCAGATCCTGCTCATGGTCCTCATCGTCGCCATGGAAATCCTCCGCGAGTGGCTGCATCGCATCTACCCCCGCCGCCTCTTTGCCCTCGCCAGTCCCGGCTGGGGCTGGAAGCTCGCCATCTGGGCGGTCGCGCCCATGGTCGTCGGCATCCCCCTCAAGATCTGGAACTCCATCCGCATCGAGCAGTCGCTCGAAGAACAGAAGCGTCTCCTGCTCGAAGCCCGCCTCGACGCCCTCCAGCGCCAGATCAACCCGCACTTCCTCTTCAACACCCTCAACTCCATCGCCTCGCTGGTGCGCTTCCGTCCTGAGCAGGCCCGCGAGCTGATCGTCAAGCTCGCCAACATCCTCCGCCGCATGCTCAGCGAGCACGACGCCGTGGTCCCCTTCCGCGATGAGCTGGCCACCACGGAGGACTACCTCTCCATCGAAGTCGCCCGCTTCGGCGCGGAAAAGCTCCGCGTCGTCAAAGAGGTCGACCCCGCCACGCTCACCGTTCCCGTCCCCGCCATGCTCATGCAGCCTCTGGTCGAGAACAGCATCAAGCACGGGCTTGAGCCGCGCATCGCCGGGGGTGTGGTCACCCTGCGCAGCCGCCTCGAAAACGGCCGCCTCATCATCGAAGTGGAAGACGACGGCGTCGGCATCGCTCCCGGCCGCCCCCGGTCCAGCGGTCTCCTGCGCGGCACCGGTATCGGCATGCGCAATGTCCGCGAGCGCCTTCAGGTGCTTTACGGCGACGCCGCGCACTTCGATGTGCAGAGCCAGCCCGGCCGCGGCACCCGCGTCACCATGGCTTTTCCTGCCCAGGCTCCTGACGCCGATCACCCTGCCGCCCGCGCCTTCAGCGCGGAACCTCATCGCTAAACCCGTTACCAAAATAAGAGAGGGCGGCTGATCCCTCTGCTGGTAGACTGCTCCCACAGTTCTTCCCCAGATCAAAGCTGCCTCCAACGGGAACGATGACGATAAGCGCAGGAACGCAGTGTGGCCCGTTTCAAATCCTCGAGAAAATCGGCTCGGGAGGCATGGGCGAGGTCTATCGCGCGCGCGACACGCGCCTCAACCGCGAAGTCGCCGTCAAATTCGTCTCCGAACGCTTCCTCGGCGAGGCCTTCGGCTCCAGCGCCACACCGCCCAGCAGTCCCGAAACGCCTGCATCGCCCGGAACCCTTTCGCGCCGCCGCTTCCTGCGCGAAGCGCAGGCCTCCAGCGCTCTCAACCACCCCAACATCTGCACCCTTTTCGACATCGGCGAGCACGAAGGTCAGCCCTACCTCGTCATGGAGTTGCTCCGTGGCGAAACCCTCAAGGATCTGCTCCGCCAGGGCCCGCTCTCCGCCCCCGAAGTCCTCGATTTCTCGCGTCAGGCCATGTCCGCGCTCGCCGCAGCGCACGCCCTCGGCATCATTCATCGCGACATCAAGCCCGCCAATCTCTTCGTCGTCGGCACGGCCCCGCGCCGTCAGATCAAGGTCCTCGATTTCGGCCTCGCCAAGCGCCATGGCGCCGGCGATGTGCAGGATTCCGCTGAGGCCACCTCCGCCTTTGCCGGCGAGCCCACCGCGCCCGGCGCGCTCATGGACCTCACCAGCCCCGGCTCCACCATTGGCACCGCCGCCTACATGTCGCCGGAGCAGGCCCGCAGCCAAAACCTCGACGCCCGCACCGATCTGTTCTCCCTGGGCAGCGTGATCTACGAGATGGCCACGGGTCGCAAGGCCTTCGACGGCGACTCCGCCGCCGACATTTTTGCCGCGCTCCTCACCAAAGATCCGCCGCCGCCGAGCGCTGCGAATCCAGCGCTCCCCGCAGGATTCGACGCCGTCCTCGCAAAGCTCCTCGCGAAAGACAAGGATCAGCGCTACCCAACCGCTGATGCCGCGCTCGCCGATCTGGAAACACTCGCCCACTCCCCTGCCGCCGCTGCGCACGGCAACGCCGATGCGGAAACCGGCACCCACGCCGTAGCCGAGCTTCGTGCCCCCGCCGAAGCCACACCCGAACCCGCCGGCGTGCGCCCGCGCTCATCCCGCCACACCCTCACCATCGCCGCGCTCGTCGTGGTGCTCCTCGCCATCGCCTGGGTCGAATGGCGCCAGCACTCCGGCTCCCATTCCGCTGCCAGTTCCCAGGGCCCGGCCTCTGGCATCCGTGCCGTGGGCGCCGCTCCCGCTCTGGTCAAGGACTCCATCATCCTCGCCAATTTCATCAATCACACCGGCGAGCCCGTCTTCGACACCACCCTCAACGAGGCCCTCCGCATCGACCTCGAGCAGTCGCCCGTCATCAACATCGTCAGCCAGGATCACCTCCGTCAGAGCGTGAAGTACCTGGGCAAGCCCGAAGACACGCCCATCACCCCGGAAATCGCCCGCGAAATCGGCGAGCGCGAGGGCATGAAAGCCATCCTGACCGGCACTATCGCCAACATCGGCAATCAATATGTGGTCATGCTCTCCGCGCAAAACACCGCCACCGGCGACGAAATCGCCAGTGAGCAGGCGACCGCCCCCGACAAGGAACATGTCCTCGACGCGCTCAACCAAACCGCCACGTCCATGCGCGCCCGTCTCGGCGAAGATCTTGCCAGCATTAAGAAGCTCAATACCCCCTTCGGTCAGGCCACCACTTCATCGCTCGACGCCTTCCGCGCCTTTGCCCTCGGAGACGTGGACCACGACAAAGCTCTCGATATCCCCGATGCTGAAGGTCATTATCTGCGCGCCGTGGAGCTCGATCCCAGCTTCGCCATGGCCTACGCGCGCCTCGGCGTCATCTACAGCAATGCCGGCGAGGTTGAAAAATCCAAGCAGTATTTCGCAAAAGCGTGGTCGCTCTCCGAGCATGTGAGCGAGGCCGAACGCCTCTATATCGCCGGCCACTACTACGGCTTTGTCACCGGCGATGTCCCGCGCCAGATCGAGGCTCTCCAGGAGTCCATCCAGACCTACCCCGGGCAAATCGCGAGTTACATCAATATCAATGCTGCCTACCAGGGTATCGGCCGCTACGACCTGGGATTACCCAACGCCCAGAAAGCTGTCGAACTGCAGCCCGACGACGCCATTGCCGCTGAGAATATTCTCAGCGACCTGATTGCCCTTGGCCGCCTGCCCGAGGTCAAGCTGGAGGTCGCTCGCCAGCGCCGCCTCGCTATGGACACCAGCACCGATGTCGCCAACGTTCTCTACATCGGCGACTTCTTCCTCGGCGACACGCAGGATATGGCGCGGCTGCGCAACTCCACAGCCGGCCGCTCCGACGAATTCCTCATGTCTCAGTCCGTTGCGGTCACCGAGGCCTTCGCCGGACAATTTCGCGCCTCCCATGCCGCATTCGAGCAAGGCATCGAACAGGCCGGCCGGGTTTCCGCTCACGATGTTCAGGCCACCTTTGCCCTCGAGGATGCGCTCGGCCGCGCTTACGCCGGCGAATGCAATGACGTCGAGGCTACCATCCAGTCGGCGCTCAAAATGGATAAGGGCAAGCAGAATCGGGAACTCGCCGGCCTCACCGCTGCCGCCTGTGGCAATGCCAAACTCGCGGGATCGCTCTCCGAAGGCCTCGATAAAGAGAATCCCGACGATACCGTGATCCACGATGTCTTCGTGCCGCTGACCAGGGCTTATGCCGCGCTCGATTCGGGCCACTTCGCCGACGCCGTCGACGATGCTGCTCCGGCGCGCAGCTACGACGCTCTCTATCCCGGATCCTACGTTCAGGGACTGGCGGATCTTCAGGCCCACAACCCCGGCGCGGCCATCGAAGCCTTTCGTGCGGCATCGCAATACGCCGCAGGCACTCTGGTCGCCGGCGAGCTGCCGCCGTTCTACGCCGAGGCCGAACTTGGATTAGCTCGCGCCTACGCCATGGCCGGCGACAAGGCCAGCGCCAGGCAGGCATACCAGACCTTCTTCTCCGTCTGGAACAACGCCGACCCCGACATCCCTATGCTCGTCGCTGCGAAAAAGGAATTCGCGGCGCTGTAACGCATGGTCTCCCGCGAAACCAAAGTCTTCGATCCGGCTGACGGATTTGGAAATGTTTCCGATCTCAGGGAGATCTGTGACGTAACCCTCGCGCTGCGCGACCGCCAGTGGTGGCTCTTCGCTGCTGGCCAGCGAGCTGGGTCCACTTCCACGCAGCTGTACAGCGCCTTTCTGCCGTCCGGCGCTCCGCTGAGCGCAGACGGCTGGCAGATCGCCACGCGATCCGATGATCCGGCGAGCGCCTCCGAACTCGGGGAAAACACCCGCAGCGCCCCGTGGGATCGCAACGGCGGACGCCACTGCCCCTCCTGGGTTCGCGGCTTCGATCCGCGCTCTGGCCGCTGGGTCGAGCGAATCTATTACGCCGGCGCCGCCGATCATGTGTGGGGACCCTACACCATCGGCTACCTCGAGTGGAACGGAGATCGGTGGATCGACCTGCCGGAGCCTGTCTTCACCGCGGCCGAGCCGTGGGAACACGGCAGCGTCTTCGAGCCCAACGTCATCTATGCCGACGGGCGATGGCGCATGTGGTACGTCGCCGGCTCCAATTACGAGAACTATCTCGTTCACGGGCACGCCGACAGCGCGGACGGCGCTACCGAATGGAGCGAACACCGCATCTTCGCGCCTGAAGAGATGAAGATGTTCGACTTCGCCGTCACCCCCGCGGCCGACGGATACGAAGCTGTTTTCTCACGCGTGGGCCTCGCCCCGGAAGTTTCTGCGAGCACCGGCCTGTGGTGGTGCCGCGCCGATTTTCCGTCCGCGAACCTTGCCGACTGGAGCGAGCCCGTGCAGATGATGACGGCCTCCGATCGCGGCTGGCACAGCGGCCCGTGGAAGCCCTGCCTTCGTCTCGACGACCGCCTTGCCGGCCGGCGCATCGTCTTTTTCAACGGCAATTACAAAATCGATGCCCCAGGCCCGTTCCCTTATGTCTTCACCGCGGGGTGTCTTGAGATCGACGGAATCCCCCATCCCGCCTGAGGTCCGTCTCCAGGGGCCAGGCCCGCTGCCTCGAACGGCCCGTTCCTATTTCTCCCACGCCCCCAGTTCCCGCCGCAAATCCACCAATTGCCCCAGGTGATAGCTCGTATGCTGCCCCGCCAGCAGCACCTCCCGCAGAATCGTCTGCCCCTCGCCCCACGGAATCGTCGCCGAGAAATTCGTCTCCGGATCGCCGATCAGTTTCTCAAACGCAGCGATTTCCTTTTTCACCGCGCGCACCGATGCAGCCCACGCGTCCCCACTCGGCGGCTCCGCTTCCTTCGGCCAATAATCGTCCGGCCACTTCATGGCCACGTATTCGGGATTCACCGAGAAATCGTACAGATCGTGCAGGGCGATGCGGATGTGCTCCAGCAACTGCCACGCCGAATGTTCCGCGCCCTTCGGCTTCTTCCCCCGCTGCTCCGCGGGAAAGTCTTTCACCACCGATTCGAAATCAGCATGCGCGCTCGCGCCCTTCAGAAACTCCACCAGCGAATCGCGCAATACGCGATCTTCACTCTGAGCCATGGCAAGTTATCCCCTTTGAACAGGAGATGCGATCCTCCCGCACCGGGACGCAGAGAATCTGCCGCTCCGGCGATGATCGGCGCTGGAAAGGGGGACACCCCATTCCCCGGATCGATGCGCCGCTTGCCAGCCGTCTCACGGATCCCTCTGCTCCGCGCGTTCAGATCGGTTGCTACCCCGCGAACACATTCCCCATCCGCCGGATCTGCGCGCCCACGCCCCGCAGCTTTTCCTCGATGTGCTCGTACCCGCGATCGATGTTGTACACGCGGTCGAGGATCGACTCCCCCTCGGCCACCAACCCGGCCAGCACCAGTGACGCTGACGCCCGCAGGTCCGAGCACATCACCGCCGCGGCCGACAGCGGCGTTTTCCCGCGCACCGTCGCCGTCCGTCCGTCCACGCGAATGTTGGCCCCCATGCGCACCAGTTCCTGCACGTGCATGAAGCGGTTTTCGAAGATGTTCTCTTTCACCAGCGATGCGCCGTCGGCCTGCGTCGCCAGCGCCATGTACTGCGCCTGCATGTCGGTCGGAAAGCCCGGGTACTCCTCCGTCGAAATATCCGCGCCCTTCAGGTTCCCCTCGCTGCGCACCCGAATCTGGTCCTTGCCCAGAATCTCCACGCGCGCTCCCGCCTCCTGCAGCTTCGTCGTCACCGCCGTCAGGTGCGCCGGATTGCAGTGGCTCACGCACAGATCGCCGCCCGTGATCGCGCCCGCCACCAGAAACGTCCCCGCCTCGATGCGGTCCGGATTGATCCTGTGTTTCGCGCCGTGCAGCTTCTCCACGCCCTGCACCCGGATGGTCGGCGTCCCCGCTCCTTCGATCTTCGCGCCCATCGCCTGCAGCAGCGCGGCCAGATCCGTTACCTCCGGCTCCTGCGCACAGTTTTCCATCACCGTTTCGCCCTCGGCCAGCACCCCCGCCATCAGCAGGTCTTCCGTGCCCGTCACCGTGATCTTGTCGAAAAGGATGTGCGCGCCCTTCAGCCGTTCCGCGCGCGCCTCGATGTAGCCATGCTCGTAGACGATCTGCGCCCCCATCGCCTCCAGGCCCTTGATGTGCAGATCGATCGGCCGCGCCCCAATCGCGCATCCGCCCGGCATCGATACCCGCGCCAGCCCCGTGCGCGCCACCAGCGGCCCCAGCACCAGCGCCGACGCGCGCATCGTCTTCACGATTTCGTACTTCGCCGTCGGATCCGACAGCACCCGGCAGCTGATCGTCGTGCGATGCTGCGCCCGCCCGTACCCCAGTTCCACTTCCGCACCCATCGACGTGAGCAGTTTGCGCTCGGTTTCTATGTCGCGCACCTGAGGAATGTTCTCGAGCACCACTTCCTCTTCCGTCAGGATCGCCGCCGCCATGCACGGCAGCGCCGAATTCTTCGACCCGCTCACGCGAATCGTGCCGATCAGAGGTTTACCGCCGCGAATGACAAATTTATCCATGGGTAGATCGTCAGTTGCCTTCTCTTCTGTCTTGTCTTCAGTGTAAATAAGCATGTTGGGGTGAGGGATGCTCCGTCCCTACCCCAGGTGTTGAAAATCTTCTTAGCGGATTCTCACCAGGTCGCCGTCTGCTGCCGGTTCCATGCCGGCAGACTTCGGCTGAGAGTTTTTTGCTGACAGGCTTTGAACCGACCGGTCCTGAACGAACCGGATCCCACGAACCGGCTCTCAGCGGCTCGCTCTACTGCTGCTTCTTCTCCGGCGCGTCTTCCGTCCAGATCACCTCGCCGGGCCTGGCGTAATGCAGCCGCTCGCGCGCCTCATGCTCAATCGCATCGGGATCGGTCTTCAGCTCGGTCACCTGCTGTTGCAACCGCGTGTTCTGCTGCTGCAGATCCGCGATGTGCTTCGCCAGCACGCGCCCTTCCGCGCGCTTCTGCTCGTACATGTTCACGCCGTTCGGGCCGAAAAACGCGTGATACCCGAAAAACAGCGCTGCCCCTACCACCGCGCCCGTAGCGATGCGCCGCCGCATGCGATACACAAACCCTGCGCCCGCTGCGATCGCCTTCGGCGGCCCACCCGCCGGATTGTTTTTCTCTGCGCTGCTCACAACGTTATCCTCACCCGCAAATCTCCCCGCGCTCCATTCCTGGCTGGCCGCTGATCACTCTAAAACCCACGCCTTGGCCGCTTCGCTCAGCGGCGCGCTGTCGCTTTCCCTGCGCGCTTCCGAGTACACCCGAACCACCGGCTCCGTCCCGCTCAGCCGGTAGCAAACCCACGAACCGTCTTCGAGGATCAGCTTCAATCCGTCGGTCCGCACCACTTGCGCAACCTTGCGGCCGCCCAGCTCGGACGGATCGCGCTTCACCTTCTCAGTGAATTTCCCCTTCACCTCGGCGGTCAAGCGGAAATTCTCCCGAATCGGATAGAAGGAACCTACTCGGTTAAATAGCTCCTTCAGTTGCTCACCCAGGCTCTTGCCCCGCACGGCCACCATCTCGGCCGCCAGCAGCCCGGCAATCACCCCATCCTTCTCCGGAACGTGCCCGCGGATCGTCAGCCCCGCGCTCTCTTCCCCGCCAATCGCGATCTCATCTTTGATGATCAGCTCACCGATGTACTTGAACCCCACCGGCGTCTCGTGCAGAGGAATCTTGTAGTGTTCCGCCAGCGCATTGATCAGGTTCGTCGTCGCTACCGACTTCGCCACGCCGTTCTTCCATCCGCGGGTCTCCACCAGATAATCGAACAGCAGCGCGATGAGGTAATTCGGCTGGATGAACGTCCCGTCGCCATCGACAATGCCGAACCGGTCCGCATCGCCGTCGGTGGCAATGCCGATCGCCGCCCCCGTCTCCTTCATCTTCTTCTTGCAGTCGCCCAGCAGATGATCGTCCGGCTCCGGCGCGTGTCCGCCGAACAGCACATCGCGATAATCGTGCACCGTCGCCGTCTCCACGCCGTGCGCGCGCAAAATGTGGCAGCTATACCCGCGCGCCGCGCCCCAGAAAGGATCGAACACCACCTTGAGCCCCGCTTTTTGGATCGCCTTCAGATCCACCAGTTCCGCCAGCCGCTTCAGGTACTCGGGCTTCACGTCGACGCCTTCAAACGTCGCCCCGCAATCCGTCACCGGCCCTTCAGCCTCGGGGCCCAGCGCCGCTACGTTGGCCTCAATCCTGTGCGTCACTTCCGGCAGCGCCGGTGCGCCATCCGGCGTCGAGTACTTGATCCCGTTGTACTCCGGTGGATTGTGCGACGCCGTGAAGTTGATCGACCCGCCCGTCTTTCGCTGCCGCACCGCATACGCAATCGCCGGCGTCGGCGCAGGATCAGGTATCACCTGCGGCCGCACGCCATGCGCGGCCAGCACGCACGCCGCTTCCGCGACAAACATCTCCCCCAAAAATCGCGGATCGCGCCCCACCAGCACGCTCTTCGGCCCCGGCTGCGACGCCACGTACTGCGCGATCCCCGTCACCGCGCGCCGGATATTCGCCAGGGTGAAGTCTTCCGCCACAATGGCACGCCACCCTGAAGTTCCAAACTTGATCTCTGCTGCCATGCTCTTCCTCAGTGCTTCCCTCGTAGGATGCAGTAAAAACTACCGCCATCCACACTACACCTACGGTATCCGGTCCGGCACCTGCAACCGTTTCCCGCATTCCCGGAACCCGAACGCCGCGCCTCTTACCCTGTAACCTGTTCTCTGCGGCCTGTGGCCTTTGGCCTGCGGCCGGCATCTTCTATGGTTCAAAGCACCGCCAACCTTCGCCTGGTCCTCTCCACCGCGGGCTCGCGCGACGAAGCCGAGCGCATCGCGCACGCCCTCGTCGACGCGCAGCTCGCCGCCTGCGTCAACATTGTTCCCGGTTTGCATTCGATCTATCGCTGGCAAGGCAAAGTGGAAAGCGCCGACGAAGTCCTGCTCCTCATCAAGACCACCGCCGACAACCTCGACCGCGTCGAATCCGCGCTGCGCGCCGCTCATTCCTACGACGTGCCGGAATTCCTCGTCCTCACACCCGAATCCGCCAGCGAGCCGTACCTGCGCTGGCTGCTCGAGTCGTCGCAGCTGGCGCAATAGCCGCATTACGGCTGCGCGGGACCCGAGGCCGGATTCTCCGCCGGCCGCTCGTAGATCACGCGCCCATGGACTAGCGGCGCGTCGTGCCCGATCACGCCCCCAACAATCGCGCCCAGGAATCCCCCGAAGAACTCCGAGCCGCCCTGAGTCATGCCGCTCTTGCTCCCACCGCCCAGCGCGCCCAGCCCCACGCCCACGCCCGTCCCAATCAACGCACCGGCCAGTGTGCTTTCCTCCTTTTCCTCAAACCGAATCCGCCTCACCTCCTCGCGCCGGTACATCCGCGTTCTGCCCGCGAACCGTCCCGACCCTCCGCTCGTACAGTCCAGCCACTCGCCGTTCGCGCTCTCAAACGAGCAGCCATGCCAGTGCTTCCCAATCTGTACGGAGATCGGAGTCCCCGGCGCCAGCAGCACCACGCCGCCCCAGTCGTTGATGGGATTGATCGGTTGCGCCGCAGTCTGCGCGCCAACAGGCACGAGCGTTGCGCAGCTCAGAACCAGGCATGCAATTCGGTTTCGATTTTTCATAACAGCGCGATCGTAGGTCGCGCCGCAATCACGCCGTCCGCCAACTGAGACACTTTCTCAGGTGTACCGCAAACAGAAAGGGTGCGGCCCATGCCGCACCCTTTTTCTGTGGCTGTCATCCGGCTGCTGTCCGCCTCCGGCTGCCTCTATGCTTCTCCCGCTCCGTGGCACTTCTTGTACTTCTTGCCCGACCCGCAGGGACAAGGATCGTTGCGTCCCACCTTCTCGCCCACGCGCCGCTGCGCCGGCGTCGCCGCGTCGCCCGCGCCCGCCATCCGCGCATGCTCCAGCTCGCGCTGCTTCTTGCGCTGGAATTCCTTCTCCAGCTCGTCGATCGTCGTCTGCGGCGCGCGCGTCGGAATCGCAACCGGCGGCGGAGCGCCCTGCCGATGCCCGTTTCCTTCCTTGCCGTTGTCGGCCGATGCCACGTTCGGAGCCGCCGGAACCGGGCCTCGCGGACGCATCGCCGGCACTGGCCCCGCCGCCAGTTGCCCGCCCGGGCCCTGCGCCGGACGCGGCTGCGCCGGAATCTCCACCGGCTGCCCATCCGGCCCAACGATCTTCATCAGGAACAGGAACCGCACCGTGTCTTCCTGGAAGCGCTCCATCATCGCTTCGAACATCGCGAACGATTCCTTCTTGTACTCCACCAGCGGATCCAGCTGCGCATACCCGCGCAGCCCAATCCCTTCCTTCAGGTGGTCCATGTTCAGCAGGTGATCCTTCCACAGGCCGTCGAGCACGCTCAGCATGATCATCCGCTCGTGGAAGCGCATCGCCTGCTGGCCGATCAGCTGTTCCTTCGCTTCGTACCGGCCCTTCAGCCGCTCAAAAACCGTCTCGCCCAGCTCGTGCCGCGTCAGCGTCTTCGTGTCGACGTTTTCCGCCGCCAGATCGAAGCCGAACTGCCCGCTCAGTTTGCCGCCCAGTTCCTTCAGGTCCCACTGTTCCGGATGAACCTTCTCGCTCGCATGCTCATCGAGCAGATCGCTCAGGATGTTCGGAACATAATCCTCGACGATCAGTTCCTTCTGGTCGAGCCCTTCCAGCAGCTGCCGCCGCAGTCCGTAGACCGCTTCGCGCTGCTTGTTCATCACGTCGTCGTACTCGAGCAGGTGTTTGCGGGCCTCGAAGTTCTGACCCTCCACCATCTTCTGCGCCTTCTCAATCTGGTTGGAAACCATGCGCGACTCGATCGGGACGTTCTCTTCCATGCTGTTGTGCAGCAGTCGCGCCACCCAGTCGCGCGCAAAAATGCGCATCAGATCGTCTTCCAGCGACAAATAGAACCGCGATGCGCCCGGATCGCCCTGACGTCCGGCGCGCCCACGCAACTGATTGTCGATGCGCCGCGACTCGTGCCGCTCCGTGCCCAGGATGTGCAGCCCGCCGGCGTTCACCACCGCGTCGTGCTCCTTCGCCGCGGTCTCCGCGTGGCCCTGGTACACGCGATCCCAGTTCTCCTGGCTCGTCTCGAATTCCTGCCCCTGGTAGTAGAAGCGCAGCATCCCATGCGGCGCCGCGGGACTGATCGCGCCCTCCGCCGGCGAAATCGCTCGCGCCATCGCTTTCTTCACCAGCTCCTGGCGCGCCACAAAGTCAGGATTCCCGCCCAGCAGAATGTCCGTGCCGCGGCCGGCCATATTCGTCGCGATCGTCACCATGCCCAGGCGTCCCGCCTGCGCCACAATCTCCGCCTCGCGCTCGTGATACTTCGCGTTCAGCACCACGTGCCGCACGCCCTTGCGCGCCAGAATCTGCGACAGCAGCTCGCTCTTCTCGATCGACGTGGTGCCCACCAGCACCGGCTGCTGCTTCTCATGCAGCGCCGCAATCTCATCGGCCGCGGCGTGGTACTTTTCCTTCGCCGTCCGATACACCACGTCCGGATTCTCAATCCGCAGCATCGGCCGGTTCGTCGGGATCACCACGATGTCCAGCTTGTAGATCTCGCCGAATTCGCTCGCTTCCGTCTCCGCCGTGCCCGTCATGCCCGCCAGCTTCTTGTACAGGCGGAAATAATTCTGGAAGGTGATCGTCGCCAGCGTCTGGTCTTCGCGGCGGATGTTCACCCCTTCCTTCGCTTCGACCGCCTGGTGCAGCCCGTCGCTCCACCGCCGTCCCGGCATCATGCGGCCGGTGAACTCGTCGACGATGATCACCTCGCCGTCTTTCACCACATACTGCACATCCCGCTTGTACAGCGAGTGCGCCTTGATCGCGGTCTCCACGTGGTGCTTCAGATCCCAGTTCTCCGGATCGGCGATGTTGCCAATCCCCAGCAGCCCCTCGATCTTCTCCCACCCCTCGTCCGTCACCGAGATCGTCTTGTGCTTCTCATCCACCACGAAGTCGCCCGTCAGAATCTTCTCTTCCGGGCTCTTCTCGATCTCCTCGCCTTCTTCCAGCTGCGGAATGATCCGGTTCACGCGAGCGTATTTGTCGGTCGTTTGATCCGTCGGTCCCGAGATGATCAGCGGCGTTCTCGCCTCGTCGATCAGAATCGAGTCCACTTCGTCCACGATCGAGAAATAGTGCCCGCGCTGCACGCAGTCCGCCAGCTCGAACTTCATGTTGTCGCGCAGGTAGTCGAACCCGAACTCGTTGTTCGTCCCGTAGGTGATATCGGCGCCATACGCCTTGCGCCGCTGGTTGTCGTCCAGATCGTGCACGATCACCCCGACCGTCAGCCCCAGGAACTCATAGATCTTGCCCATCCACTCGGCGTCGCGCTTGGCCAGATAATCGTTCACCGTCACCACGTGCACGCCGTGCCCGGCCAGCGCGTTCAGATACACCGGCAGCGTCGCCACCAGCGTTTTACCTTCGCCGGTTCTCATTTCCGCGATCTTGCCCTGGTGCAGCACCATCCCGCCCACCAGCTGCACGTCGAAGTGCCGCATGTTCACCGCGCGCCAGCCCGCCTCGCGCACCACCGCAAACGCCTCCGGCAGAAGATCGTTCAGCGCCTGCTTCTCCGCCTCCACGCGCGCGTCCGCGTCGCTGATGTTTTCAAGCGCCGCCGCAACCCGCGCGCGGAACTCCGCCGTCTTCGCCCGCAGCTGCTCGTCCGTCAGCGCCCGCACCTGCGGCTCTATCGCATTGATGGCCGCCACATTCGGCAGCAGCTTCTTCACCGCGCGCTCGTTGCTGGTTCCAAAAACCTTGGTGAGTACTTTAGTTCCGATCAAAATTGCGTCCTTTGGCGGCTTGCATCCGGCGGCCGGTCACACGGCCAGATCGCGAAGGCGGGGAGCCGCCCTACCCGTAGAATTGCAGAACTTCCCAGTATCAGTGTAGTCGACCGAGGTGAATTCTGCTGCCTCCCTCGGCTTCAGTTTTCCCTTGCATCTTCACCCCAAATTCGTTTCCCTGTACCTAAGCGCTACACGCTCAACGCTGATGTTTTCTCTCTTCCAGCTCCTCTTCAAAAAGAGTTACTGGCGGCAGCTAACCCTCTCGTCCACCTGGCGCGAGGCGGGGCTCAACCTGCGCCGCTTCCACAAGGACCGCCGCGCCCGCAAATACCTGCGCGGGCTCGCGATCCTCCTCATCATCCCCGTCGTTTGCCTGGTTTATCTCCTCTGGCTGCTGAAGTCCGGAGCCGTCTTCATCGTTCCCTTCCTCATCCCCGTCATCTGGTGGATCCGCCGCCAGAACCGCCTCAACCAGCCGGTCCACGTCACGCCGCAGCCCGAAAAACCAAAGCCTGTCGAGTTGACCAGCGAGCAGCAGGATCGCTTCTGCGCCTGGCTCGGCGAGCTCGGCCTCTTCTACGCCGTCATGCTCGATCGCGCCGGCAGCGAGCTCTTCATCCAGCGCAAAGAGCTGCCGCCCAACGTCGAGATCGTCTCGCGCCGCACCCACATCGACCTGCTCCGCCGCACCGGGCTCTGGGATAAGCTCTCCCCCGCCGACCGCGACGCCGTCATCATCGCCGACGGACACTGGGAGCAGCCCCTGATCCAGCAGGTCACCCTCGCCATGGAACCGTTCCGTCTCATTCGCTGGCTGCTGCGCGTCGACTTCTATCTCCCCGTCGTCGGCAAGCAGGCCAAAGGCGACTTCGGCCTCGCCCACGAAATCGTCCTCGCGCCCGAGAAGCTTCTCTCCTCGCGCCAGCTCATCCGCGCCGAAGGCCTCGAGATCGCGCTGCGCAGCGCCAGCGACTACTTCTACCGCTGCTTCGCAGAGTCCCTGCATCGCGGTTACCGCGCGCCGCGCAACGAGGACGCCGCCAAGTGGGCCGCCGGCGTCGCCACGCGCCTCTCCGGCCGCCAGCACGACGACCTCACCATCGGCGCCAAACTCGTCAGCGAAGCCGATCAGGACGAGATTCTCTGGACCACCGCGCAGTCCCACACGCGCATGACCTTCCTCACCTGGATCACCAGCCTCATGAACAGCCCCGATCAGCCGCTGCCCCTGCCCTACACCCTCCTTCAGCCTGAGCCTGGACCAGAGCCAACACCAGCCCCGGCCGCGCAGGGCCAGGAACAGGAACTTCCCGCGCGGCCTGTCGCCTGACGCACAAAAAAACTGTCATCCTAAACGCAACCATGCCCCTCACCTTCCCCCTGACCCCCGAACCCGCCCGCGCCTTCGCCGTCGGCTGGATCGCCGCCTGGAACGACCACGATCTCGCCGCCATCCTCCACCACTACGCGCCCGAGATCGTCCTCACCTCGCCCGTCGCCGTCCGCGTCACCGGCAACGCCAGCGTCACCGGCATCGACGCCCTCGGCCGCTACTTTGCCCGCGGCCTCGAGCTCTTCCCCCATCTGCGCTTCACCCTGCTCGATGTCTTCACCGGCTACGCAACCATCGTCCTCGTCTACACCAACCAGAGCGGCACTCGTACCGCCGAGTGGATGCAGTTCAACGAAGCCGGCCAGGTCACTCATGTGACCGCCCAATATTCCGCCTGAAACACGAACGCCCCGGCAATTCGCCGAGGCGTCCTGGTTTCGAGTCTTCAGCCTTCTACTTCAACCGCCCCATAATCTCTTCCAGCACCTGCTTGCCCGGCCGTGTGCGCTCCTGCGGCAGCGTCGCCAGCGGCTCGTCCACCAGGTTCAGCAAATCGGTGAAGGTCGGTTTCTCGGTGTCGATGTAGAACACGCCCGTCAGCACTTCGCCCTTCTCGTGCGCTTCCATCAGCGTCTTCACCGCGTGCGCGCGATTCGTCGGGTCGTAATCCTCCTGCAGTTTCTTCAGCCGCAGGCTCGATCCGTCGTGCATCGTCACGTTCATCGTCGTGCCCGGATCGTACTCGACGTCGATCTCCTCGAAGTGCGGCACAAACCCGACTTCGGCGATCGCCTCTTCGTGCTCCTGCATGTACTTGTAGCTGCGCGTCGAGCCTTCGTGATCGTTAAACGTCACACAGGGCGAGATCACGTCGAGCATCACGGTGCCCTTGTGCGCAATCGCCGCCTTCAGCATCGTCAGCAACTGCCTCTTGTCGCCCGAGAATGACCGCCCCACAAACGTCGCGCCCAGCTGGATCGCCATCGCGCACGTATCGATCGCCGGCAGATCGTTGATCACGCCCGTCTTCAGCTTCGATCCCTGATCGGCCGTCGCCGAGAACTGTCCCTTGGTCAGGCCATATACGCCGTTGTCTTCGATGATGTAGATCATCGGCAGATTGCGGCGCATCAGGTGTACGAACTGCCCCATGCCGATCGACGCCGTGTCGCCGTCGCCCGAGACGCCGATGCCCATCATCGTCTTGTTCCCCAGCAGCGCGCCTGTCGCCACCGAAGGCATGCGCCCGTGCACGCTGTTGAAGCTGTGCGCGCGCGACATGAAATACGCCGGGCTCTTCGACGAGCAGCCGATGCCCGACAGCTTCATCACCCGCTCCGGCTGCACGCCCATCTCGAACATCGCGTCGATAATGCGCTCGCTGATCGCATTGTGCCCGCATCCCGCGCACAGCGTGGTCTTGCCGCCGCGATACTCCAGCACCGGCAATCCGATGCGATTCGTCTTCGGTCCCGGCGCCGGATTTGTAACTGTTGCCGCCATAAACTCAATCTCTCCTGAATTTCCCGCTCAAGCCCTGATCGCCCGCCGCTCCACGCTTCGCTTTCGGCTTCCAGCTTTTCGCTAACAGCTTTTCGCTGCCCTACAGTCCTTCGCTCACCACAATCTCATCGGTCACCGATCGCGCATCGATCGGCAGCCCGTTGAAGTGGCGCACGCTGCGCAGCTTCGTCGTCTCCCCCGCCGGCAGATCCAGCTTCAGCAGGCTCAGCATCTGCGCGTCGCGGTTCTGCTCCACCACGTACACGCGCTCGTGCGACGCCACGAAGTCGTGAATCGACTGAGCAAACGGATACGCCCGGATGCGCAGATAATCCACTTCCAGCCCGTACTCTTTCTTCAGCTGATCGCGGCTCTCCATCACGGCAAAGTCCGAAGTACCGTAGGCAATCACGCCCACCTTCGATTTGCCCGTCTGCGCCACCGCCGGCGCCGGAACCAGCGTCCGCGCCGTCTCAAACTTGCGCGCCAGCCGCTCCATCAGGTTCTGGTAATCTTCCGGCCGCTCCGAGTAGAGCGCCTTCTCGTTGTGTCCCGAGCCGCGCGTAAAGTACGCCGCCTTCGGATGGTCCGTGCCCGGCAGCGTGCGATACGGAATCCCGTCGCTGTCCACATCCTTGTAGCGTCCCCACTCCGCAACCTTCTTCAGATCCTCGGCCGTCAGCACCTTGCCGCGATCCAGCGGCTTCTCCGGATACTCGAACGGATCCGACATCCAGTTGTTCATCCCCAGATCCAGATCGCTCAGCACAAACACCGGCGTCTGCAGCCGCTCCGCCAGATCGAAGGCCGCGCCGGCAAACTCGTAGCACTCCTTCACGCTGCCCGGCAGCAGGATCGGATGCTTCGTGTCGCCGTGCGACAGCACCGCAACGCTCAGCAGATCGGCCTGCGACGTCCGCGTCGGCAGTCCCGTCGACGGCCCCACGCGCTGGATGTCGAAAATCACACCCGGCAGCTCCGCGAAGTACCCCAGCCCCGTGAACTCCGCCATCAGCGAGATCCCCGGTCCCGAAGTCGATGTCATCGACCGCGCCCCGGCCCAGCCCGCGCCCAGCACCATGCCGATGGCCGCCAGCTCGTCTTCCGCCTGCACCACCGCGAAGTTCGCCTTGCCGTCCGCTTCCACGCGATACTTCTTCAGGTAGTCGATCAGCTGCTCCACCACGCTCGACGACGGCGTAATCGGATACCACGTCACCACCGTGACGCCCGCGAACATCGCGCCCAGCGCGCACGCGGCGTTCCCGTCGATGATGATCTTCCCTTCCGTCGCGTTCATCCGCTCCACCTGGAACGGATCGGCCTTCGTCAGCGATTCCTTTGCGTAGTTGTAGCCGGCTTCGACGGCCGCCCAGTTCAAATCCGCGGCCTTTACCTTCTTCGCGAACTGTTTCCGCAGCGAGCTCTCCACAGCCTTCATGTCCATCGACAAAAGCTGCGCGGCCACGCCCACGTAGATCATGTTCTTCACCAGCTTGCGCAGCTTCGCCTCGGGGCAAACCGCCGCGGTCAGCTTGTCGAACGGCACCGGATAGCACACCACGTCGTCGCGGTACTGCTTCAGGTTCGCGCTCTCTTCGTAGATCGCCACCGATCCCGGCCGCAGCGACAGGATGTCCTCGCGCGATGTCTCCGCGTTCATCGCAATCAGAACATCGATGTCCTTCTTGCGCGCCACATACCCGTGCTTGCTTGCGCGGATCGTGTACCAGGTCGGCAGTCCCGCGATATTCGACGGAAACAGGTTCTTGCCGCTCACCGGCACGCCCATCGCGAAGATGCTGCGCAGCAGCACGCTGTTCGCCGACTGGGAGCCGGACCCGTTTACGGTGGCTACCTGGATGCTGAAATCATTGATGACAGGCTTCTGGGGAGCCTGTTGTGCTGCCTCGCCCGACGCAGACGGGGCGCCGGCGTTGGTGGTCGCCATGGGGCGGTGTTCCCTTCAATTCGAAAATCGAAAGATAAATCGCTCTTTCTCTTCATCATTATACCGAGCGTATCCGCCGGAATGCCTTCCCGCACGCACCACGGGAATCTTTACAGGCAGCAGAACTCATGTCTGCGATCCAGCGGCCAGCGAGGTCGTTCAGCAAAAACCGCCAATCCAGGACGTTATTGCGAGAAACGTTCAACCCCGGAGGTCCGCCGATGCGGCAGGGTCTTTGACCGGAAGTTCCTCACGAACAGCCTCTCGGCCAGGCGTCCTTTGCGAACAGCCTCTTGCTCACAGTCTCTCGCCAAAAAGCAAAAGGGCCGCCCCTTCGGACGACCCCTCAAAGTACGCGCCTTTCACCGGCCGGTTCTTCACTGACCGCTTTTTACCGGCCCGTTTCTTACCTGTGTTTAATGAATTTCCCCGTCTGCAACTCCTGCATCGCCTGCCGCAGCTCTTCCGGTTTGTTCATCACGATCGGACCCTGCCACGCCACCGGTTCCTCAAGCGGCTGGCCGCTCACCAGCAGAAAGCGCATGCCCTCCGGACCCGCCGTCACCGCAATCTCGTCTCCGCGATCGAAGAGCACCAGGGAGTGGTTCTTCGCGTCGTACACCGCCGCCGCATTCGGATCCGCTCCACTCTCCGTCAGCACCGCTCTCGGCTCGCTCGCATCCCGGAACGTTCCCGCGCCGGCAAAAACGTACGCGAAGGCGTTCCGCGTCGTCTCCACTTTCAGCCGCCGGCTGCGGTTCGGCGGCACGCTCACGTCCAGATACTGCGGCGACGCCGCCACGCCGTCCACCGGACCCTTCTT
>DATJTG010000001.1:0-30155 GCA_035503555.1 Acidobacteriaceae bacterium | reverse complement strand
GTGCGGCAAGTGCGTCATGGTGTGCCCGCATGCGGTCATCCGCGCAAAAGTTTACGACGGTGCGCTGCTGCCGTCCGCCCCGGCCACGTTCAAGTCCGCCAAACCCAAGTGGCGCGGCATGGACGATCAGCTCTACACCCTACAGGTGTCGCCGGAAGACTGCACCGGCTGCCAGCTCTGCGTCGAGGTTTGCCCAGCGAAGAGCAAGGCCGATCCGGCGCACAAGGCGCTCAATATGGAGCCGCAGCAGCCGCTGCGCGTGCCCGAGCGCGCCAACTGGGAGTACTTTGAGTCTCTGCCCACCGTTTCGCGTGACAAGCTCGCGCATGGCCAGGTGAAGGACATCCAGCTCCTCGAGCCGCTGTTCGAGTTCTCCGGCGCCTGCCAGGGCTGCGGCGAAACGCCGTACATCAAGCTGCTTACCCAGCTTTTTGGCGATCGGCTGCTGATCGCCAACGCCACCGGCTGCTCCTCGATCTACGGTGGCAATTTGCCGACCACGCCTTATTGCCAGAATGAAGATGGACGAGGTCCCGCCTGGTCGAACTCGTTGTTTGAAGACAACGCAGAGTTCGGTCTGGGCATGCGTCTCGCGGTCGACCATCAGAAGGCCTACGCGGAGGGGCTTCTGGCAAAGCTCGCGCCGTCGCTCGGCGAAGACCTGGTGCGAGCCACGCTCGATGCGGATCAGTCGAAGGAAGAGGGCATCCACTTGCAGCGTGAGCGGATCCGCGAGATTCGCGAGAAGCTAGCGACGCTCGACTCCGCCGACGCGAAGAGCCTCGAATCTGTTGCCGACAGCCTGGTCCGCAAGAGCGTGTGGATCATCGGCGGCGACGGCTGGGCCTACGACATTGGCTTCGGCGGCCTCGATCACGTGCTCGGTTCCGGCAAGAACGTGAAGATCCTCGTGCTCGACACCGAGGTCTACTCGAACACCGGGGGCCAGATGTCCAAGTCTACGCCGCGCGCGGCCGTGGCGAAATTTGCCGCGGGCGGTAAGCACACCAGCAAGAAGGATCTGGCCATGGAAGCCGTGGCTTACGGCTCTGTCTACGTCGCGCGCATCGCACTCGGCGCCAACGACAGCCACACCGTCAAGGCCTTCCAGGAAGCCGAGGCGTGGGACGGCCCGGCGATCATCATCGCCTACAGCCACTGCATCGCCCATGGTTACGACCTCTCCAAAGGCCTCGACCATCAGAAGGCGGCCGTGAATTCGGGCTATTGGCCCCTGATGCGCTACAACCCGGCGCTGCGAGCGGAAGGGAAGAATCCGTTCAACCTCGATTCCCGCGCTCCATCGATTCCGCTGAAGGACTACATCTACAACGAGACGCGCTACACCATGCTGCTCCGCGCGCATCCTGACACGGCCGAAGAGCTGCTGAAGGAAGCCACCGACGACGTGGAGCGCACCTGGCGCGTGTACTCGGGACGGGCGGCGATGGCCGGCCGCTCCGCGACACCCAACATTTCTCCCCGTGACGGCCATGAGGTCGCGACGGCTGCCACCAGCGCGGAGGATTAGAGCTGCTGTTGTTGTCTTGTATTCGCAATCATCGTGATTCATTCGATTGATGCACTTAACCATCCGGGATCGGCCATGCAAGGCGGTCCCGGATTTTTTCTCGCTCCACCGCATGCAGTTCCCAACCCGGCTGCGCGATTCGTCGCCGAAGCTGGAGCGCGGCTCTCAGGCCCATGCTCACCCGCGCACTGTTCTACAATGTCCTGAAGCCGCTCCCTTCCAGCCGACTTTGAAACCTCGAGGGTTTGCGCGCATCTTCCTATCATGATTGAGCATCCTCTTCCTGAAGCGCTGACATTTGACGACGTTCTTCTAACTCCTGCCTGGAGTGAGGTAGCCCCTGCGCAAGTGAGCACCGCGACCCGGCTGACCAAACGCATCACGCTCAACACGCCGCTGCTCTCAGCCGCAATGGACACCGTCACTGAGTCGCGCATGGCCATTGCCATGGCCCAGCAGGGCGGGCTCGGCATTGTGCACCGCAACCTCACGATCGAGCAGCAGGCCGGAGAGATCGACAAGGTGAAGCGGTCCGAGTCGGGCATGATCGTCGATCCCGTGACCGTCGCGCCCGAGCAGCTCATCTCCGACGCGCTCGATGTGATGCGGCGCTACAAAATCTCCGGCGTACCGGTCACGCGTAACCGCAAGCTGGTTGGCATCCTCACCAATCGCGACCTTCGCTTCGAGACGCGCACTGACATTCCTATCAGCGAGGTGATGACCAAGAGCAACCTCATCACCGTGCCAGTTGGCACCACGCTGGAGCAGGCTGAAGAGATCCTCCACCAGCATCGCGTCGAGAAGCTTCTGGTCGTCGACGAGAACTACGAGCTGAAGGGGCTGATCACCGTAAAGGACATCCAGAAGAAGCTGAAGTATCCCAACGCTTCGAAGGATTCGCAGGGCCGCTTGCGCGTCGGCGCCGCGATCGGCGCCACCGGCGACTTCCTCGAGCGCGCCGCGGAACTGGTCCGCAACCGTGCCGACGTGCTCGCCATCGACTCGGCCCACGGCCATTCTTCGCGCGTACTCGATGCGGTGCGCGAGGTGAAGAGGCGATTCCCCGACGTCGATCTTCTTGCCGGCAACGTCGCGACCCGCGAAGGCGCAGAGGCCCTGATCGACGCGGGCGCGGACGCGGTGAAGGTCGGCATTGGGCCGGGATCCATCTGCACCACGCGCATGGTAACCGGCGCGGGTATGCCCCAGATCACCGCCATCAGCGAGGCATACAAAGCCGCTTCGAAGCACGGCATCCCGCTCATCGCCGACGGCGGCATCAAGTATTCCGGCGACATCACCAAGGCCATTGCGGCCGGGGCCAGCGTCATCATGATCGGCTCGCTCTTCGCCGGCGTTGACGAGAGCCCGGGCGAGACCATCCTGTACCAGGGCCGCTCGTTCAAGGCATATCGCGGAATGGGATCTCTCTCGGCCATGTCGCAGGGCAGCGGCGAGCGCTACTTCCAGGGTGCGAAAGACTTCGAGATGCAGGAACCCAGCGTAGAAGGCGTGGTAGATCGCGAACGCAACAGCGGCAATCGCCTCGCCAAATTCGTGCCTGAAGGCATCGAGGGTCGCGTGCCCTACCGCGGCGCGCTGGAGGCGATGGTCTACCAGTTGGTTGGCGGACTGCGCTCCGGCATGGGATACTGCGGCGCGGCCACGATCGAAGAGCTGCAGAAGAAGGCCCGCTTCGTCCGTATCTCGTCGGCTGGACTGCGCGAATCGCACGTCCACGACGTGGTGATCACCCGCGAAGCTCCGAATTACCACGTCGAGTAGGCATGCCGACCGGGCACGCCGGACAGCGTTGCCGAATCCGGCACGCTGCGGCGTGATTCCTGTATCGCGGCGCGCGGGCGGCAGGTATGATCGGCGCGACGGAGGAAAGCCGGGCCGTGTTCGACCATGCCGCCGAAGCCGAGCGCGTTGTGCGCTGCTTCGACCCTGACGCTGCATACATCCACGGCGTCGAAGAGCTGCTGATCATCTCGCCGCGCTGGGGCCGCCTGCGCCGGCGGCATCCGCTGCTGGCCTCGGCGCGGCACGAGCAGGGAGCCGGGGCCGCATGGCAGTCGGCGCGCAGCAATCTGCTCAACTCGACCGACCGCTCGGTGCAGCTGGCCATCACAACGTATGAGCACCGCGTGCGGGCAACGGTACGGGTTTCGCTCCAGGTGCTCAGCGATCCGCGCTTCGATCTGAACCGGCACTGCCATGCCGTGCTCGACAAGGGCGGTGCGGAGAAAAACGCGGTGCCGTTGCGGCGGGATACCTTCTGGATTCGGACGCTGCTGCCGGACCCGGAAGGCTACGTGCAATTTGAAATCGGGAACACCTTCCTGGTGCCTATCACCGAGGAAGCCATCATCCTCGAGAGCCGGACACTTCTGTAGCCACAACGGCTGGATTCAGGCCAGCAAAGCCAGCCGGAACGCGGCGTCCGCTCCCTGCAGAGCCGCAACGGATCGAGTTCCGTTAGCGATTGCCCAGGTTCCTGATTCCTTCGACGAGCTTTAGGGGATGGACCGGCTTGGCCAACAGCGGAAACTCATATCCCTGGGCGCGGCTCTGTTCGAGAATGTCGGCGATGCCGGCTTGTCCGGAGAAGAGGAGGATCTTCGCGGAGGGATACATCTTCGTGATGGCAATCGCCAGTTCCACGCCATTCATGCCGGGCATCATGATGTCGGTGAGGAGATAATCCGGGTGGAAATTGGCTGTCATTTCGAGCGCGCTGAAGCCATCGTAAGCGGTTTTGGCATGAAAGCCGGAGCGGCGAAGGATTGCGGCGGTCGTATCCGCGAGAAGCCTTTCATCGTCCACGACCAGGACTCTGGGCAGCCGAGCGCTAACGTTCTCGGCTTCGCCTGCGGATCGCAGCGGATCGGAACGGCCACCGGAAAAGGAATCGGCGAATTGAATCATCGCGCCTGGAAATGCCACAATCAGTTCTCCTTCCCGGATTCGGGTGCCTCGGCCTGAATGGCCTCGCCTTCCTGCCGTCCGAAGGGAAGGTCGATGGTGACGAGGGTCCCGCTGTCGCCGGGCTCAGTGCTGCTTGAGATCGAGATCTGGCCGCCATGGCGCACCACGAGCTGCCGTGCGACCCAAAGCCCGATTCCGGTGCCGAGATTTCCTTTGGTTGTAAAGAATGGTTCAAAGACGCGGCTGACATGCTCGCGCCGGATGCCATGACCAGTGTCACTCACGATGACACGAAGGCTTTCTCGCCCGGTTATGACCGTTTGCGCGGTCGAGATGCAAAGCTTACCACCCTGGGGCATCGCGTCGATGGCGTTCGAGATGACATTGGAAAACACCTGAACAATTTCTCCTGAACGCACGCTGATCCTGCGCAGGTCGTTGAAGGTCGCTTCGAGCTCGATGCCATGGGCGAGCATCTTGTTCCGATAGACGCAGAGCACGTTTTCGATGAGATCGTGCAGATAGGCTTCGGCAGGGGCTCCGGTATCGCGGTAATAGCCGAGGGTTTGGCGCGCGATGTGAGAGACACGTTCGAGTTCCGTCTCCGCCGTAGCCAGAAAGGCCTGAATTTCCTCCCTGGAAACGCCTTCCTGGCGAGAGAGGTAAATCAGGTTCAGAACGGAAGCAAGCGGGTTATTGATTTCGTGCGCGATGGCCGCGGCCATGCGGCCGGTGGTGGCAATCTTCTCGACTTCGATAGCCAGCTGCTCCACCTTTTTTCGGTCGGAGACGTCGCGCGCGATCTTTGATGCTCCAATTACCTGGCCATTCCGGTTGAGGATGGGAGAAATCGTGATGGAGACCTCGCGGAGATCGCCGTTCTTGCCGACGCGCGTGGTTTCGTGGTGTTCGATCTTCTCGCTGGCCCGGAGCTTGCGGAGGATCTCGTCTTCTTCGTGGCGGAGATCTTCGGGGATCAGCCGCAGGATCGACTGACCGATGATTTCTTCAGGTTCGTAGCCGAAAAGCCGCTGCGCGCCCTTGTTCCAGGTTTGGATAATGCCGTTGAGGTCTTTGCTGATAATGGCATCGTCGGCCGAATCGACGATTGCGGCCAGCCGATAGAGACTTTCCTCCTCGTGCCGGCGTTCGGAGATGTCGCGCGCGATTTTGGAGGCGCCGACGACCTTTCCGGTGTCGTCCTTGATCGGCGAGACTGTGACCGAAATGGGGAACCGCTCTCCGTCTTTGCGCATCCGGGTGGTCTCGAAATGATCGACGCGTTCTCCGGCGCGGATCCTGCCGAGGATGAAATCCTCTTCGTGCTGCAGGTCAGGGGGAATGAGGCGCAGGATGGACTGACCGATAATCTCCTCGGATTCATATCCAAAGATGCGGCGAGCGCCCTCATTCCAGCTGCAGATGATGCCGTTGAGGTCCTTGCTGATGATGGCGTCGTCGGACGAGGCCACGATGGCAGCGAGGAAATTATTCGTTGCCCTGGTGAGCGCATTCGGTGGGCCGGAAGGACCGGCGGAAACTTCTGGTTGGGTCAAGGCGCATTGGCTCCGAACGGCTGGCCACAGAGAGACCGCGGGGGGACTTCAATCGCAGGAGACAGAGTACTCCTCCGCCTATGGATGCAGTTGGACTGGTTATGGTTTTTTGGCGTGAAGGAAGCGCTGGCCGGGAAGCGGCGTGCTGTGCGCACCTTTCAACGCCTTCAACAGGAGTGCGCTCGAGATGCGCAGGTCTTCTACAATTGGGTCCGGTATGAAACGCGTACGGGGATGTACCGGCACGATCCTTTTCGGCCTCTGCGCGGCTGCGCTTGCGGTGTCGTCGGTGCACGCGCAACTGAACCAGCCGGTGAGCGCCAGTGTGATTCCGCGGGATCGACTGCTCGAACCGGATGCGCTGAACCACGAACTTCAGTCGAATCCGCACGGCTCGCTGATTCTGCAGGTGGGTTCGAAGGTGCTCTTCGATCAGGCGCATATTCATGGAGCGGAGTACGCCGGGCCCGGATCGCGGCCTCGCGGGATTGCTGCGCTGCGCAGCCGCGTCGCGAATCTGCCGCGCGGCCAGGCGATCGTGCTGTATTGCGGATGCTGCCCGTGGGATCGGTGTCCTAACATTGGATCGGCGTGGCAGTTGCTGCAGCAGATGGGTTTCACGAACGTGAAGGTCCTGCACATTGCCAATAACTTTGGCTCGGACTGGGTGAGCAGAGGTTACCGTGCTGAATCGACGCATTAGGCTCTGGCGCATTCTCGGTTGCGCGATGCTTGCGGGCCTGTTTGCCGGGGCCGGGCCTGGTGTCGCGCAGGATGCGATGGGCCGGACTTCGCTGGTGGGCCTGCGGGCTCCGGACATTGCGCGAGCCGACTTGCGTGGCGCTCCGGTGAGTCTCGCGGCGCTCCGCGGCAAAGTGGTGTTGCTGAACTTCTGGGCGACGTGGTGTGCGCCGTGCCGCGTAGAGATGCCGCGATTTGTGGCCTGGCAAAAGCAGTACGGCGTCGACGGCCTGCAGATTGTGAGCGTCTCCATCGATGACAGCGAGCCGCCAGCGCGCGCGCTCGTGGAACGGATGCATTTGGATTATCCCGTGGTGATGGGCGATGCAAAGCTGGGCGAGCGCTACGGCGGCGTGCTGGGCGTGCCGGTGACGTTCCTCATCGATCGGCGGGGCGTGATCAGAGCACGGATCGACGGCGAGACGGATCTGGGCGCACTGCAGGGAAAGATTGAGGCGATGCTGGCGGCGCACTGAATCTCACCGGGGGCGCCACCCTGGAGATCCCGCATCAGGACCAGCACCGGGCTCGCACCTGTCGCTGGCTTGTCACGATGTCATCTGGTTGTCATCAGATTGTCAAAACCGATAAAAGGACCTCGGAAATTGTGACGGAATAGCGCACAATCGTCTCGAACCCGAGATTCACGGGAATAACTGAGCGGCTGGTCCGTTATCCGTCTCTTATGGCTACTATCCTGGTGATTGAAGATGATGCCCGCATTCAGAAGGCGCTGGAGCGGCTGTTCGTCGCGGAGAATTTCGAATTCTGCAGCGCCAGCCAGGGTGCGGAAGGGCTGAAGCTGGCGGCCAGTGCCGGACCCGACGCCGTGATTCTGGACCTGATGCTGCCGGGTATGTCGGGGCGTGAGATCTGCCGGACGCTGAAGCAGTCGTATCCCGAACTGCCGGTGATCATTTTGAGCGCCATCTCGGAAGTGGCGGACAAGGTTCTGCTGCTGGAACTGGGCGCAGACGATTATGTGACGAAGCCGTTCAGCCCGCGCGAACTGCTGGCGCGGGTCCAGGCGGCGATCCGGAGATCGAAGCGCTCGAAGGCGCGGCCCACGGTTGCCTTCGGCGACGTCGAGGTGGATTTCGCCCGCATGCAGGCGACGCGGCGCGGGAGCCTGGTAGCACTGACGGCACACGAGTTTAAGCTGCTGCGCTTCTTCCTCGATAATCCCGAGCGCGTGCTGACGCGCGAGGAATTGCTGAACGAGGTGTGGGGATACAATTCTTATCCTTCCACGCGCACCGTGGACAATCAGATACTGAAGCTGCGGCAAAAACTGGAGTCGAACCCCGCTGAGCCGGTGCATTTCTGCACGGTGCACGGCGCAGGGTACCGGTTCGTTCCCATGCCGCAGTAGCGGAAGACTCCGACAAGGAGGCGAGACCGGCGGTGGCGATGCGGATGCGAACGACGCTGATCCTGTGCCTGTTGCTGGTGTCGTTCGGAGTGGGATCGCTAAGCCTGGTGGCGGTGCACAGTATTCTGCGCAAGCAGATCCGCGCAGATGTGGCGGCGGATCTGCGGCGTTCGATTGTGACGTATCGCAACATTCGCGCGCAGCAGCAGCAGACGCTGGAGCGGGAGGTGTCGCTGCTGGCGGCGCAGCCGCTCCTGAAGTCACTGATGACGACGGTAGATCCCCGAACCATTCAGGATGGCGCGGCAGGATTCTCGCACCTGAGCGGAGGCGATCTGTTCGCGCTGGCCGGACCGGATGGCGCGGCGATCGCGGTGTATGAGGGCGGCGCTTCGACGGGCGACGATCCGCGAGCGCTGATCGGTGCGCCGGTGTTTACGGGAGGACAGCAGCACTGGGTGCTGCTGCACGGGCGGCTCTATGTGGCGGCATCGCAGCCGCTGTTTTTCGGATCGGCGGACAACGGAACGCGGCTGGGATACGTGCTTCTGGGGTCGTCGGTGAATCGGCGGATGGCCCAGGAAGTGAGCCAGGTGGCTGCGGCCGAGGTGATCTTCTACGCGAACGGCGCGCGCGTGGCGACAACGCTCGACGAGCACGATGCGTCGTTGCCGGGGCTGCATCCGCTGGGCTCGTACGATCCGGAGGGGCAGGACATCTGGATGGGCCGCGAGCACTTTGTAGGGGCGGCGGCGCTATTGTCGGGGCCGACCGATCCCGCAGTGCAACTGGTGGTGCTGAAGTCGTTCGATCAGGCAAGCGCCTACCTCACGCGCCTGAATCGCGTGCTGCTCACGCTGGGCGCGCTGCTGCTTGCGCTGAGCGCGCTGCTGGCAATCTACCTGGCGGCCAGCATTACGCGACCGCTCGACCGGCTGGTGGCGGGCGCGCGAGCGCTGGGAGCGGGGAACTTCGACTATCAGTTGCGACAGGGCGGGGCGAGGGAAATCCGCGAGCTGGCGGAGGCATTCGACCGCATGCGGCGGCGGCTGCGCGACACGCGCCAGGAACTGGTGGAGGCGGAGCGGCTGGCGACGATCGGGCGAATGGCGAGTTCGATTTCCCACGATCTGCGGCACTATTTGTCGGCGGTGTATGCGAATGCGGAGTTCCTGGGCTACGACTCGGGGGATGCCAAAGAGCGCGTCGAGCTGCTGACGGAGATCCGGCAGGGCGTGCGCGGCATGACGGATCTGATCGAATCGCTGCTGCTCTTCAGTCGCACAGGGCAGCCGCTGCAGCTGAGCTGGGAGTCGCTGCCGTTTCTGGTGGAGCGGTCGGTGGCGCTCGTGCGCGCGCATCCCGATGCCCAGCATGTGGCGTTTGCGGTGGAACCGATGCCGCAGATCGAAGTGTGGACGGACACGCTGAAGATCGAGCGCGCTCTCTACAACCTGCTGCTGAACGGCTGCCAGGCGGCGCGGCAGGGCGCAGGGCCGGCGCAGATTCGCGTGTCGCTGAGCGACGAGGCGGATCGCTATGTGGTGCGCGTGGCCGACAACGGCCCTGGCGTACCGGAGACCGTCCGGAAGGCGCTGTTTCAGCCGTTTGTGAGCGAAGGCAAGGCGAGCGGGATCGGGCTCGGCCTGGCGCTGGCGCACAAGATCGCTCAGGAGCATGGCGGCGAAGTGTGCCTGGAGTGCTCCGAGCCGGGGAAGACAGTATTTGCTTTGTCGCTCGCGAAATCCGGGCTGCGGGAACTCGCTGTTGCGGCTCAGACCCAGGACGCGCCGGTTGCCGCGCGGTAAGCGGCAATCTCGCTTCGCCTCAGACAGGGGATCACGATGAAGAACAGACGAACTTCGACTCTCCGCATCGCCATGCTCGCCATGGGGATTGGGGTGCTCGGCCTCGCGGCCGGCGCGCAGCAACAGCAGGAGATGCCGGCTGCGACGGAGCTGGAGCGGCACATCGACGCACTGAGCAACAGGATCGACAGCATGCGCCAGCAACTGACCGAATCGCAGAACGAAATGGAGGCGATGCGGGCGGAGATTGCGAGCCTGCGCGCTCAGCTGGCCGCCAAGAATGTGGGCGACGATGCCGAGCAGTCAGCGAGCGCATTGCGCGCCGACGTGCAGCAGTTGCAGGACAACACGGACGTGCTCGCATCGGAGATTCGCACCCACGATCAGACGAAAGTAGAGAGCGCGTCGAAGTATCGGGTGCGGATCTCAGGGACCGTGCTGTTTACCTCAGCAGCTCTGAGCGGGCGCACCGACAACGCGGATCTGCCGATCATCGCGACGGCCCTGGCGCCGGGGCAGCCATCGGGAGACCTGAGCGCGACGGCGCGACAGTCGATACTGGGCGTGGACGCGCAGGGACCCCATATGTGGGGTGCGAGCTCGTCGGCGGCGGTGAGCGTGGACTTCTTCGGCGGCATCCCGTACGCCGATTACACGACATCGTCGGGCACGGTGCGGCTGCGGACCGCTCATGCAACGCTGGCGTGGCCGGATCGCGCGCTGACCGTAGGGCTCGAACAGCCGGTGATCTCACCGCGAAATCCGACGTCGTGGATGACGGTAGGCGAGCCGGCGCTGGCGTGGTCGGGGAACTTGTGGACGTGGGCGCCGCAGCTCGTGTATCGCGAAGAGAATCTGCTACCGCGCAGCCATCTGAGCGGCGAATTCGCGCTGATCGATCCGCCTTCACCCGGAGCGCCGCCGTCGATGAGCGACCGCGTTCCAAATGGATCGGAAAACAGCCGGCAGCCGGGATACGAGGCGCGGCTGAGCGAAAACTTGAAGTGGGGAGCGCGCGACGTCGATTTTGGCGCGGGCGGTTACTACAGCAGGGAGGCCTTCGGGTACGGCGCGCACGGCGATGCGTGGGCGGCCGCAGCGGATTGGCTCTTCCCCATCGCGAAAGGCGTGGATTTCACGGGCGAGTTCTATCGCGGGCGATCGTTGGGCGGACTCGGCGGCGGGACCTTCAAGAATTACGTGAGCTACGACGGCGGCGAGTACTACAAAGCGCTCGATGCCGAGGGCGGATGGGGACAGCTGAAGTTGACCTTTTCGCCGGAACTGGAGGCGAACCTGGCAACGGGACAGGACAACGGATTCGAGGACGAACTGCGCGGGTCCGATCTGGTGACGGAGAGCGGCATGTATGTGAACCTGGCGCGAAACCAGACGGCGTTTGGAAATATCATCTACAAGCCGCGAACATATCTGCTGTTCTCTGCGGAGTACAGGCAGATTCGCAGCTGGCCCATCAGCGGCAACGCGAATCGCGATCACATTGTGGGGTTAGCGGCGGGGTACTTGTTCTGATGAGGCCAATTCATCGCGTGCGGGGGCTGCTGATGTTGCTGGGGGCGGTGGTGACTATGGGCCATGCGCAAACAGTCGATGTGCGGGCGCAGGTGGAGCTGGTGCATCCAGGGGGGCGCAAAGCTGCAGTGGCGGAGCCGGCCCAGGACGTTGTGGTGTGGCTGACTCCAGCGGGTCCGGAGGCACCGGTGCCAGCGATCACACCGGAGCATTACCGGATGGCGCAAAAAGACAAGAGCTTCCATCCGCATCTGCTGGTGATCCCACTGGGCAGCACGGTGGCGTTTCCGAATCTCGACCCGTTCTTCCACAACGTGTTTTCGCAATTCAACGGGAAACGCTTCGACCTGGGGCTTTACGAAGCGGGCAGCACGCGCGATGTGCACTTCGATCATGAGGGAATTTCGTACATCTTCTGCAACATTCATCCGGAGATGAGCGCGGTGATTATCACCCTGGCGACGCCGTACTATACCGTCGCATCGTTGAGCGGCGCCGTGACTCTGCACGACGTTCCGACAGGCATATACGAACTTCACGTGTGGGCGGAAGGGGCTGACGCGCGAGAACTGGAGGCGCTGGGGCGGCGCGTGCGCGTGAGCGCGGACCAGGACGATCTCGGGATGATCCGCGTGGCGACGCGGGAGACTACAGCGGCACACAAGAATAAATTCGGCGATGATTACCGGCCGGATCCATCCACAGCGTACTGAGCCTGCGTGCTGCTCCTGGGGCGCAGGAGAGGCTCGTCGGGTATCGCTGCAAATACGAAAAACCGGATTGCGTTTGCCAGAAATTCTGCGTTGGCGACGAGGCGCGTTCCGATGGCATAACCGAGATAAGCGATCCTGTCGAGGTAGTAGCGATCCGCGCCGCCCTTCTTTACGCGGTGATTGCGCGACCGGAGATAAGGCCCCGAAGGTACGGCAAGAGCCACGGGAATGAGGGCGCGGCGCAGGGCGTGCAGCTTCGCCTGCCACGAGTCGGCCAGCAGGTATTGCAGCAGCCTGCCTTCTCGAGCGTTGCGGTAGGTCGATTCGAGCGGATGGGCGCCGAGGATGGCGACCCAGCGAACGAGATCCGCGGGTAATGCGGCGATTTCCTGCTGGACGGCCGGGGCGAGCTGCGCGGAAAACCACGTATGGGAGATGAGAAACGCGACGGCCTGAATTTGCCGCAGGCGCGCAGAATCCAGCGTTTGCCACTGCGCCCAGAATGGTGCGTCGGCGGCGCGGCGATGCAGAAATGTGGCCAGATCGAAGACGTGGTGAACAACCCACTCACCGGAAAAGACATCGCGCAGAACGTGCAAGGCGAAGTAGCCAAGCTGATCGGTTTCGCTCAGCGACCAGAAGGCGAAGCTGCCGCTGCGGCGCAGCACACGACGCCGCCAGAAAAGATCGATCTCGGGCAGGGTTACGCGGGTGACGGGAGAGTTCCAGAGAGAAAAGTGCAGTTCGATGCCGAGCGCGAGATCGGGATCGTACATGTTGCCTTTCCACGCGCCGCCGGGGCGAACCAGCGACGGCGTATGGTCGGCGAAGCGGGAATGGTTCTCCGGCGATTTGGTATAGCCGATGGCGGTGAGCGCAGAGACCGCGGCGTCCATGTGGTGCTTAGGGACGTAGAAGTCGAGATCGCTCTGCAACCGGTAGCGCGGGTCGGCGACGTAGCCGGGGGCGAGCGTGAATCCTTTGATGACGACGTGCGGCACGCCTTCGCGCGTGAGCGCTTCGGCCGCCTCGATGTAAAGGGACTGCACGTGCCTGGAGCGCAGAGTGTTGTCGGAGACGTTGCGTTCGAGGCGCTCGACGACCCAGGCGGGAAACCCCGCAGTGGGGAGTTGCGCCAGCGCAAGGGTGAGATGGGCGAGGTCGCAGACGTCGAGCAGGCGATGCCATTCGGCATCATTCAGTTCGAGGAGCGCATCGGTGTTCGATCCGGCGAGCTGCAGTGCTTCGATGGCCGCGGCAAATTCGCGAGGAATGCGCGCGGTGAGAACTCCGTTGCCGATGGGGTGCTCCTGCATTGCGTCTTTCCTTTCTGGCGTGTGCCTATGGATGGTCCGTTCCGGAGTCATCTCCCGAATACTCGCCCGGCTCGCCGAGGCTGCCAGCCGGAGGCAGATGCCGCAGATATTCCACGATCGACCACATCTCTTCGTCGCTGAGGATGCCACTCGAGGCGGGCATGCCCGAGGGCCAGATTCCGTTCTCGATAATCCACTTCAGCTGCCCATCGGAGTAGCTCTGGATCGCGGGCGATGCGAGCGAGGGCACAGGCGGCGACATGGTGTCGGCAAACGGCACGCCGGTGTTCTGACCGTCGAGGCCGTGGCAGACCGTGCAGTAATCGTTGAACGCGCTTTTGCCGTCAGCGATAACCTCCGGCGATCGCGCCAAAGGATTGCGATCGTGTTTGCCTTTCACTGTGATCCTGTGCTTGATCCAGTTCATGGTTGCGGTTTCGTGTTTGCCTGGCGGAGTGGCGCGGCAGCCGGCGATGCAACAGCAGGTCAGCGCAACGATGAGTGGTCCGACGTGCGTATGCATCAGTTGGCGGTCACGTGAACGGCAAAGGTCATACGCCCGTGGCCGGAGCCGCAGAAGCGCCCGCAGCGGCCGGTGTAATTGCCGGCCTGTTTTGCGGTGAAGTCAATGTCGGCAGGATGCGATTTCGATACGGACGCATCGATGTCAAGCCCCTTTACGACCAGACTGTGGGGCACGTCGTCGGAGACGATGTGCAGGTGCACGGTTTCTCCTCTTTTGACGGTGATCTCGGAAGGTTCGAAGGCGAAGCGTTTGGCGTGAACTTCGATGGTTTGAGCGGCCTCTTCAACGGGAACGGGGCCGGCAGCGATCAGGCAATAGAAACCCAGGAACAGGGCAATCGCAATTCTGATCATCCTCATGCTCTCCTCTTTCGATCAGCGGATCGTGGCCTCGGGAGTCGACGCAGCGTGGGTCAGCAGCAGCGCAGCTTCCGTGTTCGGTTAGTGAAGCAGGTTGAAGGTGTAGGAGGCGTCATCGACGAAGAAGACGCCGTTCTCTGTGGCATAGAGGCCGAAGAGCGCGCCGGCTCCGGGAAGCGGCCCGCCGTGTTGTCGATGAGCGTCTCGCTGGTTTGCCTGCCAGTGGCGGTATGGATTTCGACCAGATTACCGTCGCCGCCATTCGCGGAAACCAGACGGCGGCCATCGAGCGTGAGAGCAATGCCGAGCGGATCGTTGAGGCCGCCGTTCTGGGTCACAGTGTAGCCGCCATTGGAGGGGAGCCCGCGGAAGAGCGCATCGGGAAACGCGGCAATGCGATTGTTGAGCGAGTCGGCCATGTACAAGATCCCGGAGTTGAAGTCGAACGCGACGCCCGTCGGTCCGATAACCAGTACGGCGGGATCGATTCGCTCAGGAAAGCCTTTGGCGATGAAGGTGTCGTCGACAATTTGTGGACGCCGGTTCGGCGGCATGAAGAGCACGAGCCGAACTACGGTGCCGCGGTCCAACACGCTGCCGTTAGCCGCGACGGTTCCGTTGCGCACCTTCGTGACGAAGAGAGCCGCGACATAATCGCCGTCGACGGCGGTCATATCCCAGGGGCCGTTGATGTTGTGACCGGAGAAAGTCTCCACGACTTTGGCCCGGCTGCTGAGGACGATGAGGCAGCCAGCGCCCGCGGTCGCTGCGGTGCCGTCCGTGGTGGGCAGGCTGCCGACGATCACGTAGCCACTGCGCAGCGCCGCGAGGCTTAGCGAGCGCAGTCGGGGAGAAGGAGTCCGGAGTCTTTGCATAGTCCTCCTTGAGGCGCGGAGACCTGGCGGCGGGTGCGTTTTGGCCGATGGTCTCGTCGGCGAATGAGGTCAGCTTAGGGAGTACGCACAGAAGCGTTGTCATGCAAATGTCGAAGGGAAGTAACTTCTTGCCGACAGTTTCTTTACATCAATGGAGCCGCAGTCTGTCTTCGCATGCTGCAGAAAGAGGTGCAACACGGTGACAACGCACTGACAAGGCGAGCGCGGGCAACGTTCATACTCGGCTTCACGCAACAGCAATTTGCAGCACGTGAGGCCCTCTGCTATGAACTGCATTCGTTTGTCGCGCGTCATTGCCGCGATCGCCGCCCTTCTGATGCTTCTAACCGGCGGTTCCTTCGCGCAGACGCCCGGCACCGGGGCGATTTCGGGCACGGTGTACGATCCTGCAAATCATGTGCTGGCCGGCGCGCATGTGACCGCCGTCGAGCAGGCCACGCAGATGAGACGCAGCGCGGCCACGGGCGCAGAGGGCGATTTTCGCATCTCGCTGCTGCCGCCCGGTGACTGGACAGTGACTGTGTCGGCGCAGGGATTTGAAGCGAGCCAGCCGCTGGCGGTGAACGTGACAGTGAGCGCGGTCAGCACAGTGCGCGTGGCGCTGGCCCCCGCGAGCGTCAACACGACCGTGCAAGTTTCAGCGGGGCAGCAGAACGCGCAGTTGGAAACCTCGGCGCTGGGCGGCGTGGTCGATGAAACGGCGATCCAGGCTCTGCCGCTCGCGAATCGCAATTACACGCAGATTCTTGGCCTTTCGCCAGGCGTGGTGGTCGATCTGCCCAACGCGGCGCAGCTCGGCTCAGGAACTGAGAATGTTGCGTCCGACGGCGCGATTCCGCTGGCGAACAACATCCAGTTCAACGGCATCGACGCCAACAACCTGGTGGAGAACTCCGCGGCATCAGCCCAGAGCTACGAAGTGGGAACGGCGATCCCGGCCGTCGACACGATTCAGGAATATCGCGTGCAGACGGCAAATTTTGACGCCGCGTATGGGCGCGGGTCGGGCGCGAACGTGGATTTGGTGAGCCGGAGCGGGACTGACAAGTTCCACGGGAGCGCGTGGGAGTTTGTCCGCAACAATCTGTTCAATGCGAACGATTTCTTCTCGAAACTCGATGGGCAGCCGCGGCCCGACCTTAAACAGAACGAATTCGGTGCGTCGGTGGGCGGCCCGCTTCGACGCAATCGCCTGTTCCTCTTCGGTGCGTATCAGGGGCTGACGGAAGTGAACGGCCTTGGCGACGAGCAGAATCCGATTCTGCCGTTGCTCACGAACGATCGCTCCGCGGCGAAGCTCGGCGCGCAGTTCTGTCCTGCGGGGCATTTGGATGCGCAGGGTCAGCCAGCTTCGGGCTACCTGACGCAGGCGGGTGGCACGCAGGTGGCGTGCGACGGATCGAACATCAACCCTGTGGCGCTGGCGATTCTGAATGCGAAGCTGCCAAACGGCACCTATGCCGTGCCCAATCCGCAGTCGGCGCTGCCGGTCGGCGGGCCCGCTGCGTCAGATCAGGTGCCGATGGGGCAGTCGACCTATGCGATTCCTGCGCACTATCGCGAAGATCAGTTTTCCGTGAACCTGGACGAGGTGCTGACGCCGAAGAACACGCTGGCGGGGCGGTTTTTCTGGTCGCGCGCGCCGACCGACGAGCCATTCTCGCCGAACGCGGCCAACGTGCCGGGGTGGGGAACGAGCGAGCTAAGCCGCAACACCATGTTTGTGCTGGCCGACACACACGTCTTCAGCTCGAACCTGGTGAACATCGCGCGCTTCGGCTACATGCGCTACGACGGCGTGTCGCAGGTGGCAAATCCGCTGACGTCGGCGGCGATCGGCGAAGGCACGCCGACGGGCGCGACGGGTCCGACGCTCCACGCGCCGGGCCTGAGCGTGGGCGGATTCACGCTTGGCGATGCGGGCACGCCGGCCGAATGGGAGGTGACGAACTCCTTCATCTGGCAGGACACGCTGGCGCTCACGCGGGGCCGCAACGATCTGCGCTTTGGCGCGGAAGTGAAGCGGCATGAAGTGGACGAGAATCAGCCGCAGCAAGCCGACGGGCTGCTCATCATTGCCAATTTCGACGATTTCTTGCTGGGCGAGAGCGCCGCGCAGAATAACAGCCCCCTCGGCCTTAGCAACGTGACCACGAGCATTGCCGGCGGCGGCATCTACCGGCGCGATGAGCGCTACAACGACTTTGCCGGCTTTGGGCAGGACGACCTTCGTCTGACGCCCCGGCTGACATTGAACGCAGGGCTTCGCTACGAGATCTTCGGCGCGCCGACGGAGATTCATGGACGCCTGCCGAATTTCAATCCGAACATCGCCCAGACGGGAGCGATTCCTGCAACCGGGACATACAGCGGATTCACGCTGCCCTCGAATTTCCCCGGAACTGTGCCGGGTGGCCTTGGGCGGACTCCGTTTTCCACGCTGTACCGCACGCCCTACGGCGATGTTGCGCCGCGGCTTGGCTTTGCGTGGCAGATGACGCAACGGCCGCTGGCGGTGCTGCGCGGGGGCTATGGCATGTACTTCGATCGACACTCCGGCAATCTGGCGGAGCAGACACTGGCCCAGCTTCCGTTTGCGACGCTGCAGTTTGTCGCGGGCAGCCCCAATGGCCCGGCCACTCTGCAGAGCCCGTTCGTGCCGCTCCTCCTGCCGCAGTCGAGCTATCCGCAGTTCCAGCCGCGCACGCCGGTATCGACGCCCTTCATAGAAGGCACGAATCCCAACATGCTCGATCCGCGCACGCAGGAGTACGACCTGAACATCCAGTATGCGCTCGGGCACGGATACCTGGTGGAGGTGGGATACGTTGGCACGCAATCGATACACCGTTCGGGGCAGGTGGAGTTCGATCAGGCCACCCTGGCGAGCCCGTCGAATCCCGTGAACGGCCAGACGAGCAATTCGATTGCAAACGTGCCGGCGCGCATGCCGATCCAGGGTGTGAGCGAAGGATCGCTGTTTACGGATTCGGTGTTCGTCGCCAACTACAACGCGCTGCAGGTAAGCGCGCGCCACCAGATGAGCAGCGGCCTTGAACTGCAGGCGAGCTATACATGGTCAAAGAACCTGGACGAGGTAAACGGCGAGTCGGGAACGGATCTCTTCGAGCTGCAATTGCCGACAAACAACCAGCACGATCTGCGCGGATCGTCGTACGGGCCGGCGGGCGACGATCGCGATCAGCGTCTGGTCGTGAGCCTTGATTGGGCCGCGCCGAAGTGGACGATGGGGCCGGCTCTGGCGCGGCAGGCGCTGTCGGGCTGGCAGTTCTCCGGTGTAGGGCTGATCCAGTCAGGCATTCCGCTCAGCGTTTTCGATCCGAATGCGGGATCGGTGTACGGATTGCTGAGCAGCCAGGACCGTGCCGAGCGCGCAGACGGCAACCCGCAAACGCGTGGCTCGCTCTACTCGCGCGTGATCAATGGCTACCTTGATCCCGCGGCCTTTACGCGCGCGCCCGAAGCGCCATTTGGCACCAGCCTGGCCGATCAGGATTTCGGCAACAGCGCCGTGGGCTTCGTACGCGGACCGGGGCAGCACAACATGGATGCCGCGGTGGAGCGATCGTTTGCGGTGACGGAGATCAGCTCGGTGCGCTTCCGGACGGAGTTCTTCAACCTGACGAACACGCCGCAGTTCGGCAATCCCAACACAACGCTGGGCTACGGCGATCCCACGCAGGTGAACCCGGCGGCCAGCCCATCGTTTGGGAGGATCACGAATACCGTGACGAATCCTCGCATCGTTCAGTTCGCTTTGCGGTACCTGTTCTAGCCGCACCGGCTTTACTTCTCCAGCTGCAGGAGAAAACGAGATGATGACAATTCCGGAAATTGAATTTGCCTATGCGACAGCGCAACCGATCGAGCTGCTGCGGCATCCGCTGGAAGTTCCTGAGGCGACCCTGCAGGGGCGGTTCTATCCGTACGGGTTTCCGATCGAAGTGCGGACGAACTGTGCGGACGTCCTGAGCCAGTTGGACGAGTCGTATGGGGTGTTTGAAAAGCGCTTCGATACGAAGCCGGTCGTGGTCGACGTGCATGTGCTGGAGAGCGACGAAGCCGAGTGTCCGTTGACTCCGCAGTACCAGATCATGATGCCGCTGATGGTATCGATCGCAGACGGATCGAACTTCAGCGTCGTCGATTATGAACATCTGCACTCGCAGGTGGTCGTGACCGCGGCCGCAGTGAAGTACCCCCTCTATTTGCGGTATTTCTTTCTCGAGCCAGCGGCCCTTTGTCACATCAGCGCGCGGTATACTACGCCGATTCACTCGGGCTGCGTTGCGCTCGACGGGCGCGGCCTGTTGCTCATGGGCGACTCCGGCGCGGGTAAGTCGACACTCTCCTTCGCTTGCGCGCGCGCCGGCTGGGCTTACGTTTGCGACGACAGCTGCATGATGCTGAACCAGCAGACGCAGCGCATTGTGATTGGCAACTGCCATCAGGTGCGCCTTCGGCCGTCGGCGGCAGAGTTGTTCCCTGAGATCCGCGGAGTGGCCATCACGCCGCGCGCCGAGGGCAAACCCTCCATTGAGTTTCCAACGGCGAACCTGCCGCATCTGCGTCTCGCGGAAGCGGCGCACGTGGACTCCATCGTCTTCCTCAATCGCAACTGGGAAGGTCCGCCGCAGCTCTGGCCGTGGCGGCGTGATGTGGCGCGCCACGCGATGCGCCAGGTGGTGATCGGCACGCCGGAGCTGCGCGAGCTGCAGTACGAGACCATCGAGCGTCTGCTAACCGCAGAATTGTTCGAACTGCGCTACACCGATCTCGATCTGGCGATTGAACGGCTGCAAATTCTGGTGCGGGAAGGCCGCTGATGGGGACGCTGTCAGAGCCTGCTGCGAGCGCGCAGGCGGCGCCGCTTTGGCGCGATCCGAGAGCGTGGCTGCACCGGCAGCGGCTGAGCCGCGGCTACTGGACCTATTTCGGCGCGGCCTTCTGCTGGGACGCGGGATTCGCCGTTTATTTCTTTCTCTTCAATCTGTGTCTGCTCGATTTGCATTTCTATGAGCGGGCCATCGGTCTGATCGGCGGAGCGACGACCCTGGGCGCAGTGACGGGTACGCTGCCGGCCGGCGCTGTGGCACGACGCTTCGGACTTCGGCCGCTCCTGATCTTCGCCTTCGTCGCGGCGCCGGCGCTTGGCGCGCTGCGCGCCGCGTGGATCTGGGAGCCCGCGCAACTGGCTCTGGCATTCCTGACAGGCGTGGCCATGTGCGGCTGGACGGTGAGTTATCTTCCGACGATTGCCAGCCTGACCACCGTGGAGAATCGTCCCAGCGCGTTCAGCCTGGTATATGCCGCCAGCATCGGATGCAGTTGCCTTGGCGCGGTGGTCTGCGGGGACCTGCCACAATGGCTGCATCGCGCGGGATTCGACCTGCAGCCGGCCGCTATCAAACGGCTGATCCTGCTTGCGTCGTGCGCGATTGCGGCTGCGGGCTTGCCGGCGGTCTTGCGTTTGCCGCGCACGAAGCTGGCAGCCGCCCCTGCTGAGGAGACTGAGGCGTCGATCCCAGGGTTGAGGCTGGCGGCCATCCGGCTCAGCCCAGTTCTTCTGCGCCTGTTGCCGGTGCTGATGTTGTGGTCGGTAGTGCTGGCGGCCTTCACTCCGTTTGCCAACGTGTACCTCGCGCACGATCTGCATTTCTCGCTGGCAAGCATCGGATTGCTTTTCGCCCTTACGCAGGGGCTGCAACTGTGCGCGATCCTGGTGAACCCGCCGCTCTTTGGCGCGGTGGGCATGGTGAACGGCATTGCGATTACGGAACTGGCGACGGCTGTGGCGATGGGCGCGATGGCATCGACGCCGAATCTACGGCTCTCTGTCTGCCTCTATCTCGCGTTTTCGGCGCTGCAGTGGATGAGCGCGCCGGGGCTCTACAACCTGCTGATGGACCGCACGCCTGAGAGCGAGCGCAGTACTGCTGCGGCGATCACAATGTTTCTCACGTCGCTCGTCAGTGCCGGCTCGACGGCCGCGGCCGGTGCGCTGATCGCGTGGGCAGGGTATTGCCGGGTGCTCGTCGGCATTGCGATTCTGGCGGCCGGAGCGGCCGCGTTGTGCCGGGCACTTCTGGGATCGGAGCGGCGGGCAGCTGCGGACTAGAGGCGTCGCGAGCGTGATTCGGAGCTATCGCGCCGCCAGTCGCGCTACGGGTTCAGATACTTTAACAACTCCTGTTCCTCACGCTGGCTCAGGTTCGCGCGCATGCGCATGTGCCGAACGATGGTTCCGGAAATGCTCTGCGGGAAGGTTTCCGGCGCGTTGTGGCAGCGCGAGCAGTTCTGCTGGAAGATCCGCTCACCGTCGCTGGAGGGCTGCGCAGCCTGGCGTTTCGTTGCTGCTTTGGCGGAGGTCCGAGGCGTTGGCGCGGTCCCGGAGGCAGCAGCTCCGAAGAAGGCCGCCGCAGCCGCGAGAAGGAGGAACCCAGCGAGCGAGGATTTCGTGATCACAGCCCTTTTCCTTTCCAGGCAGGGAAGAGGAAGCGGTAGACGATGCCCGTTTCCCATACGTTCGCATTCTCCGTCGAGGAGAATTGCCGCGCATAGCTGGTGAGGATGCGCACGTTGTGCGGCAGGTTATAGTCGAGACCAAAATCGGCGCGCTGCGTGTTAACGAGCGGCACGCTGTCACCGCCGTTCTGGTTCAGGCGAAACGTCTGCTGCAAGCGGAAGAGCGGTTCGAAGCGCCCCCAGAAGCTGTCGCCTCCGAGGCGGTAATCGGCCTCGGACCAATAGCCGATGGCATGCTGTCCGCGCGCAAATTCTGAGCGCAGGCGGAAGTTCGCGTCCTTCGGCTCCCACCACACGTGCATGCCGGAGAAGTTCTCGTGCGTGCCTTGCAGAAGGCGCACGTAGGAAGCGCCAATTTCGAGGCGCTGTTCGGGGAGGTAGAGATCGACGCGGCCGCCGGAAGAGCGGTCCGCGTTGAACTGTGTGTTGTTGCTGCGCGCTGAGAAATAGGCGACGTAGTCGAGGGAGTAGCGCGCGCGAGAGATTGCCGATCCGCGAAGTTGGCCGCCGAGACCGGAGCCGGATCCGAAGACGCCGAGGCTCGCGATGAGCGGGCCGTCCTGGAAGTTGCCGATCCACACCGGTGACAGGCGCTCGTTATATGTGCCAAAGGGCAGCAGAAAGCTGCCGCCGATGACGGTGAGGTGCGAGTTCGCGATGGCCGCGCCCTGGAGATACGTGAGCCCGATGAAGTGCGAGTGCTGGTAGCCCTGGGTGCTGTTGCCGCTGGGCGAGTAGGTTTCGAGCAGCGTTGCGCGGGATTCCACGAAGAAATGCTGGCCCAGGGGCAAAGCGGCGAGCGGCTCGATGATGGGATAGTAGGTCGTGGCGCCGCCGAAGGTGCTCGAGAAGAATCCGACACCGCCGGAGAGAAGCGGCGTGTTTTGTGCCGCGCCCGGCAGAGACGAAGAAAAAAGAACGAGGCAAAGCGTGAGCAAGACGCGAATGGCTCTGTGGCCGCGAGCGGGAGCGTGTGCCTGCATAGAGGCCACGCTACGCGGGCGCTCACAGGGATGTGTTCCTGTTCGGTTTGCGCTTTGTCACTTGATTGTCACCGTGCCGCCGATGTCGCTCACCGGTCAGCCCAGATGTACGGTCGCGCTCCCCGATCGCAGCGTCACGGATTGTTCCGCGCCGCTGGCGAGCTTCACGCGGAAAGTGCGTTGCTGTGTTTGCGCGCCTTTGGCGCGATGCAGGGTGAGCGTCTTCGCGGCGTCGTCCCAGCGCATCGAGATTTCCTGGTAATCGCCGCGCTCGTAGGCGAAGCTGAGGCCATCGTCGTCGTAGAACGTGAAGGCGCCATCAGCGCCGGGATACACGGTGAGTGTCACCGGTTCGGTGCTCGGCTCATCGGTATATTGCTTCACCGGTCCTGTAGGCACGACGGATCCGGCGCGAACCAGAACTGGCATGGAGTCGAGTCCCGCCAGCAGCTTTGCAGATTGGCCACCTTCAACGCGCTGCCCAGCCCAGAAATCCCACCATGTCCCCGCAGGCAATTGCACGGCGCGGTCCGTCGCGTTTTGGTGGTAGATCGGCGCGACGAGCAGGTTTGGTCCGAAGAGATACGCATCGACCGTGGTCCATGCCTGGGCATCGTCAGGGAAGGCGAGGCCGAGGCTGCGGATAAGCGGGAGCCCGGTGGTGTGCGTCTCCCATGCCGACGAGTAGAGGTAGGGAAGCAGACGATAGCGTGTCTCCAGAAATTTGCGGCAGATAGGTTCGACAGCCGCATTGTGCAGGTCTTCTTCGCGCGGCAGGAATTCGGCCGCTCTTGGCCCCATCTCAGACGGGCCATAGCTGCCCGTGTCCCATCCCCAGGGTCGGCGCAATTGCCAGGTACGCCCGTGGCAGCGGAACGAGGGGCAGAATGCACCGAACTGGAACCAGCGTATGTAGAGTTCCGCGGTGAATTCGCGCGTGGGCACAAAGCCGCCGATGTCGGTGCCCCACCAGGGCACGCCGTTCAGGCCGGCGTTGATGCCCTCCATGATCTGGGTCTCGAGCGTCCTCCAGCGCGATTCGGTGTCACCGGACCAGAGCCATCCCCAGCGCTGAATCCCCGCATAGCAGTTGCGGTGCAGGGCGAAGGGACGGCGGTCGGGGCGCGTCTTGCGGCCACCCTCCCAGTACATGCGATTGCGCACGAGGCGCTCAGGCGTGGGCAGCACGTCGCCCTCATCGGGCCACCAGCCGTCGACTCCCAAGTGGACGAAGGGGACATGCTGCTCCCAGTAGCTCGCCGCATCGCCCGCGACGGACGCGGCCACGCCCGTGTCGTCGACGGAGCCGTGCAGCGTCTCAGGCGGATTCACCACGTGCAGAACAACGTTGAAATGCTGATCGTGGAACTCGCGCACGATATCCTGCGGATCGGGGAAGACGGCCTGGTTGAAGACGAAGGAGCCGTGACCAGTGTTCCATCCCGAAGGGCAGAATCCAGTACCGAGGTAAATCAGCGTGTCGCAGGGCAGCTTTTTTTCGCGGAACGTCCGCGCCTCATCTAGGATTTGCTGGCGGCTGTCGAGCGTGCGATGCGACTGCTGAAAGCCAAGCGTCCAGCGTGCTGGCAGATGCGGATAGCCGGTAAGTTCTGCGTACTGGCGCAGCAGATCCGCGGGTGTGTCGCCGACCATGAGGAAGATGTCCTGCGCGCGGGCCACGTCACTGGGGCGCCAGATGCCGGTGTCTGCGCTCAGATCGAAGAGGCCCGTGGGCAGATGGAAATAAAGCCCCCAGCCTTTGCCCATCAGCCATGGGATCGGGTTGCGAGCACCGTAAATCCGCAGGTTGTCTCCTGCGCCGTTGCGCATGCGATCCTGGCTGCCGCGGCGATCGAGCGCGTCTGCGCCGGGGCCGAGCCCGTAGACCGGCGCGCCACCGCACTGAAAGAGCACCTGGTTCATTTCCGGATGGAAGGTCAGTTCCTGGATCGTGCCGCGCTGCGGATGCTGCACGCTAACGCGTAGAGGCGCAGTATCAAGATGCACGGAGCAGTCGCCCCAGGAAACCTGGTCGGCGGGGGCATCCGTGCGTTGTGAGTGCAGCGTCGGAGGGTATTTGCGCGCAACCAGGCTGCCGTCGTTGTAGTAGGTGTCAATGGCCTCGTCAACGGCGGCAACCGTAATGCGCAACATCTGCGGCGTGACGGCGACGATCATCACCTGCATGCCCACGGCGCCGGTGCGAATTGACGGTGTGGGCGCTGCGGCGTGCGGGTGTGCGGCAGAATCCACTTCAGCAGCGGGCGTTTGGCCCAGCACAACGCGGCGCGAAAGCAAAAGGCTGGCGGTTCCGGCGCCGGCGGATTGCAGCAACTGGCGACGCGAGAGATCAGCGCACATCGAGAAATCTCCTTCCGCGCGCGAACCTCCGTCTGGGGACGCGCTGGGGCGAATCCTGAAAGATCACACCGGGTATACAGCATACAGAGTTGTATACAAGGTGGTCTACATTGTATAAGGTTGCACACGCAGGTCACCGCGCTCCGAACTCCCACATTCCCTAAGCCACGAAAGGGCAACGCCATTATGGATCGACGCAGATTTATGCAGACCTTTGCGGCCAGCGCTGCAGCTGCGGGCAATCTTCGCGCGCTCGCGCAGGAAAAGGCGTCAGCGGCCCATGCGCATGCTGGCGCGGCGCCCGGCGCCGTTGCCGCAAGCGATGTCGACGTTGTCGGACACACCCTGGTGTGTACGTTTACGCGCAAAGGCACAACGTGGAAGGTCTACGAAAATCTGCGCACGCGCGATGGCGCCCTCACCTTCGTCTCGTCGCAGGGCACGGCGCGGGTGCTGCCGAAATCCGCCGAGGCGTCGTTCGCCTCTGACGGGCCGCAGCACCTCGGCCTCGACATGAAAGACATCGGGATGTCCGGTCCCGACCTGCTCGCGGACAAGCTGCTCGCGAACGGCGACCCCAAAGAAGACGATGTGCGCAACGCCGCGCCGCCGATGCATTCGTCGCATCCGCGCACGCCCAACCCGTACTATCGCCCGTCGTGGGAGACCTTTGTCGGCACGCGCGAGTGCAGCGACACCATGCCTGTCTATCCAAGCGGCAACACGCGCACCTATCACCCGGTACAGTACTTTCACGAACTGACGCAGGAGCGCGCCAACCAGCGCTACGAGGGGCTGGTCGGCGGATGGATGCCGGCGGTGCGCAAAGTCATGCCCGGCGATGACGGATCGCACTACGAGGTCCTGGTCTTCGGCGACGTGACCGATCGCGAACGGTTCATCGTGCAAACCTGGCACCGTACCGCGCAGGTGCAGGACGGCAAGATCGTCAAAGTCGAATACGGCCTCAGCTATCCGGCCTATACGCGCCGCCGTCAGGAGCCCTCGGCCGCGGATTTCTTTGCTGCTCTGCTGGAATTTGCGGAGTATTGGGAACATCAACTGAGCGACATGTCGCCGATCACGCTGCCCGATGCGAGCTGGACCAACATGGCGCGCTACGCGTTTGTAAAGGAGCTGATGGTGCGCCCGGGCGGGACGTATCCCAAATACGGCGCGGTTGATCGCGACTACTACGGCCCGGAGTACGACGGCTTCCAGGACATCTTCACGATGTCGTTTTACGCGAACATGGAATGCGGCCGGCTCGACCTCGCCCGCGAGGTTTTTGACGGCTACTTCACCGATTTCACCGACGACAAGGGCGTGATCAACATGCGCGGGCCGGAGACCGCGCAATTCGGCCTGACGCTTTTCCTCATCGCGTACTACTTCGAGCTGACCGGCGACCGCGCGCTGATCGAAAGGCATCGCGAGAAAATCGAAGCGACGGTCGCGCTGCTGGCCGAGTTGCACGACGAGGGCCTGGCGCTGCCTGCCGACGATCGCGGCCACGGGCTCATTCACGGCTGGTGTGAATCGGACTCGTGTCTCGCGCCCGACCCTTCAGTGTGGTGGAAGCCGTACTATGCGAACAGCGCCTTTGCGGTGCGCGGCTGGCGCGACATCGCCGCGACGTGGCACAAGCTGAACTTTCCTGGCGGCGAAGCGAAGGCCACCGCATGGGAGAAGCGCGCGTCGCAGCTCCACGACCAGTTGCTGAAGAGCGTGGACGCCAACACCCGCCGCGACCTCAAGCCGCCCTACGTGCCCATCCTGCCCGGCTCGCAATACACCTTTCGCGAAGCGATGGAGAAAGAACGGCCGAGCGAGCAGCAGTGGCCGCATCGCTGCTATGCGGAGTTCCTGCAGGCCAACGTTCTGCCGGACGTTACCTCTAACGCCGTCGTCGACACGATGCGCGCTTACGGAGCCACCACGATGGGCGTGGTGGCCAATGTCGGACGTCCCAATCCCACCGATCGCGCCATCCTCGGATTTATCTCCTATGGCTATGCGCAGATGCTTCTCCGCCTCGGCCGCATCGAGGAGTACATCCTCTTCATGTACGCGCATCGCTATCACGACCACACTCGCGGCAGCTGGACCGCCGGCGAGGTGAGCGGCATCGACGGCGGTGGCGCCATCTTCTGCATTCCGGCGCAGCAGACCATTCCGTTGCTCGTGCGCTGGATGCTCGTCTTCGAAGACGCCGATAAGGACGAGCTTCACTGTGGTCGCGCGATTCCGCGGGATTGGGTTGCCAGCGGCAAGACGATCGCGATTGAGAAGGCGCCGACGCGCTACGGCCTCGTGCATTATCGGCTGGAATCGCGCGACAGCAGCACGCTCCTGGCGACGGTTTCGCTTGCATCGGGAAACAGGCTGCCGAAGCAGCTCCACGTCAGCTTCCGTGTCCCGGCGGGGAAGAGCATCGCGAGCATCACGGTGAATGGCAAGCCCGGAACATTGGGTGGCCAGCATAACGACGCTGCGGTGATCGCGCCGAATGGAGCGCGGCATTTTGAAGTAGTGGCGAATCTTGCGTGATGCGAGAGCGGGAGCCGAGCGCTACGGCGGCAGAAAAGAAATATTCTGACATTCCGGCGGGACGATCCGTGATCGCCAGACCGGCAACCAGCATCCCTCGAAAGAGGGATGCGACGCGTTACTCCAGTACAAATGGCTTGCCGCTGCCGCCCGGAGTTCACAAGAAATCGTGTGCGCAGTACGCCGCACGTATCAGGATCGGCACTGCCTCTGTTCGTGGTAATGCATCGTTCGGGGAATGGGTAACCGGCCCGTCGCGTTGCTATGCTGCAGTGGGTAGAAGATATGGCCGGCTCGCTCACCGACGCACTGGATGACATGATCGAAGAATCCCGCGCGAACATTCGCCGACTCAAAGGATTTGCCGAGCAGCCGATGTTCCCGAAGGCGCTTTACCCTTCGGTGATTGACGTGATGCACGCAGAAACCTTGCGCCTCGAGATGCTGCGTTCCGTCTTTGAGGATTTGGGCGGACCGGACTCGCCTGCGGGAGACTGACGGCAACGCGATCCTCGGGGTGGCCCCGAGTGCTCGAGCTTTGTACGTGTCCGGCCGGGCAGAATCCACATCAGGCGGGTCGCGGCTGCTTTCGAATGTCCGGAAGTTGTTCCCTTTGCCAGTCGCAAATCTTGCGGATCTATTGCGGGCATCTCTTTTTTCGTCTCTTCTGAATCAGCCAGGCGTTGGCAGGAATTCCCGTGAAGAAATCGGCAATCATAACGATCTGGATCATGAACCAGAAGACCGCGCTGTGCGGATCGAGGTACGGAGCAGGAAAGAGCACGAAGCAGGCGCTCGCCATCCAGCCGAACATGCTGGCTTCAAAGATGGCCATGGAAAGCGTGTCGGCTTTTGCTGCGTCACCCAAGCCTCGACCAAAGGTGAGCCCGCGCGTCGGAGCGATGGTGAAGTACTGGAAGCCGATTCCACACCAGGCCCATGATCCACATGCGCTGAGGATGCATGAGCGTGTGGACCGCGAGACCTCCGGCACAGGCCGGGCAGAAGATGAGATAGGTCCGCGCGAAGTTGTGCAGGCCCTCAGGGCAGGGCGCCATACATAATATGAATGCGAACGCGGCCGCCTGAATGGGCCGGCAGGATCGTCATCGCCGTCCGGCCTATGGGGCGCGCCGCCGCTCGTGACATCATGGGTGTGGCTCCGGGTAAGGTTGCTTCCCGGACCATGAGGAGGGCCTTTGCGATCTTTCCTGCGCCTGCACAGCATTCGCGAACATTGCTTATGGACCTGGATCGTCCTCTTCGTGTGCACAGTCCCCGCGCTGGCGCGGCATAATCCGGAAAGGTCTCACGGAGAGTCTCGCCCGGCGATCGTCGCCTACATTTTTCCCCGCGATCATGTGATCGCGCCGGGCGAAATTGCGGCCGAAAAGGTCAGTCGTATCAACTACGCGTTTGCCAACATTCAGGATGGCCGCATTGTGGCCGTGAGTCCTGCCGATGCGCCCAATTTCGCAACCCTGGTTGCGCTGAAGCAGCAGAATCCTTCACTGCAGGTGCTGGTTTCGGTGGGGGGATGGCTCTGGTCGGGAAACTTCTCCGATGCCGCGCTTACGCGGGAGAGCCGCTCGCTCTTTGTCGACAGCGTCGTGGCGTTCCTCGAGGAATACAAGCTCGACGGGCTTGACATCGACTGGGAGTATCCGGGACAGACGGGCGCCGGCAACAAGTTTCGACCCGAAGATAAGCAGAACTACACGCTGCTGCTGATGGAACTGCGGCGACGCTTCAATCGGGAGCAGGCGAAGATGGGCCATCCCCTGCTGCTGACCGTTGCCGCCGGTGCGTCAACAGAGTTTCTCGATCACACGGAAATGGGCCGGGTCGCCCGCGCTGTCGATACCGTGAACCTGATGGCCTACGACTACTACGAGCCGGGCAGCGAGCCGACTACCGGCAACCATGCGCCGCTCTATCGTGACCCCGCGGATCCAGAAGGCGTCGCCGCGGATGTTTCGGTGAGCGAGTTCGAGCGGGCCGGCGTCCCGGCGCGCAAGCTCGTTCTCGGCGTGCCGTTTTACGGACACGTGTGGGGCAAAGTGGACGCCACGAACCATGGCCTCTTTCAGCCCGGCTCGGCCGTGCCCAACGCGTATAGCCGGTATCAGGACATCGGCAACCTGCTGAGTCAGGGATTCACGCGCTACTGGGACGCCCCCGCCTCGGTTCCGTACCTTTACAGCGACGAGAAGAAGGAGTTTGTATCGTACGAGGATCCGGAGTCGCTCGCGCTGAAGTGCGCGTACGTGCTGAAACACAAACTCGGTGGCATGATGTTCTGGGAGTACAGCGCCGATCCTTCGGGAGCCCTGCTCGACACCATCGACAAGGGTTTGTGGAGCGGCAGTCAAAGCACGACCGAGACGAGCCGATGATCTCCAACGCTCCAGTTTCACCCCCTGCCGCCGC